>CAYYJS010000011.1:0-80266 GCA_964472315.1 uncultured Victivallales bacterium | reverse complement strand
TCCCTGTCGCCCGGACGCTACTTGACCAGGAGTTGGAAACTCGCCGAATGGCTGTTGAATTCCGGCGCGTAGAGACATTCGATCAGGGCCATGCCGCTCTGGTAGGCGCCACGGTGCTGCACCCGGACGGAATACTCGAACACGTAGGTTCCCTTCGGCAGGTAGTCGATGAAGAAATGGCTGGCGGTGTCCTTGGTCGACTCGTAGTAGCGCAGTCCGTCCTGGTACTTGTAGGCGGACAGGACGTTGACCGGCTCGGTGCCGCTGCCGCGCTGATCCTTCATGTGGACGTACTCCATATCGCGATCGACACGCAGGACGAGGCGCGTGACGAGTTCGTCACCGACCGCGACCGCGCCGGTCACGGGCGTGAGTTCGGGACCCTTCTTCGTATTCGCCTTCACGAAGAGCGACTTCTGGAGCGTCAGTGGCGTCGCCTCGTGCGGCACGATCCTGCTCATGTCCTCGAAGTACTGCCAATGCACACCGCCCCAGGCGACGCCGGCGTCAACCTTGGTCACGGCGATGGCGCTCATCGCGGGTACGATGTCGCCGGCGCCCAGGCGTTTCTCGTAGAAGCCGGTGCCGGCCTCGACCTTCTCCGGCTCGATCTTCCTGCCGGCGAGCGACACGGCGACCAACTCGTCCGAGGCCAGGAGGTCCGAGCCGCGCAGGAGCAGCGCATACACGGCGTCGGCCGTCGCCTTGGTGGTCTTCCAGTCCTGCGTCTGCTTTTGTTTCAGGAGCCAGACCTTGCAGTCCTCCACGGCGCGCGCGTCCTTGGCGACCTCGTCGAACGCTTCGATCATGATGGCCTGCGTCTCGATGGGGGCGCGGTACCACCACCAGGAGTACTCCGTATCGCGCCAGAACATGCCCATCTCCTCGCTGGTCACGGAAAATTCCTTCAGCGAGGCCATGATGTCGTTCGGCGTCGTCGCGGCGGTCCCGAAGCGCGTCAGCGCCAGGGCGAGATGGCCCTGCGACTGACGCGGCAGTTTGACCCAGTGCTTCGCGGCCTGCGCGAGGAAGTAGTCGATGGCTTCCTTGTGGGCGGGGGCGATTGCCTGCTCCTTCAGGAAGAAGCTCCGCCCATAGAGGTACAGCGCGATGGTCGAGGTCAGGTTGTTATCGTCCCGACGTCCGTGCTTGAGGATATCGCGGTAAATGCCGTCGACCCAGGCGTCCAGCCGGTTCAACGATTTCACGGCGGGGCGCATGTCGATGGCGTTGACGCCGAGATGCCGAAGTCGTCCATAGCCGGTGGTGATGTAGAGGGTGATGTGGTCGCTGGCCTCCCCGCCGGGGAACCACGGCCAGGCGCCGTCATCGAGCTGCATCTGCGCCAGTTTCCGCATGGTATTGTCCGCTTCCGCATCCAGGCGGTTGGCATCGAAGAGGATGCCGACGTTGCGTCGCGCCGCGCTCTCGTCCTCGCCCTCCGCCTGCCATGGCGTCTCTTCGAGCATGACCGACTTCAGGTCCTGGTTCTTCTCGAGCGGGCTGTCGAGCGCCTCCGTGCCGCGCCACTGGTCGAAGATGCGCCGGATCTTCGGTTGCGACGTCGCAATGTGGCGCGCCAGCGCGTTGGCATACAGGCGGTTGAATACCTGCTCCGAACACCCGTGCGGATACTCCATGAGATAGGGCAACGCCATGATCGCGTACCACGACGGGTTCGAAACCATCTGTACGACCAGCTTGTGATGGCGCAGCGTATCCGATGCGCCCGATGCGCCCAACTTCGTAAAGGTGAACTGCTTCGTGCCGGCATCGCGGATCGGGAGCGTCATCGATTCGGTCACCAGTGTCCGGCGCGGCAGCACGGGCAGGTAGCCCTCCTCGCCATCGGACATTCGGGTTGTCGCGGCCACGGTTTTGTACTGGAGGAACCCCATGCCGTCGGGAACCTGAAGGCGCCAGGCGAACGAGCGGGACTCCTTGGGCGGGATGTCGAATTTCAGGTCCGACACCTTGGATTGCAGACGGTCGTCGACCGCCTGCAGCGTGCGCGCGTCGGCGAACGTCAGCCGTACCGTGCCCTCCTGCCGCGTCGGCGACTGGTTGACGACTTTGACGGTGAACTCCAGCGCATCGCCCTCGCGCAGGAATCGCGGCGGGTTCGGCTGAACCATCAGGTCCTTCGCGGTGACGACCGCATCCCGCAGATAGCCGGACCGCAGCTCGCGGTCGTGCGCGAAGCCCATGAACTTCCATTGCGTGAGCGCCTCCGGCATCGTGAACTGCATCCGGACGATCCCGTCCGCGTCGCTGAGAAGTTGCGGAAAGAAGAACGCCGTTTCCTGAAGATTCTTCCGGGCCGACACCTGCGACAGGTCGGGGGCGGCGGACGCGGCGAACGGGTCGGCCGTGTCGGAACCCGCGCCACCCGTTTCCATCGACTTGTCCGCGGCAAGGGCTCTATTCGACGGCTCCACGGCCGCGCCCGGGGCGATCCCGGCAGCCATCGCCATGGCGGGCATGGCGTCTATCTCGGCGCCGGCCACGCGGTTGGCCCCGCCCGAAAACGCCATCATGCTCCGACCGCTCATTCCTTTTCCCATGCTCCATCGCAAGCATTGAGGGTACCCCCAGAGCATGTGCTGCGCCGTAAGTTCCGCGGGGAACGCGCGGTACGTGAAGCTTACGTCCCGGTAGTCGACCGGCCACGAACCGTGCAGATGATCGAGACCGCGCAGGGCGTTCTCGAACGTCGTAAGCCGATGCGAATCGTCCTGCCGGAAGACGCCGAAGGATGGCATCCACGCATGGGGACGATACGCGTCGAGCGACTCGTCGTAAAGCGTCGCCGTGAGTTCGGCGGCCGCCTTGTTCGCGTCGGGTCCCGTGATGACCGCGGTCCAGGTTTCCTTCTGCGCGGGCTCCAGCTTGGAGACAAAGCGCTCCCATTTGATCTGGAGCTGTTTGTTGGTCCAAGGCACGTCGATGCGGCGCGACGTCAGGTACGCCCGGTTCTCGCGCACTTGGGTGATGTGCAGCGTGAATCCGCCGCGCATGCGCTCATCGACCGCGTGCTCGACGATCTCCTGCGTGGCGTCGACCGCCGTCCAGAAACCGCGCACCAGCCTGCCGCGATGCTCGATTTCGACATATGCGCGCCCCTTTTCGTAGCCCGTGCCCCAGAGCGCGAGGAACGTGCCTCCGGGTTCGAGCGACCAGGCGGATGCCGAAACCGCGTTCGGCACCTTGATCGGAAAACGCTTGCCCGCGATGTCCACCACCTGGATGGGCAGCAACGCCTTGACCTCCGTCTTGAACCGGTCCTGCGTCGCCAGAATGGCCCGGTAGATGCCGGCCTTGAGATCGACCGAGAGCATCGCCGTACCGTCGGCCGAAGTCGTCACGTCCTGCTCGAAGACCACGTCACCCAACTCCCATGAATTGGGATTGGCGGGGTCGGGATCGGGAGGGGGAAGGGCGCCACTCCGGTCGGCAAGGAACGGGTCCCGTCCGTAAGCCTGTGGCGACGGCAGCTTGGCACGCTGTGCGTTGGCGGGTTGCCTGAGCGCGTGGATCTTGATATGCCCCGTGGCGGCCTGGGCATCGCCGTCCAGGGTGCGCGTGGCGATCGTGATGGCGACGGGCGTGCCCTGTTGTTGCCAATCCGCCGCGCTCAGGGATGCGCTCAATGCCGTGTAACCGACGTTGACCGACCGACTGCCCGAACGCGTCTCGCCGGCGCCGTCGGTCACATCGGCATGCAGCGTATAGCGGAAGGTCGGCTCGGATTCCCGATCGACGGAGCGGTCCGCGAGCGCCTTGAAGGTGACCGAAAACGAGCCGTCCTGCGCGGTTTCGAGTGCGCCGTGCGCGATCTCCCGGCTCTCGCCCTGGTTGGGCGGATACCACCAGCAGCGCCAGAACCACCAGTCCGGAAAGCGAACTTCACGCACCACGCGGTACCGCACGTGGGCGCCGTCGACGGCGGCGCCGGTGTACGCGGTCGCGTGTCCGGTCATGGTCACCGCATCGTCGAGGCGCGGCGCGGCGTCCGGCGCATCGAGCGTCACCTTGAACTTGGGACGCTTGTATTCCTCGACGGCGACAAAAGTCTGGCCATGTGGGTCGCGCTCGCTGCGGATCTGCATCTGTCCCATCAACCGGTCTCCCGGCGCGGTGAAACTGCCCGCGAAGGACCCGTAGTCATTCGCGCGGTGCGTCTGACGGGCGATCTCCTTGCCGTTCACGTCGGCGAAAATCACGATGACGTCCTGCCCGTCGAGGACGCGATAGTTGTCCGCCTCCTGGTCCACGCGGATGCAGAGCCCCTTGTACTGAATGGTCTGCCCCGGGCGGTAGAGTGACCGGTCGGTGAAGAAGACCGTTTGTGTCGAGGGTTGGACGACATGCCGCCTGCCGCTGCCGAACTGGGCCGTGGAAAGGCGGTGCCCCTGATGTTCGACCAGCAGCAGGCATGCGGTGTGTTCCGGCAGGGTCAGACGAAACAGCCCGTTGGCATCCGTCGTGGCGCCCGGGCCCGATGCGCGTTTGCCGCGGGTGGCGATCCAGGATTGCACCGTCGCGCCCGCGATCGGGTCGCCGCCGGCGGCGTTCAGAACGAGCCCGGATATTTCGTTCGCGTCGTGGGCGGTCCGCATGACGACGGCCAGATCGCTGACCCAGAAACCCGTGAAGCTGACGACGTTGTCATGTTCACCGAATCCGGGCGCATGGCTCGACACCAGGTAGTAGAAGCCGGGCGCCAGTCCGTCAGGAGCGGGTATCCATTCCTGGCGTTCGCGGTAATCCTCCGTGGTGGGCAGGACGACGTTCCACGCCTTGGCCGGCGTCGCGTTCAGCAACGCCTTCCGTTGCCCTTGGTCAAGGTCTTCCGGGTTCCAGTTGTTGGCCGCAAGCTG
Organism: uncultured Victivallales bacterium; assembly: GCA_964472315.1. Taxonomy (GTDB): domain Bacteria; phylum Verrucomicrobiota; class Kiritimatiellia; order UBA8416; family UBA8416; genus CAYYJS01. The sequence goes on along the minus strand of CAYYJS010000011.1, from coordinate 75,386 downwards.
CTTGTTCCAGTCGTACGGCACGACGCGCAGGTACAGGTTGGTCAGATTGCTGTAGCGCACGGCGATGTCCGGCCAGGGTGCATTCCAGACGCGCTCGGCCGAAACTTGCGAGGCCTTGGCTTCGATCTGCCGGATCAGGTTATGGCACAGGTTCCCGCCGGGAGTGCCGGGAAACAGCGTGGCGCCGCGCGAGGCCAGCCGATGGGCCCCGACGAGGTCGTTCTCGGCGTGCAGCACGCCCGCCCACGCGGCCAGGGCGCGCGCGGAGATGCGGTGGTCGGCGTTGGCATTGACGAAGCGCTCCAGGGCGGCCTTGTAGCGGATTGCCTTCGTTTCGCCGACTGCGGTGTTGTTGGCGAAGGCAAGGCGCGCGAGATCGGCATCGATGAATGCGGAGACATCCTTGTCCGCACGATGGAACGACAGGATTTGCCGATAGAGACGCAGGGCTTTGAGGGTGGGGGACTGCTCGTCGGACGATGCGGGCGTCCATTGCAGGAAGGCGTCGGCGTCGTCGAACACCGGCATCCCGGCCTCCAGTTCGAACGCGTCTTCGTGTTTCGCGCCGGCCTGTTCGCCCGCCTGGTAGAACGTCAGCGCCTCCTGCGCGAGGAAGTCATACAGCGTCGGCCGGAAGGCGTCGGGCACGCTGCCTTTTTCGAGCAGGGCGTCCCAGTCGGCGATGGGGATGCGCTGGAGCGCCGACGCCTCCGCGAGCGCGGTCTGGAACCGGGCATCGATCTCCTGGAGTATCCGCGCCAGGTCCCAGGTCAACAGGTCCGCGCCGGCCGCGGTGCCGGACTGCGTCCGCTGCATGAAGCGCCAGCGATTCTGCTGGAAATACTGCCAGTACCAGTGTCCGAGCACGGTTTGGAAAACGGGCTTCATGGCGGCGGGGGCCGCGCCCACTTCGCGTTCGAGGCGCGCGATACGTTCCTCCGGCTTCCTGCCTTCGATGTCGCCTTCGAGCTTGATGCGGTAGGCGAGCGCCTTGACCGCGTCGGGGTAGGCCTTGTCGGCCAGCGCACGATCGATCATGGGCTGGAGCAGTTCGATCGCCGTCTTGGGCCGACCCTTCTCGATCGCCTCCGTCACCCGCGACCACGCCGCGCTATCCGGCGCGGACACACCCGACAAACACATGCTGACGGTGGCGAAAGCCGCGACCGTGAAACCCCGTCTGACTGTTCCGTGCATCGCCATATCCTCCCTGACATGTATCCTGAGACGTTCGATGAGCCGTGTTTGTTCCATCCATTTTCGCATCATGCGCGCAGGTCTCTCCGGGACTCTGGGGGTGCGGGCGTTTCGTCCGTCTTGTCGCCCATGCGATGAGACTACCACGATTCGCGCTTGCAGCAATCCGTTTCAATCTCCAGTTGCCCCCTGAGAACGGCCGTCTACTCCCATTTCTCGACATCGAGACCGGGCACCCGCTTGAACTCGCGAAGATTGCCAGTCGCCAGGCGAAGACCATGCGCAAGGCAGGTGGCAGCCAACCACGAGTCGTGAACGCCAATCATCTCCCCTTGCTGTGCAAGATCGGCCCACAACTGAGAGTGGGATCGTGCAACCGCCAAATCGATTGACAGAACCGGGATGGCCGCAAGTACGCCTTCGATCTTCAAAACTCTTCTCCCGGCAAACCCGGAAGAGCCTTCTTGAAGACCGGCGGCGGGCATGGGATAGTGCCAGGGCGGTTCGGTTGTTTTCGATACCAGCGCCTGGAGATGTTGCCCATGTACCGTATTCTGCTGCTTGGACGGACCGGTCAGGTCGGCAGCGAGCTCCTGCGCCTGTTGCCGGGACTTGGCCGCGTATCGGCGCCGACGCGTGAAACGGCGGACTTGTGTGCGCCGGAGTCGCTGCGTGCGCTGGTGCGCCGGGAGTGTCCCGACACGATCGTCAATGCGGCGGCGTACACGAACGTCGATGGCGCGGAAAGCGAGCCGGAGTTGGCTTTCAAGGCCAACGCCGAAGCGCCGCGCGTGCTGGCGGACGCCGCTGCGGCGTGCGGGGCGCTGCTTGTCCATTACTCGACGGACTATGTGTTCGACGGCTGTGGCATGCACCCGTACCGCGAAGGCGATCCCGTGCGACCGCTGAACGTCTACGGGCGCTCGAAGCTTGCGGGCGAACAGGCCGTGCTCGGCGCCGGATGCAGGACGCTTATCTTCCGTACGAGCTGGATCTACGGACTGCGCGGTCGCAACTTCCTTCTGACCGTGCGCCGTTTGGCCGCGGAGGGTAAACCGCTGCGGATCGTCAGCGATCAGGTGGGGGCGCCGACCTGGTGTCGGAGCGTGGCGATGGCGACCGTCGATGCTTTGCGGCGGATCCAGGCCGGTTCCGGCGCATCCGGTGTCTTCCACATGACATGCGGCGGACAGACGAACTGGTGCGATTTCGCGCGGGCGTTTCTTCCGCCGGGGACGCCGGTCGAGGCCATTTCGACGGAGGCGTTTCCCCGGCCCGCCGTACGCCCCCGGTTTTCAGTGCTCGACAACAGCCGGCTCGAAACCGAGCTGGGTATTCGTCTGCCGTCCTGGGGTCAGGCGCTGCGGGACTGCCTGGGGTGCGGGGACCTGAAATAGATGTCATTGGTCAATGGACATTCCTTGTTGGCTGTTGGGTGTTGACCGAAGGTTCGGGTTACGGGCGGGGGGCCGTATGGGTCTGCAGATCGCGGAGAAACGCCGTGAGCAGCGTGTGGAGTTGGGTGCGGAGGCTTTCGATGTCGGCGAGTGCGTCAAGGTTGGCGCCCTCGGCGACGAGGGCGAAATACTTGTCGCTCACCCAGGCGGGACGCTTGAGACGCAGGAATGTGCGCCAGTCGCATCGCGAGGCGTTCCATCGTGCGCGGACCCATTGCCGCAAGTTGGCGATCGGGTGGCGGAAACTGGACCAGCGCAGGCCGGTCGGGTTCCAGCCGAGGTCATCCGGTTGTCCGACGCGGGGGAACGCCATGGCGCGCGTATCGATGTCGCTGGCCGCCAGATCGGTGGCGCGGACCATAGCCGTCACCCACACGCTGGTCCTGGCGCTTCGATCCACCAGCACCCAGGCCTGCGTCCGGCCCTGGCGTTCGGCGGATGGCGGCGTGTTTGCCGCCGCGTGCGGGATGTCCCGTGTTCCGGCTTCGGTGACCCGATAGCCCTTGATGCGCATGCAGTCGACCATGTTGTAGCCGTGTACGAGGCGGATGAGCACCCGTTGCGGGGGATCGGAGCGTTTGAACTCGAAAGCCATGATGTTCGGGGCCAGCTTATCCGTCGCGAGTTGGACCGTACGTGTCTGCCAGTCGTCAAGCCGGGGGAAAAAGCCGTGGAAACGTGCGATGTCGGCGCTTGGGTGAACGAGGCCTTTGTCGGCATGCCGGGCGGCTACGAGCCATACGGCGAGCACGGCGGTCACGCCGACCAGGGCGTACGGCATCACCGCATGCAGACGCGAAGCAAACCACGACCTTCTCATTGGATATAGAATAGCCGTAATTGGACGCGAGGGGAAGTGCGCATGTAAGGCGAAGGCGGTCACGGACATGATGCGGGCGCGGTTTTTCATTGATCGCGACTGGGGCGCTGTGTATTGTTGCGTTAGTTGATCAAGTCAATCATGTAATGATGGTTCGCCGATGATGAAGCTATCGACCAAAGGCCGGTATGCTACGCGGATTCTGTTGTACCTGGCCATGCACGAAGGCGAGGGACCGGCGCGGAAGCAGGCGATCGCCGATGCGGAATCCATTTCCGCCGACTACGTCGAGCAGATTCTGATCCGGCTCAAATCGGCGGGTCTGGTCCTCAGTCATCGCGGTGCTAGGGGCGGGTTTTCGTTGGCGCGGCCGGCGGGCGATATCACGGTGGCGGACATTCTTCAGGCGACCGAAGGCCCGATGATCCTCGTACCGTGCGAGGACGAGGGTTGTTCGCGCAACTCGGTCTGCGTGACGCGTGAGATCTGGCGTGACGTGGAGGCCGCGATACAGTCGGTGTTTGGAACCCGGACGTTGGAGTCGCTGGTGCGGCGGGCGCGCGAATTGCGCGGTTCGCGTGCGGCCAGCTACGCCATCTGAGCGAAGCGAGTAAAGGAGAGAATGCGTATGAGCGATGGATCCACCCATATCGAGACCCTGGCGCTGCATGCGGGCCAGGCCCCCGACCCGGTTACCGGCGCGCGCGCGGTGCCGATCTATCAGACGACCAGCTATGTGTTCCGGAATTCCGAACATGCCGCGAGCCTGTTCGCCCTTAAGGAATTCGGCAACATCTACACCCGTCTGATGAATCCGACCACCGATGTCGTCGAGAAACGGCTTGCCGCGCTCGAAGGCGGCGTGGGAGGGCTTGCGACGTCCAGCGGCATGGCCGCGATCTTCCTGGCCATCCACACCATTGCGCAAGCCGGCGACCATATCGTCGCTTCGTCGTCGTTGTATGGCGGGACCGATACATTGTTCCGGTACACGCTCCCGCGCCTTGGCATCGAAGTGACCTTCCTGACCGATATCACGCCCGAAAAGGTAAAGGCCGCCATTCGGCCCAACACGCGGGCCGTGTTTTTCGAGACCATCGGGAACCCCCGGGGCGACGTGCCGGATATCGCCGGCCTGGCCGAGGCGGCGCATGCGGCGGGTGTTCCGGTCATCGTCGACAACACGTTCGCCCCGGTCCTGTGCCGGCCGATCCGGCATGGCGCCGACATCGTCGTGCACTCGTGCACGAAATGGATCGGCGGTCATGGCACCACGATTGGCGGCGTCATCGTCGACAGCGGCCGGTTCGATTGGGGGGCGGGGCGTTTTCCGATGTTCACGCAACCGGATCCGGCATACCACGGCCTGATCTATTGGGACGCCTTGCGCGATGTCCCCGGCATGGGCAATGTCGCGTTCATCGTCAAGGCCCGTATCGACGGCATGCGCAACATCGGTCTGTGCCCGAGCCCGTTCAACTCGTTCCTCTTGCTGCAGGGTATCGAGACCTTGCCGTTGCGCATTCGACAGCAGAGCGCGAATGCGCTGGAGCTGGCCGGGTGGCTGGAGTCGCAGGCGCGGGTCGACTGGGTCTCGTACACCGGGCTGCCCTCGCACCCGAGCCATGGGCAGGCCACGCGGTATCTCGCCGGCGGGTTCGGCGCGGTGCTTGGATTCGGCATCCGGGGCGGGGCGGCAGCCGGCGCGAAATTCATTGACGCAGTCAAGCTGGCAAGCCATCTTGCGAACGTCGGTGACGCCAAGACGTTGGTGCTGCACCCGGCGTCCACGAGTCATCAGCAGATGACGCCGGAAGCCCGGTTGGCGTCCGGCGTGACGCCCGATTTCGTGCGGGTGGCCGTCGGGATCGAGAACATCGAGGACATCAAGGCCGATTTCGATCAGGCGCTTGCCGCGAGCGCGGTCTGACACCGGGACATATGAAACTGGTTGTAAACGGAGAATCTCTGGACGTGGCCGGCGCGACGGTGCTCGCGCAGGTTCTGGCGCGGCTTGGCGCGAAGCCCGAGCAGGTGGCGGTGATGGTCAACGACGCGATCGTCAGCCGTGCGGCCATTCCGGAGACGCGTCTTCAGGAAGGCGACCGCATCGAGGTGCTGACGCTGGCGCGCGGCGGTTAGTGGACATCATGATGAGACTGGGCGATATCGAACTCACCTCCCGGCTGATACTGGGTACCGGCAAGTTCTCCGGGATCGAGACGATGCTGCGGGCCGTGAAGGCTTCCGGAACCGAACTGGTGACGGTGGCGTTGCGCCGCTTCGGCGCCGCCGATGCGGCCGACGACCTCCTGGGGCCGTTACGGGCGCTCGACGGCGTGCATCTGATGCCCAACACCTCCGGCGCGCGGACGGCGGACGAAGCGGTGCGTGTGGCCCGGTTGGCGCGCGAGCTTTGCGGCAGTCCGTTCATCAAGGTGGAGATCCATCCGAATCCGCACCACCTCATGCCGGATCCGATCGAAACGTATGCCGCGTGCCGCATTCTGGTGAAGGACGGGTTCACGGTCATGCCGTACATGCCGGCCGATCCGGTGCTGGCCAAACGCCTGGAAGACATCGGCTGCGCGGCGGTGATGCCGTTGGGTGCCGCGATCGGCAGCGGTCGCGGGCTGCAGACGCGCGAGATGCTGGAGTTGATCATCCGGGAGAGCGGCATCCCGGTGATTGTCGATGCCGGGTTGCGTTCGCCATCGGACGCGGCGCTGGCGATGGAACTCGGCTGCGCGGCAGTCCTGGTCAACAGCGCGGTGGCGGCGGCCGAAGACCCGGTCCTGATGGCGCGGGCGTTTGCGCACGCCGTGCAAGCGGGCATGGAGGCGCGCGCGGCGGGTGTCATGGCCATATCGGATACCGCCGTGGCCACCAGTCCGCTGACGGCTTTTCTGGGAGCTCCGTAGGCCATGGCGCCCGACTGGCTGGACGTGGGGCGTTGGGCGCCGCTGGTGTCGTCGTCAACCGAAGCGCGGGCGCGGATGGCTCTGGCGACCGCGGTGCCGGGAATGGCCGACTTCGCCGCCCTGGTATCGCCGGCGGCCGCGGTGTTGCTCGAGCCGATGGCGCGGCGGGCACGGGCGATGACGCGCCGTCATTTCGGGCGCACGATTTCGCTCTACGCGCCGCTTTATCTGTCGAACTTCTGTCCGGGGGGCTGCGCCTATTGCGGGTTTGCGGCGGACCGGGCGCAACCGCGGCGCCGGTTGACCCCGGCCGAGTTGCGCGACGAGCTCGACGGGCTGCATGCACGGGGTCTGCACGATGTCCTGCTGCTCACCGGCGAGCGGTGCGAGCAGGCCGATTTCGACTATCTGCTGGCGTGCGTGAGTGCGGCGGCGCGCGTTTTTCATGGTGTTTCGGTCGAATCCTTCGCCATGCGTGTCGACGAGTATCGCCGGCTCGCGGAGGCCGGATGCACGGGTGTCACGCTGTATCAGGAGACGTACGACCCCGTCCGATACGCGGCGATGCATCGCTGGGGCGAGAAGCGGGACTACGCCTTCCGGCTGGAGGCGCCCGCCCGAGCGATGGAGGCCGGCATGCGCCAGGTCGGGCTTGGGGCGCTGCTGGGGCTCTCCGATCCGCGCCTTGAGAGCCTGTCCCTGTTCCGGCATGCCGCTTACCTGCGACGGCGGTACTGGCGTTGCGGCGTGATGCTGTCGTTCCCGCGGCTCTGCCCCGAGGTCGGCGACTTCGCGCCGGCGCATGCGGTTGACGACCGTCTGCTCGCGCAACTCATCTTCGCGTTCCGCATCTGCATGCCCGATGTGCCGCTGGTGCTTTCGACGCGCGAGGAGCCCGCCTTCCGGGACGGGCTTGCCGGCATCGGTATTTCGCGCATGAGCGTTGCCAGCCGAACGACGGTCGGCGGCTACGGCCACGCGACGCCGGCGGATGCCGGGCAATTCGACGTGCGCGACACACGCGATGTCGGGTCTTTTTGCGCGGCATTGCGGGCCGCCGGGCTGGAGCCGGTATTCAAGAACTGGGATGCGTCGTTTCAGGGTTTGGCGCCGGTGGCGTGACATGTCCATTGCGGGGCTTGCATTCGCCTGGCGGGCCGTCTACCATGCCGCCGGTCGAGACGACATTGCCGCTGTGCAATCCCGCGGGTTTGGGTAGCCGTGAATGCTTGAATTCTACGAAGGGTTGGCGTTGAATGAAGCCGATGGGGACCAAGGTGGACAGGTCGGTTATGGTGCGTGTGTGTTGGGCGTTTCTGTTGAGCGTGGCGATCGCCGGCGGGGTTCGCGCGGCTGAGAACCCGGTTTCGGCGGAGGGCATTATCGGCCTTGCGCGCGCCGGCCACAATGCCGAGGCGATTGCCGCGTATGAAGCGCTGCCGAAGGATTTCGATGCTCCGCTCACGCTGCTCCGCGCCGTCGCGGGCTGTTATTGGCGCGAGCGGCAGTTCGAGCAGGCACGCGATCTCTATCAGCGGATACTGGAGCGACGCCCGACGTTGAAGGGGCTGTCCGAGGCGCCTGTCGCCAAGTCCGCCGCGCCCACGCCATTGCTTGAACGGCCCGCGGTGGCCGATGATCCGGCCGTCAAGCCGCCCGCCCCGGTGGAGACGCCAGTGAAGTCCGACACGAAGCCCGAGGCGCCGGTTGCCGAAGCGGCGCCCGTGACGCCGGCGATTGCCCCGCCGCCCTCCGAGCCCAAGGCGCCGGAGGTGGCGCCAACCGACCCGGCCATGCAGGCCGAGCTCGATGACCTGCGCGCCGAATACTCGGTTCTGGAAGAAAGCGGATCACGGCGGCGCGAGGAACTGCTCGCGCGCATCGACATGCTCGAACTGGCGTCCGTGCAGGCGAGCGCCGAAATGGACGAGATCCGGCGTGAGTTGTCGTCGGAACGCGGCAAGCGGGAGGCGCTCGAAACCACCGCGCGGGTGGCCGAGGATAAGTTGACCGTCCGCAGTCGCGATCTGGAAGGTTCGATGGTGGCGTTGACGATGGAATTGGAGAAGGCGCGGGGCGAGCTGAAGGCGCGGGAGGCGTCCGCGGTCGACCGGGATGCCGCCGAGCGGAAGCGCGAAGAGGACATGCGGGACCAGATCGCCGCGATCGAAGCCCGCGCCGCCGAGGCGTCTCTGAACGTCGCGGAGGTGAATCGGCTGCTTGAGGCCGAGCGCGCCCGCAACGTCGAGCTGATGAAGCTGCGGGAGGCGCGCGAGCAGGATCTCGAACGGCAGATCGCCGCGATGCAGTCGATGTCGATCGAAAATGCCTTGCGCGAAATCGAGACGCTGGAACAGGAGTACCAGTTACTTGAGGCATCGAGTCTGGCGCGCCAGGACGAGCTGATCAAGCGGACCGATCAGCTTGAGCGGGCGGCCCTGCTGGCGGACGGCGAGATGGCCGAGTTGCGCGCCGCGCTGGCCCGTGAGCGTGAAATCCGTGCGCGCGTCGAGGCCAGGGAAGCGGAGCGTGAGAAGGCGGTCAAGGATGCCAACGCGGCGCTGGCCGCGGCTTCCGAGGATATGGCCCGGCAACTCGAGTCGGTTCGGCGCGATGTCGCCGCGCACAAGGGCGAGATCAAGCTGGGTACGGAGCGGCCGCGGGATGGCGCGGACCTGGCGCCGGCGATGGCGCAGATCGAAGCCGCCGCGAAGGCCGCGGCGCGCGAGGCCGAGCAGCTCCGGCGGCAGATCGCCGACGAGCAGCGCATCCACGCGGACGACGTCGCGCGTGACGCGAAAAAGATTGCGGGCCTGGAAGAACGCGTCGCGGCGCTTGAAAAGGACAAGGCGGTATCCGCGCAGACGCTTGCGGACGCGCGGCAGGCCGTGGAGACTCAGAAACGCACTCACGAGGCGATGCTGCGGCAGTCGCGGGAAACCGAGAAGCAACTGCGGCTGCGCATCAGCGACCTCGAACACGCTTACCGTGGCCAGCCGACCACGGGCCCCGTGGCGCCTCCGGTTCCCGCGGTTCCGTCGGCGAGCACGAACGACGCGTCCGCCCCGGAAGTCGTGGAAGACACGAGCCCTTCCGCCGGCATTCTCGAAGTCGTCCGCACGAACAAGGCGGCGGCGGTTGCGCTGTACGAGGCGATGCCGGCGTCCGCCGCGCGGTCGCCCGACCTGCTCCGGACGCTTGCCGGCGCCTACCGGGAAAACCATGAATTCGGCAAAGCGCTGGCGCTCTACGAGGACTTGCTGCGGCAGGTTCCCGGCGATTTGCAGGCGGAACGTAAGCTCGTGATGACGCTTTTCGACATGGGCCGTTACGACGATGCGCTGGAACGTTTGGCGGGGCCCGCGGCGGCCGGCGCCGAGGCGGGCGCGCCGGATGCGGGGTCCAAGCCGGTGGCGCCGGCGGTCGGCGCCGGTGCGCGTTAAAGGGGATTTTTCAGGGTTTGACCGCGGGTGCGGGGAAGGGGACGGCGATGTACACGGAGTACTGGCGGCTCAAGGAGAAGCCCTTCGAGGGCATTGCCGATAGCCGTTACGCCTACCTGACCACGCGTCACAAGGAGGGTTTGGCGCGTCTTCTCTATGCGGCGCGCGAACGCAAGCCCGGCGCCATTTTGACCGGCGACTACGGCACCGGCAAGACGATCGTCCGACATGTGTTGCTCGATCGGTTGCGCGAGGTTGGCAACTTCGTGGTGGCGCTGGTCGATAACCCGATGGGCGAACCGGGCGAGATTCTGCAGGACATCTACGATCAGGTCGCGGGCAAGGCCTCGGCATTCAGCTCGATCGGCGCCGCCATGCGTGAGTTGCGTGAAGCGCTGATGGCGCGCGCCGGGCGCGGTTTCTACAGTATCGTCATGGTGGAGGATGCGGAGCTTCTGACCGATCGCCGGCGTCTCGAACAGATACGGCTGTTGATGAATCTGGAGGATGACCGCGGCGCGCCGCTCGTTTCCGTGTTCCTTTTCGCCCACGTCGATTTCCTGTCGCTGTTGAAGACGTGCCCGGCGCTGCTCCAGCGGATACCGAGTCGATGGACGCTGGCTCCGCTGACCAGGGATCAGGCGCGGGGTTACATCAACCACCGGTTGTCGGTGGCGGGCGGCAACGCCTGGATCGTCGAAGATGAGGCTGTGGAGGCGATCCATGCCTTTTCGGGGGGGGTGCCGCGGACGATCAACCATGTTTGCGATCTGGCGTTATATGTGGGCATGATGAACAACGCGGTGCGCGTGGATGCGGGAATCGTGCGCGATGTGGTCAGCGATTGGGGTGCAGCCGTTCCGCAAAGGGAGGGTAACGACAGTGGAGAGCAGGCTTAAGAGACGGATAGCAACGGCACTGACCGTTGTCGTGTTGGCGGTTGGGTCGTTTGCGGCGACGGAGCCGACGGGCTATGAACGGGCACAGTCGCTGCTGGAGCGTGGGGTCGTCTTCGAGGCGATCCGCGAGCTCGAGAACTTTGTCGCGGCGAATGCGAACCATATCGATGCGCGCATGCTATTGGCGCGGACGCTGACGGAGGTGAAACGTGGGCGGCGTGCCGCGGAGGAGGCCGCCCATGTGTTGCGTATCGACCCCGGCCATGCCGAGGCGCAGCGGTTGCTGACCGAGACGCGGATCGAGCTCGGCCGGTCGCTGGATCGGGATGACCCGGTGGCGGTGCTCGACTACGCGCGGCTGTGTGCCCGCCCCGAGACCTACGAACGCGCCGAGACCTACTATAAGCTCTACTTCGAGTTGGCCGACAACCCGGCGGTGCGGCTGGAATTTGCGAATATGCTGTCGTGGGCCGGCCGGCATGAGGAAGCGGTTCGGCAGTTCCGCGGCTATCTGGCGTTTGCGCCCGAGGACATCGACGCGCGCCGATCGCTTGGCCGGGTGTACAATGCCATGGCGCGATTCGACGAGGCGGTGGTCGAGCTTACGTACTGCCTGGAGCGGCGCCCCGACGATATCGAGATCAAGCTCGATCTTGCCCGGGCTCTGTCCTGGAGCGGTCACGAGCGGGACGCACAGGGCTTGTTGCGCGATGTCCGTCGGCAGGCGCCGAACTACGACGCGCCGCTGCTGCTGCTGGCGGCCATAGCCCGCATTCAGGGGCGTCAGCAGGAGGAGTACAACCTCTACCTCAAAGTTCTGGAAATCAGCCCGGACAATGTCGAGGCACGCAGTCGCGTGACGGAACTGGAGTCCGGCAGCAACCTGAAGATCGCCGAGCTTCGCGCGCGTCTGGAGAAGAGCCCCGACGACCTGCCGTTACGTTGGGAACTGGTGGCGCTGTACGAGCGGGACGAGCAGCATGGGGAAGCGATTCGCGAGCTCGAGGAGATCGCGGCCCGGGCGCCGTTCGACAGCGAGTCGCGCGCCCGTCTGCAGGCGATACGGGCCGAGGAAGGCGCGCGCGTGCTGGCGCGTCTGGAAGCGATCAAGGCAATGATGGGCGAGGAGCGGCGGGCGGAAATTGCGCGATGCACCGAATGGTTGGCCAGCAACCCGGCCGATGCCAGGACACGGGAGGTGTTGAGCGAACTGCTGCTGGCGGATGGGCGGTACGAGGACTCGGTTGACCAACTCGAGGTCCTCCTGGCTTCGGATGCGGCGGATGCGCATATTCGGGAGAAGCTTGCCCGGGCGCAGGCGCGATTGGAACTGAGCAAGACCGAGGCGCGCCGGGAGTTACTCAACAAACAAAGGCAGGGATTCTAGTTATGTTGCGCAAGATCGTCATCCTGCTGCTTGTCGCCGTGCTGTTGGTGTTCGTATTCGTGACGTATGTGACGGTGCTGCGGACCGACTACCGCATCACGTCCGCCTTCGTCAACCTGTCGATGGTCATCTTGTTTGCGTTCCTGATCCTGCTGATCATCCGGTTCTTCATCCTCATCTATCTGGCCTATCTGCACCACCTCGATCGCTCGCGAACGCCGGACCGGGTGCAGGAGTACCGGGCGAAGACCGACCATTCCGACATGCCCAGCGTGTCGGTCATCGTGCCGTGCTACAACGAGGGCGTCGTCATCGAGAGCGCGATTCGGTCGCTGCTCAACCTTCAGTATCCGGCGGTGGAGATCGTCGTTGTCGACGACGGGTCCACGGACAACACCTTCGAGTTGGCGCGACGTTACGAAGGCGCGCACGACAAGTCGACGGTGCGGGTGATCCGGCAGCGCAATGCCGGTAAGGGCAACGCGCTCAACCGCGGCATCCAGGCCTCGCGCGGCGAACTCGTGGTGTGCGTCGATGCCGACTCGCGCCTTGAGCCGGCTTCGCTGTTGTACGCCGTTACGCACTTCCGCGACCCGAAGGTCGGCGCGGTTGCCGGCAACGTGAAGGTGGTCAATCGCCACAACCTGCTGACCAAGATGCAGGCGCTCGAGTACATCGAGGGCCTGAACATGGTGCGCCGCAGTCAGGGCTATTTCAGCGCCGTGAACGTGGTTCCCGGTCCGCTGGGGGTGTTCCGTCGGAAGGTGCTCGATGAAGTCGGCTACTACGATGACGACACGTTTGCCGAGGATTGCGACATAACGATCAAGATATTGAGTCATGGGTGGAAGATCGAGTACGAGCCCTATGCGATCACCTGGACCGAAGCGCCCGAGCGCATACGCGGGTTCTTCCGCCAGCGTTACCGGTGGACGCGCGGGATCCTGCAGTCGCTGCGCAAGCATGGGCGCCACATGCTGGGCGGAGGCGGGGGCGTGAACACGTTCGTCCTGTGGTACATGGCGTTCGAGTCGCTCGTGTGGCCGGCGATGAACATTTTCGCGCAGGTGTACTTCCTGTACGTGGTGTTCTTCTTCAGCATGGCGAAATTCGTCATCTTCTGGTGGGGCCAACTCACGGTGCTGGACATTGTCGTCGCGATGTTCTGTCTGAGCATGGAACGGGAGAGCATGAAGCTGGTGCCGTACTCGATTCCGTATCGCATCTATTTCGTCGTCATGACCGATGTCTGCAAGCTCATTGCGACCGTGGAAGAGCTGTTGCAGGTGCGCATGACATGGGGCAAGCTGGAGCGAAAGGGACGCATTTAGCCACCCGCGCCGCGGGGGCGTGAGAGAGACAAGGAGAACGGGGCATGGGTAATCTGATAGGCATACTTTCGACGGTCATCCTGGTGAGCACCGTCTGCACGCTCATCTTCGCGGTGGGCGCGTACATCGTGGCCAGGCGGGGGCGAACGGACGTCAACCTGCACGAGGACAGCACCGTTGACATCGAGGAGGAGCTGGAGTTGCCTCCGGCGCCGGCGCCGGCGCCTGTTCCGGACGCGCCTCTCTTCCGCCGGGTCCACGGGCGCGGGCCGGTCGAGGTGGTTGAGAAAGTCGAAAAAATCGAAGCAGCGGATGACGAGTACCGATGGAAATAAAGCAGGAACAACCCACTTCCGCGTCGCGGCGTCGCACGACCTTTCTCGTGCTGCTGATCATGGTCAACGTGGCTTTGGTCGCGGGGCTGTGGCAGTACCACCGCCTGCTCGTCGAACTGTACGACGGCGCATCCACGGGATTTACCGTCGGCCGGTTCGGCGGCGAGTCCGCCGATCTCGATGTGAAACCGGTGCGCATCGCGCTGATCCGGTCCGAAGCCACCGCCCTGTCGTTTGGCGAGCACCGCGCGAACTACGATCGTCTGATCGAGATCTGGCAACGGTTTCTCGACGGCGAGGGTTTCGGGTATCGTACGCTGAACGACGTGCCGGCCGGTGTCGATGCCGAGCCGTACAACCTGGTCCTGTTGCCGTCGACGTCGTGCATGAGCGCGACGCAACGCGACGCCGTGAAGGCGTTCCTTCGCGCCGGCAAGGGCGTGGTCATGACCTGGGCCGCGGGGACGCGAAACGAGTACGGGCAGTGGGAGGCTTACTCGCTGTTGCACGAGGTATGCGGCATGGATATCGTCGGGGCGCCACCCCGGTCCGAAGCGAATATCAGTATCGGCATGCTGTCCGGCGGGTACCCGATCACGGCCGATCAGGCGCCCGGGTTCCGACTCGCGATCACACGCTACGACGAACCGCTGGTGTGTCACGTGCGCGAGGACCGGGTGAAGGTCGATGGCGTCTGGACCGATCCCGGCGAACCGTCGTTCGAGCTCCATGGCGTGCGGCATCGGGCGGCCATCACGCACGGCAATTACATGGATGGGCGGTTCGTCTGGCTCGGATTCACGATCGGTTCGGGCGTCGATACGCCCATCCAGCGCGACGCATTCTATGGACTGTTGCGCAACGCGGTGACGTGGGGCGCCCATCAGGTGCAGGCCCTGAAGCCCACCTGGCCCAACTCCCGGAACTGCGCGTTGTCGCTGACGCAGAACATTCTCGGGCCCGAGGATGTCGACCAGCGCATTGTCGCGTTAGCCCGCAAACACCGCGTGGCGATGACCTCCTTCGTGCTGCCCAGGGTCATGACGCAGCATCGCGAGGCCATGGCGTTGCTCGCCGAGATTGGCGAAGTGGCCGTGCTTGGCGACCCCTCGGTCGACTACGAGACGTCCTCGCTCCGGAAGCAGGAGTCCGAGTTGACCAAGGCCGCGCGCGCGGTCGAGCGTGTCACCGGCAAAAGGCCGACGGGGTTCCGCGTGGCGCCGGGCCAGGGGTACAGCGACCTCACGTTGGATGCCCTGGCGCGGGCCGGATATGCGTACCTGTCCACAACCAAGTACGACCGCATGGTGCCCAAGGTGACGCGCGAGCATCGGCGCATTCCGGTTATTACGGCGCCGCGCCTGCTGTGGACGCTTCCGCAGATGGATTACCTGCCCGTGACGCTGGCGAAGACCGGAATGGATAACACGTTGCTGGCGCATTTCGCGCAGATACATGCGTTGGGCGGGTACTACTGCCTGGCGTTTCAGCCGTCGCTGACCGAGTCGGGTTTTGTCGACCAACTCGACGCGTTGATCGAGAAGGCGAAGCGTGAGAACGTCTGGATCGTCTCCGCCGCCGGCGTCGAACGCGCCTGGGGCGGCTGGGATCAGATCAAGATGTCGACGCGCCTGTTGTCGCGCACGAAGACATCGCTCAAGATCAGCAACACGGGCCGTGACGCGGTCGAGAACATCACGGTGAGTCTCGAGATGCCGCGTGTGGTGCGGCGGCTCGACATCGAGTCGATGACCCTGGGCACGGCCTTGCCGGACAGCATGACGCGTGACGGCATCCGGTGGAACCTGAACCTGAAGCGGCTGGGCGCCGGGAAGAACGTGACCTACTACCTTGAGTTGCCGGCGGACGCCGTTCGCGTGCCGGCGACTCGCGAATAGCCGTCGGGGACGATCGGTTATGTTGTTTCCCACGACCGCGTTTGCGATCTTCTTCCTGATCGTGTTCCCCGTCAGTTGGTTGCTGGCCCCCTATGCCCGGACCTGGAAATGGTTTACGTTGGCGGTCAGCTACTTTTTCTACGGGTATTGGAACTGGAAGTTCGTCGCGCTCCTCATCGCCGCGACGGTCGTGAATCATGCCCTCGCGGTGGGCATGGCGCGGGTTGCCGCGCCGCGGTCGCGCCGGTTGTGGTTGGCGGGCGCCATCGTCTTCGACCTGGGCATGCTCGGCTTCTTCAAGTACTACGGATTCTTCATGCAGTCCGCGTATCAGGTCTGCGCCCAGCTTGGGATCGCCTGCGCGTTGCCCATGCTGGAGGTCATCCTGCCGGTAGGCATCTCGTTCTTCACGTTTCAGGCGATGAGCTACGTGGTGGACGTCTACCGCGGCGAGCTGGCGCCGGCGGCATCCATGCTGGACTTCGGCGTCTATCTGGCGTTCTTTCCACAGCTCGTCGCGGGCCCGATCGTGCGGGCGAGCGTGCTGCTGCCGCAAGTGGCCGAGACGCCTGTCGGCCGGCGCATCGATTTCGGACGCGCGATGACGCTGATCCTGGTCGGCCTTTTCAAGAAAGTGGTTGTCGCCAACTTTCTGGCGCAACACCTCGTCGATCCCGTGTACGGCGCCGTCGGGGATCATGGGGCCATTGACGTTCTCGCGGCCACGTATGGCTACGCGGTCCAGATCTACTGCGATTTCTCGGCCTATTCCGATATCGCCATCGGTATCGCGCTGTTGCTGGGGTTCCGGTTCCCGGTCAACTTTCAGGCGCCGTACCTGGCGACGTCCGTGCGCGAGTTCTGGCAGCGCTGGCACATCTCGCTGTCCACCTGGTTGCGCGACTACCTGTACATCCCGTTTGGCGGGTCGCGCGTGTCGCCTGTCAAAGTGTTGCGGAACCTGATGATCACCTTTCTGCTGGGCGGTCTCTGGCACGGCGCGAGCTGGAAGTTCGTCGCCTGGGGTGCGTTGCACGGGTGCTACCTCGCGGTGGAACGTGCGATGGCGGCGGGGGCGGCGCGTCTGCATCTCGCGGCACCTCGATCCCGCGTGCCGGCGGCCGTCTGGCGCGGGATGAGGATGCTGGTCGTGTTCCATCTGGTCTGTCTCGCATGGGTGTTCTTTCGCGCCGAGACGCTGGGCGATGCCGTCGCGTTGCTCCGCGGTCTGTCGGACTGGCGCGCGCCCGAGTCCGCGTCGTACGCCACGGCGTGGGCGATCGTCATCGGCCTCGCCGTCCAGGGTTTTGACGGATTGCGCCTGGCGCCGGTTTGGGACTGGCTCAACCGTCGGAGTTTTGTATTGCAAGGCCTGATTGCGGCTACCATACTCACCATCGTAATGGGCCTTGGACCGCGGGGTGTGGCGCCGTTCATTTACTTCCAATTCTAATGCATGCCGGGATACCAGAGATTGAGGAACAGCGCCACCGGGCGGGGTGCGGGTGCCGTCCCGCGCGCGCGGCGCGGGCGGTCTTCCTCTTCTACCTCGTGGCGGCGCTGCTCAACGCGGACGCGCTCGAGCGCGGGGCGTCACGGATGCCGTACGGGCGGGGCCGTGACGTGTGCCTGCGCGTGACGGCGCCGCTGGCGAGGGTGGGTCATGTGTTGCGCCTGACGGCATTGCGGCGGGCCGTGGAGCGGCGGGTACGCGGAAGCGAGGCGGAGGCGTGATCGTGAATTCCCGACAGACGAGCCTCGCGGTTCTGGCGGGTCTGCTTGCGTTTGGCGACCTGGCGACGCGGGCGGACGAGGGCGTTCAACGCACCGATGCCTTGATCGTGGGCGATTCGATGATGCGCTCGCTGTCGCGTTCGCTGGAGAAGGCGTTGAAGCGCAAGAGCCTCACGGCGACGGTGTTTGCCCCGATCGGTACCGGTCTTGCGCGTCTGGATCTGCTGGACTGGCCGGACCGGATGAGCGAACTTGCGCGGGCCCACGGCGCGACTCGGGCCTTCGTGATGATGGGCGCCAACGATAACCAGCCGCTCCAATTCGGCGGAGGCACCATCGCGTTCGGGACCGAATCGTGGGTTTCGGAGTATGGCCGGCGTGTCGGCAAGGCCATGGATGCGCTTCTCGGCGGGGGCGTGACGCGGGTGGTCTGGGTCGGGCTGCCGTGCATGCGTGAGGAGCGCCTCGACACCGATGTGCGTGTCATCAACGACATCGTCGCCAAACAGGCGGCGGCGCGCGCCGCGGTGACGTTTGTCCCGACGCACGCGATGTTCAGCCGGCATGGCAACTACAGTTCGTACATCGTTCGCGTCAACGGGATGCCTCTGGAGGTTCGCGCGTCGGACGGCATCCATCTCAGCCGGGCCGGCGCCGAACTGCTGGCCGACCATCTTATTGACGGCGTACTGGAGAAGGATACCTTGCGTAACGAAGCGGATGGAGGCACGGATGAATAGCAGGCACGTGGGACGGTGTGCTGTTGCGTTGGTCGCGGTTCTGACGGTGTGTGGATCGGCGCGTGGAGACGATGGGAATCCGGTGGCGGCCGGGACCGCGGGGACGGCGACCGTCGTGCGTGCCTCGGTCCGTACGGACGCGAGCGTGCTTGGCAATGCCGACGCCCGCCTGCGCAAGGGGGACGGCGGCGCGATTGGCGCGCAAGGCATGCAGCGCGCCGTCTCGACGATGCTCATCGCCGAGGCCGATCTTGTCAAACGCGCGCAGGAGGATGGCGAAGCGGCCAAGCGACGCGAGCCGAAGGCCTCGCCGATCCTGGAACGTATGTACGAAGCGATGGATGATGTCCTTGACGAAGAGTATGCAACGGCCATTCCGAAACTCGAAGCCGTACTCAAAGCCGAACCGACCTTGCATGCGGTTTGGTCCACGCTTGGTTGGGCCTACTGGGCGGTGGACCGGCGTGGGGATGCCATCAAGCTCTGGCAGCGGCTGCTGGCGCTGAACCCCGACCATCCGATGCCGCACACGAACCTCGGCAATGCTTACGCCGGCATGGGTGACATGGCTCTCGCGGAGAAACATCTGCGCCGCGCGATCGAGTTGGACCCGAAAGCGATTCAGCCCCGCCTGCTGCTCGGGGCGATCTACCGGTGGACGGCCCGCTATGAGGAATCGATCCGCATACTTTCGGCGCTCGTCAAGGAGGACCCCGACCGGTTGGACGTGAAAATGGAACTGGCCCTGGCGCTGTTCAACCACGGCAGCTACGAGGAAGCGTTGCCGTATCTGCAGGAAGTCAGGCGGTGGCATCCGGACGATCACGAGTTCGTCATTGCCGAAGCGCGCGCCCTGCTTCATACAGGCCGTATTGACGACGCCGTGGCGCATGCCGAGCGCATGCTGTCCAAGGATGAGGCGAACATCGAAGTGCTCATGCTGCTCGCGGATGCGCCCCAGTACAAGAACACGCCGGCCGAGGGCGTGCCCTATCTGGAGCGGGTGTTGCGCTCGAACCCCGAAGAGAAAGTCAAGCGGCAGGTGATGCGGCGGCTGGTGGAAATCTATGCCCGACTGTGGGAGACGGACCCGATCACGTACCCGCTCGACCGACCGATCGAGCTGGCCCGCCAGCTCGTCGACATGGATCCCGATTTCCCCGAATGGCGGCTTACATTGGCCGAACTCGAGCTCATGAACCAGTCGTACGGCGCCGCGGAGAGACGGTTCGGCGAATTGCTGTCCGGCATGAACACCAACTGTTACCGGGCGCATCTGGGCATGTTCGAGGTCAACCAGGCGACCAAGCGTTACAAGCTGGCGCTGGCGGAGATCGACAAGGTGCGCGCGGTCAATGCCAACGATCCGTACATCGAGACCCGTGTCGCGCGCATGGAACTGTCGCGCGGCAACTTCATCAAAGCGTACCAGTCGATCGACACAATCGAAGGACATGGCGCGCGCGGCGCCGTGGCCGTGCTTGCCTATCATGGGCTCACCACGAGCGACTGGACCGATGTGCTTTCCGTGCGGCGTTTCCGGCTGCACCTTCTGGCGTTGAAGCAGGCCGGCTACACGTTCATAACGCCGGATCGGATCGGGACTTACTTCGCGAAGAAGGACCCCGCGCCAAAGGACATCGACGACTACACGCCCGATCGCGTCGTGTGTATCACATTCGATGACGCGAGCGAGCGCACCCTGCGGCTTGCCACCGAAGTGGCCGAGGATCTGGATCTTGTGTTCGCCATGCATCTGCCCGCGGGACGCATCGAACGGGGCGATCCCCTGGTCGCGACCTGGAGCGAGATCAAGCGATACCAGGCCACCGGCCGGTGGGTGTTCGGGAGCCTGCTGCTGAACGCCGATGCGATGGTTCCGGTATCCGAAGAGAAGACGATGGGTAGCGCCCTGGCCAACCGTGTCTGGGATGCGCCACATGACATGCTGGAGAGCGAGGCCGCCTACCTGCGCCGCGTCCGCGACGAATACCGCCAGAGCCGTGCCCTGATCCGATCGCGTCTGGGCGAGGCGTGCAAGGCGAACTTTGTCGCCTATCCCTTCGGCGACATCGGACAGGGTGCCCGGAGCAACGTTCCAACCGCGATCCGCGTGAACCTGAACGAAGCGGCCGTCAATTATGAGGCGGGCTTCATCAACTCCGAGTTCGGTCATGCCGTCAACGGCGACAACCCGTTGCTGTACCAGCGCTTTGCGCCGGGCCTCCTGGACAGTGGACTGGATGTCGTGGAGCAACTCGCCGAACATCACCCGGTGTTCTTGGCCAGACGGTTGCGGGCCGAGGTCGCGGCGCTGCACAGCCGCTACTACCGGAGCATGCACACGCTTGAGTTGCTGGCGCGCGACGGCTACCCCGAGCCGCTGCACCGGCGGGTCGAGACGTACGTCTATGATCGGCTCTCCAGCAAACTCGGTTCCGCCGCCGTTATCGAAAAGTCGGGACGGTCCACCTTCGATCTGATTTTTGACGATCCCTACCTGGGCGCGCAGTTCGAGTACTTCCGCGACAGCCTGCACCGGCGCAACTGGCAGACGCGTTTCGCGGCGGGCGTGAACCTGACCGCGCCGATCCTGATCGAGGGCTACGGTGGCTACGGCGAACTGCGCCAGTCGTTCGACATCGTCGCTCCCGTGCAGGACGCCGACCCCGACCTGGAGATCGACCGGATCAAACTGCGTGTCGACGAGAAGCATGTCGGCATGAAATTGGCCTACCGGTACGAACCGGATGCCTATGACAAGTCGGCCGTGAACCTTGCGGGGTACATCACACGCCGCGAGTTTCGCGAAGCCGTCGATTTCGACGACTGGGTCTACGGCGCGGAACTGTCGCTGAAGCCGCGGCTCACGCTGGATGTGAACCTGTCGTATGACCATGACTTCGAGCCCTCCGCCCGCGCCCTGTTGCGGCGCGTGCGGTATGACCTGTACGCGCTGGACGCGGTATGGCGCGTGCGGGACTGGTGGGACGTGGTCGGATCGATCTGGTTTTACGACTATACCGATGCCAACGAGCGTTCGCACTGGGTGGCGACATCGCTGTGGGAACTCTCCGAGGATACCGGACTCCTGCTGGGGCTGCGCTATGCGTTCAACCATGCGACGGCGCCGAAAGACGATTACTGGACCCCGTACAAGCTGCATCAGTTCCTGGCCATCATTGGCATCCGGAACAACTGGTACGACTTCTACTACGATGCCAAGCTGATGGGCGGCAT
This sequence comes from uncultured Victivallales bacterium, assembly GCA_964472315.1. Classification (GTDB taxonomy): domain Bacteria; phylum Verrucomicrobiota; class Kiritimatiellia; order UBA8416; family UBA8416; genus CAYYJS01. The sequence goes on along the minus strand of CAYYJS010000011.1, from coordinate 53,984 downwards.
CGGTAAGGAGGATGTGCGTCCCGAGGAAACCGTGGCCTATGACGCGCTGGTTTTGCAGGCGGCGGCCCAGCAGTTCGACGCCGGCGATGCGCCGGACCGCGACTGGGAATGGATTTTCAGCGCGGAGGCGGCTCTGCGTTACTACTTCCGCCGGCACTTCGAAGCGTATACGACCCTGTCGTACAACGAAACGCCCGGTTACGAGGAACTTCGCTCGCTGACGGGACTTCGGCTCGTGTTCTGATACGAACGGGCCGTGCCGTTCCGACGGCGACCGGGTACGCGTGTCTTCGCACGCGGCACTGGGCTTATGCCGCGCAGGGTCGGTGCGGGGGCGTTGTGCCGGTGTCGGTGGGGTAGATATCGGCCACGGCGCGGTTGAAGGCGTCGAGGCTGTAGCGGGTACGGGCCTCATGTGCGGCGGCGTTGGCCAGGGTCAGCCGTAGGGATGGGTCCCGCGCGAGGGCGACCATGCCGTCCGAGAAGTCGCCGGCATCCGGAGCGCGGAGCATCGCCAAACGGTCGTCGAGCACCTGCGTGTGCGTCGGCAGGCGCGTGGCGAGCGTCGGCTTGCCAGAGGCAAGGTAGGAATAGATCTTCATTGGCGTATTCTCGCCCTGGGTGCGGGGCGATACGAGCACATCGGCCTCGGCGAAAACCGCGCCCATCGCGCCGAGCGGTTGCGGTCCCGTGAGACGGACACGCGCGGACAGTCCGAGCATGCGGGCGCGTTCGGTATGGCGTGCGATATCGTCGGGCCGGCCGCCGACGATCAGGAGTGCGGCGTCGGGCAAGACTTTCGCGGTGCGCGCAAAACTATCCAGAAGCAGGTCAATCCCCTGGTAGGGTTCGAGGTTGCCGAGGTAGAGAAACACCGTACCGCGACAACCCAGGCTGGCGCGCCAGCCGAGGGTTGGCAATTCAGGGCCGGAAACGAGCGCGACGTCGCGCAGAATCGTGACACGCTGCGCGCCCGCGCGACGCGCCAGTTGCGCCAGCGCATCGCACATAGGCACAACCACGGTCGCGCGACGGATGGCGCGCCGCTCGAATACCCGCAGGATGGGCAACAGCGGGCGGGCGCATCGCAACTTGTCGGCGATCTGGTTCGGCATGGAAGAATCCATATCGAAGACATAGGGGGTGCCGATGCGGGTGTTGATGCGCATGGCCATAAAGACCGATTCCTCCACGGCGTGGACGCGATCGTATCGGTCCGTGCGCGCCAGGCGCAGGGCGGCATGCCACATCGCGGCGTCGCACCGCAGCTTCTTTGCCGAGAAACCGGGCCGTACGTTGACGACGCCGCGCGGGGGCGCGATCCGGTGGATCGTGACCGGGCCGTCGTACCGGGGGTTCTCGCCTTCGTGGTAGGTCAGCACGTCCACGTGGTGGTCGAGGCGCATCAGCGCCCGGATCAGCAGGTCGACGGCGATCGGTGTGCCGCGTTCCTGATAGAAGGGGTGCGGCGCCAGCAGCAGGATCTTCATGGGCGGACTGTAGCCGAAGGCGCGTATCGCCGCCTAGTCCGAATTCGACGGTCCGGATTCGCGAACGTTTTCATTCTATTCGCGGGAACCGGAAGAGGGTATGGTGCGAGTATGATCGTGGTCGATACCCATGTGCATCTCTACCCAGGGCAGTCCGGCGAGACGCTTCTGGCGGCGGCTTGGCGTAACCTGGGCATGCTCGGGGCGCCCGATGCCGCGCGGGTGATCGTGATTACGGATCGGTCGGACTGCGAGGCGTTTGCGCGTTTGCGCGGGGGGGACGGTGTACCGGCGGGGTGGGGGATGGAGGTGGTTGACGGAGCGCGTGCCTTGCGGGTGCGTCATCCCGACGGGGGCGCGTTGTGGGTTGTGCGGGGATGTCAGGTGGCGACGGCGGAGCGCCTCGAAGTGCTGGGGGTGGGGGTGACGGTCCCGGTGTCGGACGGCGTCTCGGCGGCCGAGGCGATCGCGGCGGTGGTGGCGGCGGATGGCGTTCCCGTATTGCCGTGGGCGGTTGGGAAGTGGCTTGGCGCGCGGGGCCGTCAGATCGGGGCGTTGATGGCGTGCACCCGACAGGATGGCGTGATGCTTGCCGACTCGGCCCTGCGGGCGTACGGGTGGCCGGTCCCTGGCGTGTTGCGGCGGGCGGCGCGTGTGGCGGCGGGAACCGACCCGTTGCCACTACCCGGCGAGGAGACGCGTGTCGGGCGCTATGCGACGCGGTTGGATGCGGCGTTTGACGTGGCGGCCCCGTGCGGATCGGTGCTGAAGGCATTGCGCGACGGCGCCGTATCGTGTCGGCCGGTGGGGCGCCGTCTCGCGCTGCCGGCGCTGCTGAGGCGGATGGTGGCGTTGCGGACCTGACTCCGGCCTCGGTCTACGCGTGGCCGTTCCGCGACTTGCGGTGTTCGATTTCCCAGAGCTTCGCGTACTTCGCGAAAACGCCGTAAGCGGTGTTTGCCGCGATAATCAAGCCGGGCAGGCCATCCAGGAAGCCCCGGCGGAGGATGTAGCAGCGCACGAAGCGGAACGTCGGGTTGAACAGCAGCTTGGCGATCCGGAAACGTTCGCCCTCGTCGAATTTACCTTCGGCGGAGATCGTGCTGAAACGATTCAGGGTCGACATCTGGTTGCTGATGTCCGTGTAGGTATAATGATACAGGGGACTCCGCAGCCGCCTGACCTTGCCGTTGACCAGGGTGCGGTCGTGCGGTTCCTTGCCGCCGCAGACGCCGTGCTCCTTGCGGAACAGCCGCAGTTTCGTATCGGGGTACCAGTCGCCGTGCGTGATCCACCGACCGAGGTAGCGTACCATCCGCGGGAACTCGTAGCCGGCGAACTGGGCATTGTTGCCACTGTTGAACTCCGCGTCGATCTCCTCGCGCAGTGACGGCGAAATCTCTTCGTCGGCATCCAGGAAGAGAATCCAGGGGCCTTTGGCGAGATCCTTGATCAAGTTCTTCTGGCCGATGTACCCGAGCCACTTGTGCTGGTAGACGCGGGCGGTGAACTCGCGGCAGATATCGACCGTCCGGTCCGTGCTGAAACTGTCGACAACGACAATCTCGTCGGCCCACCTGACGCTTTCCAGACAACGCCGGATGTTACGTTCCTCGTTCCCTGCCGTAATGCAGGCCGAGATCGCTTCGCGGGAGGTCGCCGTCGTTTTAGATGAGTCCATGCGATGCGGAAGGTACTGGAATGACGGCGTAGCTCTCAAGAACCAAATCCGGCAGGTTAGCGCAGGCGTCGGAACCGGCGGTACAGTCCGACCGGGAATGACAGGATGCGCATGGGCCAGAGACCGGTCAGGTTGAGTACAAACTCCAGGTGCGGCGTGCTCTTCGGTTCGCGAATGGCGGCGGCGATCGGGATGCACAGGGCACGGAGTATGAAACTGACCGCGAAAACGATGTGATAGTGGTTCCAGTCGCGGTTGAAGGCGTGCCAGTGGAACGTCTCCGTGCAGGCGAGCAGGGTGCCGCCCGCGATTCCGCCGATGCCGCCGGCGATGCCGGCGAACGCCGACCCGGCGGCGACGAACATGGAGCGGTTCTGTCGCGGCGCTATGCGCAGCAGGTAGCCGTTGGACGCCAGCGCATAGCCCGTGTTGAGCATGCTGTCAAAAAAGAACGAGATACCGATGAACCAGAAGGCGTTGCGGGGCGTCGCCAACAGGAATACCAGACAGATTGCCGGTTTGAGTCCGACGACGCTGAGCAGCAACGGGCGCTGCCCGTGTCGGTCCGCCAGCGTGCCGAAGCGCCGTGCCACGACCGAGCCGCCGATGGCGGCGGCACCCCACATGATGTTCGCCTGCCAGAGCGGCACGCGCAGCGCGTCGCAGACATATACGAGCATGAAAGTCGCGGCGATCATCGCGGAAAAAGAATAGGATGCGCCGAACAGCACGAACCGCCGGTAATCGCGGTCGCGCAGGGGTTCGAGGAGAACATCGACGATGGGGCGAGCGGGGTCGCGCACGTTGTCCGGTTCGTGCACCCAGACGAAGAGCACGATGTCGACAATGCCGGCGAGGACGCCGATGCCGGCGAGAATCGGAAATGCCAGGGTCGGCGGCAGGCTGTCGGCATGGAACGAGAAGACGGCGACCCCGAGGTAAGCCACGCTCCAGACGAGCGTCATGTAGCGATGGCGTTCGCCCCAGTAGCGGTTGAGGATGCGTTTCGGTATGAGGTCGCCCATCCAGGACATCCAAAGCGGCGTCGCCAGGTTGTTCAGGCCCATGGCGACCGACACCAGCACGATGTAGAGGCTCGCCGCCGGCGGACCGATCAGGCCCGGAAAAAGCCAGGGCAGGAGCGCGGCCGGGACGATCAACAGACGCCCGCCGATAAGCGCGAGCATGAAGAAGGGTTTGCGTCGCGCCAGGTAACGGGCCATGTAGGCGCCGACGAACTGAAGCCCCAGCAGGATCATCGGGATGCCGCCGATCAGTCCGAACTGGTACTTCGTGGCGCCGATATCGAGGAGGTAGGCGGTCGTCACAGGCGATCCCGTGCCGGTGACGAAGACCATGGCCAGACAACCGCCGATGGTAACGAGCCGCATGTCTCGCGCCGTCGTGCGGCGGTTCCGCGCAGTGCCATGTTCCGACGTCATAATCAGTATTCCCGCAACCCTGCCCGACCCTCATCCACGCTATCGGGGGACAGACTCTCGACTCGAACCCGATGCAAGGCAAGCAGTTTCCGTTACCGAACTTGTCCTTGCATGCGTCGGTGGGGGTGATGTATTGTTCCGCGTCCGTATTCCGAAGGACAGGGAACATTTCCATCAGACAAGGAAGAGCGCCTATGCACATCGTGGTCTGCATCAAGCAGGTGCCCGACACTCACGACGTGAAGATCGATCCGAAGACCAACACGCTGATGCGGGAAGGTGTTCAATCGATCGTCAATCCTTTCGACATGTATGCGATCGAAGAAGCGTTGCGGTTGCGCGAACGGCTCGGCGGGACCGTGACGGCGATTTCGATGGGGCCGCCGCAGGCGGAATCTGCGCTGCGCGAGGCGATTTCGATGGGCGTCGACAAGGCCATTCTGGTTTCGGATCGGGCGTTTGCCGGGAGCGATACGTGGGCGACGAGCTACACGCTGTCGATGGCGCTGCGCAAGATCGGCGACTATGGCATCGTGCTTTTCGGCAAGCAGGCGTCCGATGGCGATACGGCGCAAGTCGGCCCTGGCGTGGCGACGCATCTCGACCTGCCGCAGATCACGTATGTGCGCAAAATCGAGGCCGTCGATGACGGTCAGATCGTGGCCGAACGCCTGCTCGAAAGCGGCTACGAAGTGATCCGTTCGCCGCTGCCCTGCGTGCTGACGGTGGTCAAGGAGATCAATGAACCGCGCTTGCCCTCGTTGAAGGGCAAGATGGCCGCGCGGAAGGCCGAGGTCGTGAAGTGGACGGCGGCCGACATCGGTGGCGAACCGGCGAAGCTGGGACTGGATGGCTCCCCGACGAAGGTCGTGCGCGTGTTCACGCCGCCCGCCCGCAAAGGCGGTCAGATGCTGGCCGGCGAGCCTCCGGAGATGGTTCGGAAACTGGTTGCCGCGCTCAGGGATGCCGTTATCGAAGCCGCTCAGTAAGGAATACAGCCATGTCCGATCCGATTACCGTTATCGAAGCGAAGTGCGTCGGCTGCGGCATGTGCGTCAAGGTGTGCCCATTCGGGGCGATCACCATGGACGCGCGCCTGGCCCGGATTGACTTGACGGCGTGCACGCTGTGCGGCGCCTGTGTGGAAGCGTGCAAGTTCGCCGCCATTACGATCAAGGAGAAGTCCGCACCGGGCAAGGATCTGGGCTCGTACCGTGATGTCTGGGTGTTTGTGGAGCAGACCGACGGGCACATCGAGTCGGTCACGTATGAACTGCTGGGCGAGGGACGCAAGCTGGCCGATGCGCTGAAGATGCAGCTTTGCGCCGTCCTGCTGGGTTCCGGTGTCAAGGATCGGGCGGCGGATCTGGTCGCCCGCGGCGCCGACAAGGTCTATGTCGTCGACAAACCCGAGTTGGCGTACTTCCAGGATGAGCCTTATTCGGCCGTGCTCATCGCGATGGTGAAACAGCGCAAGCCCTGCATTCTGCTGTGTGGTGCGACGACGATCGGACGCAGTCTGGTATCCCGGGTGGCGGTGTCCGTGGATGCCGGTCTGACGGCGGACTGTACGGGTTTGGCGATCGACCCCGATACCGGAAATCTGCTCCAGACACGGCCCGCGTTCGGCGGCAACATCATGGCGACCATCATCACGCCGAACCATCGGCCGCAGATGGCCACGGTGCGGCACAAGGTGATGAAGGAAGCCGATGTCGATACGGCCCGCCGCGGCGAGACGGTCATCCAGGAGATCGCGCAGGCCGTTCTGAAGTCACGCACGACGCGCGTGAAGTTCGTGCCGGAGCGCGAATCGACGGTGAGCATCGCCGAGGCGAACATTGTCGTTTCGGGTGGCCGGGGACTGGGCAAGCCGGAGAACTTCTCGATCGTGCGGGAACTGGCTGAAGTGCTCGGCGCCGGCGTGGGCGCTTCGCGCGCCGCGGTCGATTCCGACTGGATCGCCTATTCGCATCAGGTGGGGCAGACCGGCAAGACCGTGTGTCCGAAGATCTACATCGCCTGTGGCATCAGCGGTCAGATTCAGCACTTGGCGGGTATGTCATCGGCCGATATTATTGTCGCCATCAATAGAGATCCGGATGCTCCGATTTTCAGCGTGGCGACTTATGGGATCGTGGGCGACGTGCTTACGATTGTGCCGATGTTGACGCAGGAGTTCAGGAAACTGCTCGGCAAATAGTCGGGCGGACTTGCAGGAACCGGTCCGCGGCGCCGCCTGAACGGCGCACGTGGACGCGGGGAGGGATACACGATGAATCGTATACAGGTTGTTGGGTTGGCGGTTGCCGCGATGCTTGCGGCGCCGGGCGCGTTGACTCCGGTGGCGGCGGGCGGGGAGTCCGTGGTTGTCGTTCCGGCGCGGGAAGGCGTCGTGAAGTTGGGATTCGACATCGCGGCCCTGCGCGGTGCGATTCTGATCTCGTATCAGATGCCGACGGGCGGTGAAGGGCAGCCCGTGATGCACATCTGGAATGTCGATGCGAAGGCATGGAAGCCGCTTAGCCTGGACGAGTACAGCTTCGGTCAGTTCTTCACGACGGACCCCGACCGCATTTACCTGGTCGGGCCCGATGCCGCGGTGCCGGCCGTGGTGGTTGCGGGCGCCGAGCAAGTGGGCTGTCCGGTGGTTCGCATCGGTACGCTGGGCGCGGCCGGGGCGCTCAACGAGTTCCACAAGACGATGAAGTTCTCGTGGCGCGAGTGGCAGGCCTTGAGTAAGCGCCACGGCGTTGCGGTCGAAGACCAGAACGAGGCGCGGCGGCGGTGGGGCCGTTACGGTCCGCCGAAAAAGGCATCGGACGCCAAGCCAGAGCCAGCGAACGGCGCATCGGCGACCGACGGCAAGTCGGAGGGTGCAGTGGCGGGCGAGGCCACGGAGTCTCTGGCGGAGGGCGAGGAGTCTCTCGCACCGGTTGTCGAGCAGGCGCCCGTGCCCGAGCCGGCCGTCGAAACAGTGGCGCCCGCGGATCCGTCGGTCGAACCGGTCGTTGAAGCGCCGCCACCGGTCGATGACCGGCGGGAGCCGGCCAAGCCGGACGTCGTCATGTCCGCGGACGAGAAGTAGATCGCTGGCTACTGCCGTATCTGGCCGTTGCCGTTGATCACGTACTTCGTGGTGGTCAGTTCCTCAAGGCCGACGGGGCCGCGTGCGTGCAGCTTGTCGGTGCTGATCCCGACTTCGGCCCCCATGCCGAATTCCTCGCCGCTCGTGAACCGTGTCGATGCGTTCACGTAGACGGCGGCGGAGTCGACATCCTGGGTGAACTGGCGCTGAACCGCTTCATCTTCGGCGATGATGGCATCCGAATGGTGCGTTCCGCACTGGTTGATATGGGCGATGGCCGCCTCGGCCGAGGGAACGACGCGGATGCACAGGACCCGTTCGCGGTGTTCGGTGTACCAGTCGAACTCCGTTGCCGGTGTTGTGCCGGGGACCACCCCGCGGACGGCCTCGTCCCCGCGTATCGCCACATTCTGCGCGGCCAGCGCGACGGCGAGCGACGGCAAGCAGGTTCCGGCGATGTCGGCGTGGACAAGCACCGTTTCCAGGGCGTTCGTCGCCCCGGGCCGTTGGCACTTGGCGTTGAGCACAATGGCGGTCGCCATCGCGAGATCGGCGGAAGGGTCGATGTAGATGTGACAGATCCCCTTGTAGTGCCGCAGCACGGGGACGCGTGCGGACTCGACGACGGCGCGCAACAAACCCTCGCCCCCGCGCGGGATTGCCAGATCGACATAGCCCTCGAGTTGCACGAGTTCGCGTACGGCCTCCGGGCCGGCCTGGTGGACGAACTGTGCGGCATGCGGCGGCAAGCCTTTGCGGATGCCGCCCTCGATGATCGCCTTCATCAGCGCCGCATTGGTGTGGGCGCCGTCGTGGCCGGCGCGCAGAATGATGGCGTTACCCGACTTCAGGCAGAGGGCGACGGCGCTGACGGCCACGGACGGACACGATTCGCAAATGACGGCGATTACGCCGATCGGAACCCGGCGTTTGACGATTTCCAGGCCGTTGGGCCGCAACCACCGGCTGAGCGTCGTGCCCACCGGGTCCGGTTGTGCGGCGACATCGCGCAGGATATTGGAAATTTCGGTGAGGCGCGCCGTGTTGAGCAGCAGGGGGTCGAGCGAAGCGGGGTCGAGACCGGCTTCGCGTCCGGCGACCGCGTCACGGTCGTTGGCGGTCAGGATCGCGGCCCGGTCGGCGTCGAGGGCGTCGGCCATGGCTTCGATGATCGCATTCTTCCGGCGCGTGTTCAGTTGGAGGAGCGCACGCGAGGCTTGCCGTGCCTGGATGCCGATCTGTCGGATATCCTCGTGCAGGTTCATGGGCTGTGGCCGCGCGGACGCGCCGTCCCTAGACGGTGGAGGCGAGCACCAATGTGCCGACATCCGCCCCCTTCATGATGTGTCGCAGGACCCCGGGTTGCAGGCCGTTGGCGATGACCGCCGCACAGCCCGACTCGGCGACCGACTGGGCCGCGCGCAGTTTCGTCGCCATACCGCCCTTGGACAGCGACGAATGGCTGCCCGTGACAAGCTGGAACGTCTTGCGTGTGATGGTTTCGAAATACCGGACACGCCTTGTCCGGTCGCCGGTGGCGGGCTCGCGTACGCCGTCGACGGTCGTCAGCAGAACCAGCAAGTCGGCGCGGATCAGTTTCGCCACGAGCGAGGCGAGGTAATCGTTATCGCCGAATGCGAGATCCGCCTTGATCTCTTCGTCGGTGACGACATCGTTCTCGTTGATGATGGGGATCACGTCATTACGGAGCAGATTCTCGAGTGTCCGTTTGATGTTGGTTTCCCGGATCTTGTGGTTGAAATCGTCGTGTGTCAACAACACCTGTCCGATGCGGCAGTCCACGGCCGAGAACAGTTCGTCGTAACGGGCCATGAGTCGCGATTGCCCGACCGCCGCGGCCATTTGCAGGTCCGGGAGTTGTTTGGGGCGCTCGGTCATGCCCAGCGCCTCCATGCCGGCGCCAACGGCGCCGGAAGTGACGAGCACGACTTCGTGCCCGGCCTTGCGGATGGCGGCCATATCCTCGCAGAGGCGGCGCATCCGCTTGCGGTCGGGGCGCCCCGTCTTCTGCACGAGGACGCGGCTTCCCGCCTTGATGACGACACGCCGGGCCTCTGGAATCACCTCGCGAAAGCGCAAACTCATTTTCATACGGTTGGATACGCTAATGGAAAGCCGCGGTGAAGACAACCGCAATTGCGTGGTCACAGACGTGCGGCCAGATCCTTGATGTGGGCGATGAGCGCGGCCCGCATGTCGTCGTGCTTGAGACCGAAGGCGATGTTCGTCTTGAGGAAATCCAGCTTGTTGCCGGCATCGTACCGGCACCCCTTGAACTTCAGCCCGTACATCGTCCGGCTCTTAAGCAGCAACCGCATGGCATCGGTCAGTTGGATCTCGTTGTTCTTGCCGCGGGGTGTGCGTTCGATGCAGGCGAAAATATCCGGTGTCAGCACGTAGCGGCTGGCAATCACCAGATTGGACGGGGCTTCCTCGCGGGAGGGCTTCTCCACGAAGTCGCGGATGCGCATGATGCCGTCACCGACCGATTCGCCATCCATGACGCCGTAGCGGCTGACGCGGTCCCAGGCCACTTCCTCGAGGGCGACGACGGACTCCTGGTAGCGGTCGTAGACGCCGATGAGCTGGCTTGTCACCGGCACCTTCTCGGCGTCCAGAATCGTGTCGCCCAGCAGCACCGCGAACGGTTCGTTTCCGATGTGGTGACGGGCGCAGTAGACGGCGTCGCCGAGTCCGTTGAGTTCCTTCTGCCAGACAAAGCAGACATCGGCGAGGTTCGAGATGTGACGGATCTGTGCGAGCATCTCGGATTGGCCCTTCTCGGCGAGTTGCGCTTCGAGTTCGAGGTTGCGGTCGAAGTACTCCTCGATGGCGCGCTTGCCGCGGCCGATGACGATGACAATGTCGCGGATACCGGAGGCGACCGCCTCCTCGACGACATACTGAATGACCGGCGTATCGACGATCGGGAGCATCTCTTTCGGTTGCGACTTCGTCGCGGGCAGAAAGCGCGTGCCGAATCCGGCGGCGGGAATCACGGCTTTGCGGATCATGTGTGTCACTCCTGTGTAGATGATGCCAACATGGGGATGATCACCCGGACGCCATGCGGTTCCAAGGCGCCGCGAAGCTGGAGCAGCATGGACTGGCTGCCGAAAGTGCCGATGATGGCGCCGCCGGAGCCGGTGAACTTGGCGCTGGCGCCGACGGATCGCGCGCGCTCCACCATCTGGATGTTGCCCTCGCTGATCCGGCTGATGGCGCGCCGCAGATCGAAATTGGCGTTGATCAGTTCGGCCATGCGCGCCTCGTCACCGGCAAGCAGGCTCTTGCGGAACTCGTCCGTCATCCGCTTCCACTGTTCGATCGCGTCCAGGACCGCACGGTCGCCGTTTTCGAACCGGCGGCGCATATCGTTGTGGTAGACACCGGAGACTTCCGAGAGATCGACCTGGTAGGCGATGTAGATTGGGGGCAGGCGGTTCGCGTCCATGGCTTCGTAGTGGCCGTAGCCCTGCCGATCCATGAGCGTCTTGTCGAAATCCATATACACGAGGCCCTGATACACCTGGGCGACGCGATCCTGCAGGCCGGCCGAGATCAGGAGTTCGGATGTCTCGACCGAGAGGATAAGGTTCGCCAATCGGGGCTTCTCGATCGTCACGCCATAGAAAGCCATCAACGCGCGCATACAGGCGGTGATAATGGCGCTCGATCCGGCGAGGCCGACCAGGTGGGGGATGGTGGACGTGTAGCGGATCGTAAAATTGCGCGCATGCAGGGCGATGCCCCCCGCCGCGCAGTAGTCGCGGAATCGCTTGATGGTGGCCTTCAGCAGCCGGATCCCGCCATAGTAACCGAAGAGGCGCACATCGTCGGCCAGGGCGTCCAGGCTCTCGAAGCGCGAATGATCGCGCGTATTGGGCAGAATCTCCAGCTCGGGCGTCTCATAGAGCGTCACTTCCGCGCGGAAGTTGCTGAACGTCAGCGCCATCGTCTTACCAAAGTAGCCGTCGGACGGGTTCCCGATCAGGCCGGCGCGCGGATAGGCGTGGGCACGTATGATCATCTCGAATATCCCTGCTTCGACATGTGAACGATGCGAGAAGGTAGCAGTGCTCCGCCGAACATGCAATTTGGTATTTCGTGCGCGTTGACACGTCGCGATTCATAATGCTACCGTTCGAGTAACGTAAATGCGGAGGTTGGTGTGATGACGCGGGAGACCGACTACGCGCTGCGAACGGTTCTTTACTTGGCCCGACAAGCGCCCGAATCGACGGTTTCGACGGCGGCGCTATCGGTAAGTATGCGAATCCCGTACCGGTTTCTGCGCAAGATCGTTGCCAAACTCGTGACTGCTGGACTGGTGCGCAGCCGACGTGGCAAGGGTGGCGGGTTGTGTCTGGCGAGCGACGCCGCCGAGATATCGCTTCTGACGGTGGTCAAGGCGACGGAGCCGAATATTGTGCAACTCAACGAGTGTCTTGTCGATGCCGCCCGTTGCAGCCGGTCGGCGTGCTGCGTCGTGCACGAGGAACTGGGGCGCATCCAGTCCGCGCTGTCGGGAGCGCTGGCTTCCGTCACGTTCCGGGAGTTGGTGGCCCGCGAGGCCGCCAACGGCGCGACCTGAGCGCGGGCTTGTTTCCGTGCGTTTCATCTGATCGAATGACGGACCCGCAAGGCATGCCGATGTGACGTGCAACGCCGGTGTCGGTTCGTTGCGGGCCAGTGGGTACGAGAGGCATGGCCGTGACTGAGCATACGAAGAACTCAAGGCAACCGTCCCTGCGAGACGTGGAGGACGTTGCGGTACGCATCCGCGAACTACTCGCGGCGCGGGCGCCCGTGCACATGCTCGGCATCTGCGGGGTCGGCATGGCCGGCCTGGCGCGCCTGCTGTCTCTGCGCGGCGTGCCGGTCAGCGGGTGCGATTCGTCCGTCGGCGACACCGCGGACTGGTTGGCCGGGCTCGGCATCCCCGTCCGGCGAGGGCACGATCCCGCGCACCTCGCGTCCGACGTGCGCTGGGTTATCCGCAGCACGGCCGTGGCGGTTGACGCGCCAGAACTCGCGACCGCCCGCGCCCGCGGCTTGGTGTGCGTTCAGCGCGGACAGGTGCTCCCGATCCTGCTCGAAGGCCGCACGTCGGTGGCCGTCTGCGGCACCCACGGCAAGAGCACGACGACGACGTTGTTGACCTGGATCCTCTGGCACGCCGGTCGTGACCCCGCCTGGTGCATCGGGGCGACCTCCCCGAACCTCCCCGGTCTGGCGGACGATCGCGGCGGCGTTCTCGTGGTTGAAGCCGATGAGAGCGATGGCACGCTTGCCGCCTATGCTCCCGACTACACGGTGCTCACCAATGTCGATTTCGATCACATGGAACATTTCGCGGATGAGGACGCGTTCGAGGAGTGTTTCAGCCAGGTGATCCGACGCACCGGCAAGGCCCTGATCGTGTGCGCCGACGACCCGCGCGCGATGGCCCTGTCGCGTACCGCGCGGCGGCGCATCGCCTACGGCTTCGGCACCACCGCGGATGTCCACGTGACCGATGCCGTCGAGACTCCCGACAGTGCGTCCTTCACGCTGTCTCGGGACGGTGTGCGCCTCGGACGCATACGGATCCCCGTGCCCGGACGGCACAATATCGGCAACGCCGCCGGCGCGGCGGCTGCCGCGCTTGCGCTGGGGGTGTCGTTCGAGGGCGTCCGCGATGCGCTGGCCGTGGCGGCCTTGCCCCGGCGCCGGTTCGAACTGGTCGCGGCGGTCGGCGATATCCGTGTCGTTTCCGACTATGCGCACCATCCCGCCGAGATCGCCGCGCTTGTGGCCATGAGCCGTACGGTCGGGCCGCGGCGCCTGCGTGCGGTCTTCCAGCCACACCGCTATACGCGTACGCGTGCGCTGTGCGCCGCATTCCCGCCGGCGTTTCGCGGGGTCGACGAGGTTGTTCTCCTGCCGGTCTATCCCGCTTCCGAGGCGCCGCTGGAAGGCGGCCAGACATGGGATCTGTACGGGGCGTTCCGCGCGCAGGGCGGGTTGCGCGTGACGCTGGCGGAGGATCGCGAGCAGGTCTGGGACTACATGGCGCACACGCTGCGGCCCGGCGATATGCTGCTGGTTGTCGGCGCCGGCAACGTCGTGTCTATCGCGGAATCGGCGCGCGCCGCCGCGTCGCACGGCGCCTTTCCGACGACGCGGCCCGCATTTCCGGCCGACCTCCTGAGTCCGGCATCGCGCTGCGCGTACGATCACCCGCTCGGCGCGCATACCACATTCGGCGTCGGCGGGCGTGCCGACGCCTGGGTCACCTGCGGCAGCGAGGCCGACCTCGTGGCGGCGCAGGGCTGGTGCCGTGGCAACGGCGTGCCGTTCCATGTGCTTGGCGCCGGCAGCAATGTGCTTGTCAGCGATCTCGGCGTACGCGGCGTCGTGGCGGCGCTTTCCGTCGAGGCGTTCGGCGCGATCGCGCGGCGCGGGGCGGATGTGGTCGTCGGCGCGGCATGCCCGTTGGCGCGCTTGCTCGGGTGGTGCGAAGCGCGCGGATTGGGGGGACTCGAACGGATGGCGGGCATCCCGGGAAGCGTGGGCGGCGCCATGCGGATGAACGCCGGCGCCTGGGACATGACGTTCGGCGAGCAGGTGGCATGGATTCGCAGTTTGAAAAGCGACGGCCGCATCGCTATAGTCCCTGACCGTGATCTCGGGTTGGCATATCGGCACTGTGCCGCGGCCGCCGATGGCGTGGTGTTGGAAGTCGGGCTGCGGCTGAGGGCGGGCGATGTCGACGGGCTGCGTGCCGCGCGGCGCGAGATGACCGAACGGCGCGCCTGGCAGCGGGGATTGAGGTCGGCGGGATCGGTTTTCCGCAACCCCGAGGGCGCGTATGCGGGGCAGCTCATCGATGGCGCGGGACTCAAGGGATACGGCATCGGTGGCGCCCGCGTGCTCGATCGTCATGCGAACGTGATCGTGGCCGGGACCGCGGCGACGGCCTCGGATGTGTTGGCCCTGATGGAGCATGTGCGGGACGTCGTACGGCGGCGGACGGGCAAGGAATTGGAACGGGAAGTGCACCTGCTGCGGTGAGGGACGCGGTGTCCGGCAGGCGCACGGAAGCGCGGGCCTGGCGGCCCGCTCGGAGAATGGGCATCGGATGACTACGGATAGACCCTACAACCGGGTGGCGGTTCTGATGGGCGGGCCGTCGTCCGAACGTGACGTTTCGTTGCGTTCGGGCGCCGCCATCGCGCGCGGCTTGCATGACGCGGGCTATACCGTGACCGCCATCGACGTGCCGCACGAGACGATCGCGCTGCCCGACGGCATCGAGGCGGTCTTCCTCGCCTTTCACGGCCGCTTTGGCGAAGACGGCGGCGCCCAGGCCATTCTGGACCGCATGGGCATGCCGTACACCGGTTCCGGCGCCGCCGCCAGTCGCACGGCGTTCGACAAATTGCTGACGAAACGGGTGTTCGATCGCGTCGGCGTGCCGACGCCGCCGTACGATGTGCTGAGTGACGGTCGCGCCCGCGGCTTGTCGTTGCCCGTCGTCGTAAAGCCGTTGTGCGAGGGATCGAGCATCGGCGTGCACCGGGTGTTCGACGAAGCCGCCTGGGCGCCGGCGCTGGCCGACGTTCTCGCGCGCGGCGGCCCGGCGCTCGTCGAGCGCTTCATCGCCGGACGCGAGCTCACCGTGGCGATTCTCGATGGTGTGGCGTTGCCGATTGTCGAGATTGCCGCGCCCGACGGGTGGTATGGGTTCGAGGCCAAGTACACGCGCGGCCAATCGGCTTACCAGGCGCCGGCCGCGCTTGCCGAGGCGGAGACCGACCGGTGTCAGACCGTCGCCGCCCGCGCCTATGCCGCCATCGGTTGCCGCGGCGCCGCGCGGGTGGACATACGTCTCGAAACGGCGACGGGCACGCCGTACGTGCTGGAGGTCAATACGATCCCCGGATGCACGGAAACCAGTCTGTTGCCGATGGCGGCGGCCGCGGCCGGCATGCCGTTCCCGGTTCTGTGCGATCGCATCATGCGGCTGGCCGTGTGTGACCGGCCCGGGGAAGGGGGGCCGTGACGATGCGAGCGAGCCGTGGATCGCGCGGGACGCGCTTTCACAAGTCGACTTACGAGTTGGAGGCCCGCATCGACGGACGCAACCGCATCGTCTGGTACCGTGTCGGCGCCGTTGTCCTTCTGATGCTCGTGCTCGCCGGTTCGGGCTATGCCGCCTTTCGCGGGCTTCTGGCCGCGCGGGACGCGCTGTTTGTGCGCAACGAGCGTTTCGCGATTCGGAGGATCGATGTTCAGGATGGTCAGATCAAGACCGCCGATATGATTCGGGAGTACTTCGCCTACGAGGGTGTCACCATCGGGTCGAACCTTTTCGGGTTCGACGTCGACGCGTTCCGGAACCTGTACCTGGAGCGGAACCCGCTCGTGAAGTGGATCGAAATCCAGCGTGTGCTGCCGGACACCCTCAAGGTGAGCATCGTGGAGCGGGAGCCGCTGGCCCGCCTGGGGCAGCGGGAATCGCTCGTCAGCGACCGGGAGGGGGTCGTGTTCCGTCTCAGCTCGGGTCTGCACAAACTGCCCGTTGTCATCGGCGACAAGGACCCGACCTTACAGCCCGGCATGCATGTGCGCGGTTTGACGCGCGCCGCCGTCGACGTGTTGGCCATGTGCGATAACCCGCGTCTCGGTCTGCTCGTGCTCGGCGTCGATATCCGCAAGAAGGACTACCTCATCCTCCATGTCGTCTCCACATCCGGCATCAAGGAGACCAAGCTGTGGTGGGAAGGCATGGACGAACCGATGAACGACGCGTCGCGCGAGATTCTCCTCCATCGCCTGCTCCGTCTCCGCCAGGCCGCTCAGCTTAGCGGCGATTACTCCAAACTTGACGCCACATTTCCCGGAAAGGTTTTTGCGCAGTAGCCATGTCCGACCCTGTTGTAGCTCTCGAGATCGGTACCAGCAAGACCGTCGCGCTTGTCGGCGAGATGCTGGACGACGGCGGCGTGATGATCACCGGCGTTGGCGAGCGGTCCTCGGCCGGCGTCCGCAAGGGCGAGGTTATCGATATGGAGAAGGCCGTCGCCGTTGTGCGCGCGGTTCTCGATGAAGCCGAAGAACGTAGCAAGGTCGCGGTCGAGCAGGTGCACCTGATCGTCAGCGGCGGGCATATTCGCGGGCTGATCAACCGTGGCGCCGTGCCGATCCACGGACCCGACGGTACGATCGGCGAGGACGATGTCGAGGATGTGATGGAAGTCGCGCGCGCGGTCGGTCTGCCGGACGACCGGCAGGTGATGCACACCATCTGTCGCAGTTTCTGTATCGACGACGGACAGCACGTGGTTCGCCCCATTGGCATGGTCGGCGCGCGGTTGTCGCTCGACATGCTGGTGCTTCATGGCGTGCGCAGTCGTATCCGCAATACGGTGCGCGCGGCCCAGATGGTGCCCGTCGATGTCGTGGACGTCGCGTTCGGCGGATTGTGCGCCGCGTTGGCGGTGTTGACGCCCGAACAGAAGAAGACCGGTGCCGTGGTCATCGATCTCGGCGGCGGCACGACCGATTACATGGCCTATGCGGGCGGCGTCGTGGCCACGGGCGGCGCGATCGGCGTGGGCGGCGACCATGTCACGAACGACATCGCCTTGGCCTTCAGCATTCCGCTGGCCCGTGCCGAGAGCCTGAAATGCGAGAAAGGATGCGCCGTCGTACGTCACGATGTGGCAAGCGAGCGTGTCGCGATGCCCGCGGAAGTCGGCTTTCAGGGCACGACGATCAGCTTGCGGGGACTGCATGGCGTGATTCATGCCCGCATGGAGGAGGTGTTCCAGATGGTCCGAAAGCGCCTCGATGAGGACAACCTGCTGGCGCACGCGGGCGCCGGCGCCATCCTGACCGGCGGCGGGGCGCTCCTGTCCGGTGTGGACGAACTGGCGAGTCAGGTTCTCGGCGTCCCGTGCTTTGTCGGGCGGCCGCGGAACGTGAGCGGCATCGCATCCGTCTCCGACGGTCCGGGCTATGCGGCATGCACCGGTTTGGTGCAGTATGCGTTCAAGACGCAGCAACGCGACGCCGGGCGTGGGCGCTCGGTGCTCGACACGATGACGAAACTGTTGTTTGGGCGGTAGCGACGATGTTCAAGTTCGATTCGGAGAGTCTGGTTCGCGAAGCGCCGCGGGTGGCGCTGATCGGCGTGGGGGGCGGCGGATGCAAGGCCGTTACCCGCCTGCACGACGTGTTGTCCGATCTGGTCACGGTGGCGATCAACACGGATGCCGTATCGCTGAAGGCGGCGCGTGCCATGACCAAGGTGCGCATCGGGTTGGAGTCCACTGAAGGCGCCGGGACCGGCGGGGATGCGGACCTCGGGCGGATGGCCGCCGAGAACGATGTGGAGATGCTGCGTGGCTTATTCTCGAATGTCGACGTCGCCATCGTCGCCGTCGCCCTTGGCGGCGGCACGGGGTCAGGGGCGACGCCTGTGCTTGTCCGTACGGCGGAGGAAAGCGATACGCTGGTCATCGTTGTCGCCACCATGCCGTTTGCGTTCGAAAGCGCCGCACGGCGCGCTTTGGCCGAGCGGGCCTGCGAAGATCTGCGCAACCGGGCGGACATTCTCGTCCGGATCGACAATGACCGCGTCGTCGAAAGCGTCGGCAATGCCAAGGTCGCCGAGGCGTTCGAGGCCGGTGCGCGGATGCTGGCGCGGGGCATTGCGGCCTTCGCGCGGATGCTGGCCATGCCATCGCTGCTGACCATCGATATCGGCGATCTGCGCCGCGTGTGTTCGGGCGGTATCTGTTTGTTCGGCATCGCCAGCGCGTCGGGCAATGGCCGCGCATCGGCCGTCGTGGAACAATTGGTCCGCAGTCCGATGCTGGATCGCGGCAAAGCCCTGCGCGAGGCGCCTTGCGCGGTGCTATCCATCGCCGCGGCGAGCGACCTGGCCGTCACCGAGGTCGACGCCATCGTCCGCGATATGTCGGCTGGGATGGCCAAGGACTGTGACATGATCGTCGGCATCACGGTGGACGACCGGTGGGACGGCGACCTCGTCGTTTCCGTTCTGGCCGGCACGCGCGTCAAGCGCGCGCTGCCCGCGGGACCGCGCGAGACGGTGTCCGAGCCCGCGCCGCGCAAGGGCCGCCGTCGCGCCAAGGCGCGGGACATGCAAGCCAAGCTCCGCCTCGATGTCGTCGGCAAGGGACGATTCAAGGATGTGGAAGCCACCATTCTGGACGGTGAAGACCTAGACACGCCGACCTACGTGCGCCGGGGTCTGGATATCGAGAGGTAGAGGAGCGGAACCATGACGGAAGCGGATGTGTATGCCATTCTGGAGCGGACCGGTGCGCTGCTGACCGGGCATTTCGAGTTGCGGTCGGGTCTGCACAGCGATCGCTTTTTCCAGTGCGCGAATGCGCTGCGCTATCCGATGGATGCGGAGGCGCTGTGCCGTGCGGTGGTGGCTCGACTGCCGGCCGGGCTGCGGGCGCCGGGCGCCGTGGATGGGGTCATCGCGCCGGCCCTCGGCGGCCTTGTCGTCGGACACGAAGTCGCCCGCGCGCTGGGAGGCGTCGAGTCGGTCTTCGCCGAGAAACAGGACGGTAAACTCGTGATGCGACGCTTCGCCATCGTATCCGGCGCGCGCTATGTCGTCGCCGAAGATGTGATCACCCGCGGCGGACGTGTTCAGGAAACGATCGACATTGTCACGGCCGGAGGCGGCGTCGTTGTGGCGGTCGTCGTGCTGGTCGATCGCAGCAACGGCGCCGTCTCCTTTCCGTATCCGACCTACAGCCTGCTGCGGATGGCGCCGACGGTATGGGCGCCTGCGGATTGCCCGCTTTGCCGATCCGGCGGCAGGGCCGTGCACCCGGGGTCATAGGCATCCGCGGGGCGCGGGGTCGATGGCAGGAAGACGCGTCGGCGCCAGGGACCGATGCGGACACGAATGGCGCAACAACCTGGTCGGGAGATACAGGGATGCACTCGTCGGATTCGTCGCGTACGGGCTGGGGCCGGGGATGGCGCGCGAGCGGCATCCTGCTTCCGGCACTCGCGGCGACGGTGGCGGTCTATGCCGTCGCCGTCTGGTTCGGCGAGTTGAACCAGGATGAAGGGTGGTACCTGTATGCCGGCCGCCAGGTCGCCGAAGGCCGGCATCCGTTCATCGATTTTGCCAGTACGCAAGGCCCGTTAATGGCGTACGTGTATGCGGCGGCGAATCCGCTTGTCGCGGTTTTCGGCGTCCTGGGCGGGCGCCTGTTCACGGCGGCCCTCGGCGTTCTCTCCCTGTTTCTCGCCGGTCGTCTGGCCGCCCGCCTGTGCACCGGTCCATCATCTGTCCGCCAGGCCCGGGTCGCGATGTTCCTGCCTTTCGCGTTTCTCGGCTGCAACCTTTACCATGCTTATTTCACCAGCATGGTGAAGACGTATGCCCTGACGTCGACACTGGTCATGGCCGGCTTCCTTTGCCTGTCGGGCGGACTTCGATCCACGACACGCGGGAGCGCGCGCCTGCCATTCGCGGCCGGGTTCTGTCTTGCGCTGGCCACCGGTGTCCGGCTCTCCGCCGGCATCCTGCTTCCCGTCGTCGCCGCGTGGTTGCTGTTCGGTCGGCGGGCGGCCGCGAACGGGGAGGGCGGCGCGCGCCGGGCGTGGAATCCCGTGACGGGCTTCGCCCTCGGCGGTCTCGTCGGGCTGGCGATGGTGTTTCTTCCTTTCGTCGTCGCCGCTCCCGATGCCGTGCGTTTCGGTCTGCTGGACTACCATGGCCTGCGCGAGGCGGGGACGGTGACCGCCTGGTGCGCCTATAAGGTCGGCTTCGTTATGCGTCTCGCCGGCGCCTATTTCCCGCTTTTCGCCGCCACCTTGGTGTGTGCCGTCGCCGGGGCGCGTTGGCCTGTGCCCGTGCGGGAGTCCCCGCCTGCCGCCGACATTGAAGGCCTGTTGCGAGTCTCGTTTGTCGCCATCACGCTGGTCCACCTCGCGGCGCCGTTTCCGTATGACGATTACCAGGTCTTCGCCATGCCGTTGCTGGCCGTCGTGATCTCCGCGCGCGTGGCGGCCCTCTCGTGGCCGCCGCCGGAGACGCGGATGGCCGTCTTCGCGAGCCTCGCGCTCGCGTTGGCGACGACAGTCCACGCCGCGTCTTCGCCGCTGCTCCAGTCCTGGTTGCTGGCGCCCCGCGACCGCATCTGGTGGCCGCTCCGACCGGAGCGCTCGCTGGCCGGCCTGCGTCGCGCGGCGCGACTCGTCGCGAGTTCCGCCCCCGTCGCGTCGGTGTCCGGTTCGGCGCAGCGGAACTCCGGTGCCGCGGAGGCCAGGAACCGTTCCCCGGCGATCTTGACCCAGGATCTGTACCTGGCCGTCGAGACGGGCAGGCGCGTGCCCGACGGCATGGAACTTGGTCCTTTCTGCTATTTCCCCGAGTTTACCGACGAGCAAGCCGCGGCCCGTCACGTACTGAATCGGGCCGCGATGGAGACGGTGCTGCGTTCGACGGATGCACCGGTGGCCGCGTTCAGCGCATATGGCCTGGCCATTCGATCCCCATCCATCACTGAGCTTCCGGTTGACGAACAGGCCCATCTCTGGGCTATACTCCAAACCCGTTATGCGGAAGTGGCGCAGATCGATGGTTTCGGCCAGGCTTCGACCGTGCTGCGGATCTTCCGCCTGCGCCCGACCGGGACCGGCCCGCATGAGTGACGGCACGTTCCGACGCGCCCGGAGGGTTGGTCTTGGGTTGGCCGCGGTCATCCTGTCACTCGCCGCTTCGCCGGGCGTCGCCCAATCGCTACGCTTCTCGAACCACCGGGACGTGGGCATCCCCGACTACGCCACCATCCGTCTCGGGCCCTTCTATTCCGACGTCACCCTTTCGCAATCCGTTGGCGTACGCTGGGTGCGCCTTTCGGGCAACGGCACCGATTTTCTGGCCAGCAACGAGCGTGGCGAGATCCGCGAGGACGGTTACGATTTTCCCCTGGTCACAACGCTGGGTCTGCGCAACTACCTCATCGTGAGCCGCGACATGGATGTGGAGGCCTCCGTACGGGTATCCTATGAGCACTATCCCATGGGGACTCAGGAGGACGAGTTCATTGTCGACTTCTCGGACGAAGGCATCTTCGCCGACCTTTCGACCGAGTTTCAACCGACGCGGTCCACGCGCATGCGGATCTACGACAGCGCGGCCTACCGGACCGACTTTGTCGACAGTCGCGGTCTGGAAGACCGCTATGGCGGCGTGGAGTACGAGCGATTCGAGAACACCGTCGGCGCCGATCTCGACTGGTTGATGAGCAAACTCGACAACCTTTCACTGTCCGCCAGCCGCATGGATGTCGTGCCGGCGTCGAGCGATTTCGATGCCCAGCGCCACGTGGCGTATGCCGAGAGCGCCGCCTATGAACGTCAGCTCAGCCCGTACGTCGTGGGTGGAGTGCGGGCGGATTTCGGGCAGAGCTTGGCGTCGGATGACACGCGTCCCGACAGTTATCGGGAAGGGCTGTCGGTCTTCAGTTCGGCGCAAGTGACCAAGTTGACCGACGTGTCCGCGTCCCTCGGTTACGCGGTGGCCAGCACGCGCGGCGGCGATCCCGAAATCGACGAAAGCAGCGGTTCCATTTCGGGGTCCGGCCGGGTCCGTTCGCGTCTTTCGCAGGCCCTGCGGCACGAACTCGAGTATACGCGCGCGTTCAGCGAGGCATTCGAGGGCGGGTATGACAGTACCGATGCCGCCACCTATGGGTTGACGTGGGATACGCGCGCCCTGCCGGGCGGCATCTCCACATCCCTGCGGCGCTACGACCCCATGGACGACGTCCGCCCCGGGTACATGGACTGGATCACGCAACTGACGGTCAACCAACAGGTCTCGCGCCTGGTGGCCCTGCAGTTCTTCACCTCCTACGGCATGCGCATGAACGAGAGCATGACGGTCGACGATGCGGTGGACACCGACCTCTCGGCGGACTACGACACATGGGTAACCCGACTTTCCACCGCGATACCCCTGACGCGCAAACTGCGGCTGACGGCTTACGCCGAGCATGCCGTCCGGACCGGCGATGCGGACGAACTGACGTACACCCGCGACATTCTTGCCGCCAACCTCGTCTGGTTTCACCGATTCTGATCGAATTATCGTGCTTGCAATCGTCTCGGTGGCTCGCATAATAGCTGGCCGTGCGTAGGGGTTTGGGGTGTGGCCATGGAGCCACGATGCGGTATGTGAGAAACGGGAAGACGAAGCCGGTCTACAGGATTCCCTGATATGGCGCTGCTACAAACCACTAGATGCGGACGAGCATCTCAATGTCGTCGCACGCAAGGGCGCATACATGCCTTCAGTCATCGGACGCGGTATATGCTGGCCTGCGCGCCGTGTATCGCGCTCGTTTTCCTGGCGGGATGCCGCGCCACGCGTACGAGCCGGATTGACTGGGATGCCTTCATGAAGGAACTCGCCACGGAGCGTGCCGTCAAGGAAGAGATGGACGGCCGTGGCGGGCTGGGTCCCGACCAGCCCGTTTCCGCGCTTCCGCCGGCACCGCTGCCCGAGGCCGAAGGATCCGTCCCCAAGGCTGGTGAAGTGACGATTCAGCCTGAGTCCGTCGTCCAGGTCAGTGTGAAGGAAGACCCCGGGTTGGACGGCAGTTACCGCGTGAACGATATCTATGCCGTCGATCTGGGCTACGTTGGCCCCGTATTTCTGCGCAACATGACGGAGCCGGAAGCCGCCGACAAGATCAAGCAGGTGCTTGAGTCGCGATTTTTCAACAAGGCCACCGTCAATGTCCGCATCCTTCGCGCATCCTACGACAAGGTGGCGGTCAATGGCGCGGTCGAGGAACCGGGCATCATCAAGATCGGCAGCGGCGATAAGATTTCGCTCAATGAGGCTCTGCTGCGGTCCGGGCGCATCACCACGGCCATCAAGGGCGCCAAGGTGCGCGTCGTGCGCGGCGGCATGCTTTCCGCGGTGGCGCCTTCCGAGGAGGGTGAGGTCTACTCGCTGACGGCCGAAGACGGAACGCCGCAGGTGCCGGATGTCTCGCTCTGGAATAGCGATGTCGCCTATGTGTTCTCGGTGGTTCAGCAGGCGAAACAGGAAGTCGTGCAGGAAGGCCCGAAGGATATCCTCGTGCTGGGAGAAGTCAACCGACAGGGCATCTACCGTTTCGATTCGTCGACGCCATGCACGCTCATGCATCTGATTTTCAAGATGGAGGGTTTTCCCGATTTCGCGGATACGCGTGCGATCCGCATCATCCGGCGTATTCAGAGCGGCGGGGAAGAGGAGATCCGGGTCGATGCTTCGTCAATCCTCAAGAACGGTTCGCCCGAGGAGGACGTTCCGCTCGAGAATGGAGACCGCGTCATCGTCCCCGCCCGCCGCTTCGGTCTGTTCAACTGACGCCAGCGAAGGCGTCGCACGGTCTTCTGTGCTTGTGTCCCCGAAGCAATCCGCGCTACAATCGTAAGCGTCGGTATGAATATGATCTTCATGTGCTATACGAGGCGTGACACGACACGATACGGCGGTCCGATGACGAGTCCGTGCCCCACACCCGTTTGGGCGCCCAACCCTTAACCACCGATCCACCCCATGCCCGCAGCGACAACTCAGAAACGCCCCGAAGAGAACAAGATCGATTTCCGGCTTTACCTCGGGATCGTTCTCTTTCGCTGGCAGATGATCGCCGTCTGCTTCCTCTGGTGTCTTTTGGGCGGTGTACTCTATGTGCATTTGGCGCCCAAGAAGTTTGAGAGCTCCTGCAACATCATGATTTATCGCGACCCGCTGCTGACCGTCAGTCGGGACACGACGGAATGGACATCGCTGCGCACCCATACATACATGATCGAGAACCCGAAGCTTCACAATCGCGTCGTGGACGCGCTGGTGGACCCCTGGGCCGAGCGCGTGGGCGGGCGCCGTCACATGTTTCCCTCCGTATCGGTGGCGCAGTCCCGCGGCGTCAATCCCATGGTCAAAGTGAGCGTGGGATCCGGCAACCGCGATTACGGGCGCGCGTTCCTCGATCGGCTGGTCGAGGAGCATCGCAACGAATGGGAGAGCGTGCAGCGGCAGGCACGCGATGCCGCGGCCCAGATACTCGAGGACGAATTGCAGAAGCTGGCGGAACAAATCCGCACGGCGGAGGACGATGTTATCGAGTATCAGCGGTTGCATGACATCGCGCGTGTCGAGGCCAAAGGTTCGATGGAAAGCAGCTACCTCATGGCGCTCATGAGCCGGAAGAATCAGCTCACCACCGAGCTGCTGATGATCGAGGCCCAGTACCCGCGGCTTTCGGATGCCAACGCCGCCGTAATCGCTGGCGTCGGCGCGCTCACGAAAGCCACCGGAGATGTGGCGCCGATTACCGAAGAAGACACGACGGCGCGGAATGTCGCCGCGAACATGGATAAAGGGGATGACCAGAACATGGAGTCGGAGTTGCGCGGGTTCCAGGATCTGCGCGTGAGGCTCCTGCTGCTTCAGAAGGAGCAGTCCGAGCTGGCCGCCGTCCTGAAGGAAGACCACCCGAAGCTGCGCGAGATCCGGGAGAAGATACAGGAGATCCAAGCCTCGCTCTCCGCCGCGGCCGAGATTCAGTTGCGGAACCTGCAGGACCGACAGCAAGCGCTCAAGATACAGCTCGATGCGCTGGAGTCGGCCGAGTACAAGTGGCAGTCGAAGAACCTGATGGCGAGCCTGCGCCAGGCGGAATACAAGCGCCTCTCCAAAGTGGTTGACCGGTTCGAATCGCACTACAACATCCTCTACGAACGCCTCCACGACATGCGCGTTACGGAGGAACTCAAGGCCGAGCATTTCAAGCCCGACGAGATCGGATCGCCGGAGACGCCGATCTGGCCTGACCCGTTGAAGATTCTGCTTGTCGCCCTCGTGGCCGGCTTAGGTTCCGGTTTCGGGCTGGCTTTCTTCCTGCAGGTCATCGACAACAAAATCCAGTCAGTCAAGGATGTGGAGGAGATCATCGGTGTCCGGTTCCTCGGCGGCGTGCCGTACTGGGCGCACAGCGGCCTCGAGAGCGCCATTCGCCCCATCGTGACCGAGGAGCACTCGACCGGCGCCATCGAAGCCTACCGTGCGTTGCGTACCAGCGTCCTGGCCGAACTTCAGAAGTCGAACGAGAAAATCCTGATCATCACGAGCGCCGATTCCCGCGAAGGCAAGACCCTGACGGCCCTGAACATGGCGATCATGATCGCCCAGATGGACAAGCGGGTGCTTCTGATCGACATGGACTTGCGGCGCGGACGTCTGCACCGGTCGCTGGGACTCGAACGCGATCCTGGCGTGACCGATGTGCTGCGCGAACGGGGCTCGCTGAAGGACGTGATCCAGGCTTCCCGCGTTCCGAACCTGTTTTTCGCGCCATCGGGCAGCAGCATCGACGATTCCGCCGAACTTCTGCAGTCGTCGGACATTGTCGGCATGCTGGTGGATGTGCAGGACGACTACGACTACATCCTCATCGATACCTCGCCGGTTCTGCGTGTTACGGACACCGTCATTCTTGCCACTCAGGGCATCGGGCAGGTGCTCTATGTCGCGCGCGTCAACCACACGCCGAAGCCCATGATCCGGTACTCGCTCGACATGCTCAAGGATGCGAACATACTCGGACTTGTCATGAACAGCATCGAGATGCACAAGGTCAGTAGTCTTTACTACGCCTACCAGTACCCGAACTACGCCTACTACAGCAACGCCTACACATACGGGTACAACTACTACTACTACGACGACAAAACGCGCGAGTCTCGCCGCCCCTCCGTCCGCAAACGCGCCGAACGCGCCGGCCGCTGGTTCCGCAAGACTTTTTTGCCGATGGAATAGGCGGGAATCGCAATGTCTGTCGGACAGAGCCATACGCGCGCGCACAGCCTGTGGATCGTGGCCATCGATCTGGCAGCGCTGGCACTGAGCTGCTTCCTCGCCGTCATACTGCGGTTTGGCCGAGGCGAGCTGGCCGAGTATGTCTATGGCCACGTCGATGGATGGGTCATTTTCTTCGGCAGCATCATCGTCGCCAATTACCTGGCGGGCGCGTACCGCATCCAGTACACCATGTCACGGTTCAACCTCCTGGTGACGTGGGTGTTCTCCATCGCTTTCGCGATGTTTATTCTCAGCGTCACGTCTTACGCCTGGTTCAAGATTCTGCTGGGACGCGGCGTCCTCTTTCTGGCCATCGGCATGTACAGCGCGTTGTCGTTGCTGCTGCGGCTGATTGCCTATCGCTCGATTTTCGGGAGCGGGTTGCTCACCCAGCGGGTTGTCATCATCGGATGCGGCGACCTTGCCGCCCAACTCCGGCGGATGATCGAGAACCCCTTCATTCTGCCGCCGCACCGCACCGTTGCCTGGATCAGCTTCGCGCCGCCCGCGGCCGGTCCGGCGGTCGGGGGGGCGATGCCCGTGGCGCCGCCGCCGACTTCCCGTGCCGTGCTTTCCGATGCCGCCCCCGTGCCCCGTTCCGCGATTGTCGACGGTCTGCCCGCCATTGCGTGCGGGCCGAACGAACTGCGCCAGGTCGTGACCGGACTGGGGGCGAACCTCGTGATCATCGGCGATCTTGACGCACACCGGGTTGCCGGCGCCTACAGCCAGTTGCGACGGCTCCGTTTTGCCGGTATCGAAGTCCTGCCGGCGTTGACCGTGGCGGAAATCTACAGCGGCAGGACGCCGTTGGAACTGCTGGACGAGGATAAGATCGCATCCGCCGGCATGGAATCGAGCTGGCCGATCATCTGGCGCACGAAGCGCATTCTGGACATTCTGGCCGCGCTGATCGCGGGGATCTTCTGCGTCCCGATCGGCCTCGTGGTCGCGGTGCTGATCAAACTGTTCGAGCCGCGCTCGCCGGTCATCTACAGCCAGGAGCGTCTCGGGCAGTTCGGAACGGTCTTTCGCATCCATAAGTTCAGGACCATGCGCGTCGATGCCGAGAGCGCGAGCGGCGCCGTATGGGCGGCTCAGAACGATCCCCGTGTCACGCTGTTCGGTCGGTTTCTGCGCAAGTTCCGTCTGGACGAGCTTCCCCAGTTCTGGAATATCCTGCTCGGCGATATGAGCCTCGTTGGACCACGGCCGGAACGTCCGGAGATTGTGGCGCAACTCGCGGCGCGAATTCCGTTCTACGACGAACGGGAGAATGCCATGCCAGGGCTTACGGGCTGGGCGCAGATCCAGTATCCCTATGGCCATACCATCGAGGATGCGAAGCGGAAGCTGGAGTACGATCTCTACTACATCAAGAACCTTTCGCTCAGCCTCGACCTCCAGATCATTCTGCGAACGCTCCGTATCGTCATCCTCGGCAAGGAACGGGACCACTGACCGGAAGTTACGCTTCCCTTGGCCGGCTTTCTTGGTATCATTCAAAACATATTGAACGTTGTTTTCGAATGAATCCGCTTGTCACACGCTTCATTGCCGATGCCGGAACCACCTCGCAATCCTTCGGGCTTGGTCGGGTGGTTGGGCAACTCTACGCCTACCTGTACTTTTCCCAAACGCCCCGAGGGTTGCAGGACATGCAGGATGCGCTGCGGATCAGCAAGGGCAGCGCGAGCATGTGTGTCCGGCAACTTGAAGGGTGGGGGGCGGTTCGGAAGGTGTGGATCAAGGGGGATCGACGCGACTACTACGAGGCCAACGACTGGTTTGGCAAGGTGCTCAAGAACGTCCTTGCGGAACTGGCGTCCAAACGGTTTTCCGATCGTGACCGCCTTTATGCCGGCGCCGAAGCCGAACTCGCCGGGTTGGATGGAGACGCCGAGACGCAATTCCTGCGCGACCGCATCCAGCACCTCCAGCAGTTCGAATCCAAAGCCCGTCGCCTCTGGAACAACCCCCTCCTTCAAGCCCTCTTGGGGTGACCGTGAAAGGCGTGTTTGCGCGAACGGGAATGCAATGAGCGACACAAGCCTATTCGACAGCTACTTCAAGGAACTGCATGCCGTGGCCCAGCATGGCGATGCGCGGGAGGAGAGTTTCTACCCCGCGCTGGCCGCCATGCTGAAGGCGGCCGCCGACGACACAGGCCGAAAGCACATTTGCGTCACCACCCTCCCCAAACCCACGGACGCGGGGAATCCGGATTTTCGTCTTTGGAACGGCATGGACCGGATCGTTGGCTACGTCGAAGCCAAGAAGCCGACAGAAGAGCGTCTGGATGACATCGAGGAATCGGAACAGC
Source organism: uncultured Victivallales bacterium (assembly GCA_964472315.1). Taxonomy (GTDB): domain Bacteria; phylum Verrucomicrobiota; class Kiritimatiellia; order UBA8416; family UBA8416; genus CAYYJS01. Next base: position 25,026 of record CAYYJS010000011.1, on the reverse strand, counting down.
TCACGCGCTATCGCGCCACGTTCCCGAACCTGATCCTCACCAACTTCTTCGAGTACCGGCTTTACCGCAACGGCGAACGCGTGCAGACGGTCTTGGCTGCCCGCCCCTTTGTGCTTACCAGACTGCGCGCAACCCCGGCAATCGAAAAGGCCGACGACCTCCGCGCCCTCCTTGACCGGTTCCTGGGATTCTCTCTGCCCATGGTGTTTACGGCCGAATCCCTCGCCGTGGAACTGGCCAAGCGCACGCGATTCCTTCGGGATGTGATCGGACGACAACTCGCGCAGGAAAAGGACACCCCCGGCCGGTCAGCCGCGGCCGCCACCGCGCAGGCAGGCGTCCTGGCAGGGTTCTTCGAGGCATTCCAAACCTATCTGATCGGCACGTTGACGCCCGAGGACTTCGCCGACCTCTTCGCCCAAACCATCACCTACGGCATGTTCGCCGCCCGCACCCGCGCCGGGGACCTCTCTGCGTCGCCCACGCGACAGGCATGCGGTTTCAGCCGCCGCGCCGCGTTCGACAACATCCCCCACACCATCGGCGTCTTACGTGACCTGTTCCGCTTCATTTCGCTGGGCGACCTGCCCGAACAACTGGCTTGGTGCGTGGACGATATCGCCGAAGTCCTGGCTGTCGCCGACGCCCCCGGCATCCTCGACCGCTACTATCACGAGGGCAAAGGCAGCGATCCCATCGTCCACTTCTACGAAACCTTCCTGGCCCAGTACGACCCCGCCGAGCGCGAACGCCGCGGCGTCTACTACACCCCCGAACCGGTCGTCGGCTACATCGTCCGCTCGCTTCACGGCATTCTCAAGAGCGACTTCGGCAAACCCGACGGCCTGGCCGCCGACGGCGTAACCCTGCTCGACCCGGCGGCGGGCACCATGACTTTCATCGCCCGTGCCGCGCAAGTGGCCGTCGCCGAGTTCGAGGCCAAATACGGCAAGGGCGGACGCGCCGACTTCATCCGCCGCCACATCCTCAAGAACTTCTACGCCTTCGAGTTGATGATGGCGCCCTACGCCGTCGGCCACCTCAAGATGAGCTTCTTCCTCGAAGAACTCGGCCACCGCCTCACCAACGACGAGCGCGTCCCCTTCTTTCTGACCAACACCCTCGACAACGAGGAACTGGAACATAGCCGCCTCCCCGGCTTCTCCGCTTTGGCCGAAGAATCCCGACTGGCCGGTGCGGTCAAACAGAAGACCCCGATCCTCGTCATCCTTGGAAATCCGCCTTACTCAGGCCACTCCACCAACGTCGGGAAGTGGATCAAAGGACTCATCGATACGTACAAACAGGTGGACGGGAAGCCTCTTGGTGAAAGAAACCCGAAGTGGCTACAGGACGACTACGTGAAGTTCCTGCGCTTTGCCCAGTGGAAGATCGAACAGTCTGGGCAGGGCATCGTCGGCATGATCACCAACCATGGGTACCTCGACAACCCCACTTTCCGCGGCATGCGCCAAAGCCTCATGCGCACTTTCGACGACATCTTCATCCTCGACCTGCACGGCAACTCGCTCAAGAAGGAAGTCTGCCCGGATGGCAGCCCGGACAAGAACGTCTTCGACATCCGGCAAGGCGTCGCCATCGCGCTATTCATCAAGCGCGGCGGCCAGATCAAAGCGGATGCCGTGGTGCGGCAGGCCGACCTTTTCGGGTCGCGTGAGGATAAATACGCCTGGCTCGATGCGCATGGCGTTGCCGACACCCGCTGGCGCAAACTGGCGCCGCGTTCCGGCGGTTATCTCTTCATCCGCCGGGATGAAACCGCCATGCGTCGCTACGAGGGCTATCCGGCCATTCCCGACATTTTCCCCGTCAACAGCGTTGGCATCGTGACCGCGCGGGACAGTTTGGTGCTCGACACGGATCGCGCGGCGCTGAAACGCCGTGCCATGCAGTTCCGTGACAATGTACTGTCAGATGACGTGATTAGGGCCGCGTATTCGCTGAGGGAGATCGACTCCTGGTCTGTCCGGGCGGCACGAGACGCCCTTCGCGCCGAACCGGACGTCGACAGGCATATCGTACGCTGCCTCTACCGTCCATTTGACACGCGTTGGTTACTCTACCACGAGTCCATGATCGAACGTGGGCGTTTCGATGTCATGCGCCACATGCTGGCTGGAGAGAATCTGGCTCTGTTGGTGCCAAAACGCGTCGAACACGCTGGTTCTTGGCACCATGCTTTTGCAGCCGAGGTCATTTCCGACCATGTGGCTGTATCACTCAAGACCATCGATTATCATTTTCCTCTCTATCTCTCGTTAGAGCGTGCCGCCCACCAAAAGGAACGTCGTCGATGGGTCAACCTGATGCTCTTCGAACCGAAAGCGCTTTACGGCGCGAAAGAGCCAAACCTGAACCCGGCGATAGTCTCGGCGCTGGCGACGGCCCATGGCAGGGCTCCGACGCCCGAGGCCATTTTCCACTACATCTACGCCGTGCTCTACGCGCCGACCTACCGGACAAAGTATGCCGAGTTCCTCAAGGCGGACTTTCCGCGCATCCCGTTCACAGCGGACGCGAAGCTGTTCAAGAAGCTGTCCGTCCTCGGGGAGAAACTGGTCGGCCTCCACGTGCAGAAATCGCCGGACCTCGACACGCCGACCTGTCGGTTCGAGGGCGAGGGTGATGGTCGTGTTGAGAAAGACCGCCAGACCGGTCTCAGGTACGCCGCCGCCGAAAAGCGCGTGTACATCAACGGCGCTCAGTACTTCGCACCCGTGCCGGAATCCGTCTGGACGTACCAGGTCGGCGGCTACCGGGTTTGCGAGAAGTGGCTCAAAGACCGCAAAGAGCGCCGCCTCGAACTCGACGACATTCGGACATACTGCCGGATTGTGACAGCGCTTGGCCGCACCATCGACCTACAGCAACAGATTGACACCCTCTATTCCGACGCCGAGAGCAGCACCGGCCCGATGACCCCCGCCATGCCTTGTGCCGGCCGCAGGTGAATCGAAACGAGAGCTGCCATCGCGCGCTGAGCGGCGCTTGCCTTGACAGGCGATGGTGGGGTAAGGTACGCGGTCAATGATCCATGTCGCGTAACGGGAACAGGCGGGCAACATGACGATGCGAGTACTATCCGGTATCCAACCGAGCGGACGACTGCACCTCGGGAACTATTTCGGGATGATGAAGCCGGCGATCGACCTCCAGTCGCAAGGCGAGGCGTTCCTCTTCATCGCGAACTATCACGCCTTGACGACGGTCGCCGATCCCGCCGCCCTCAGGGCGGGAACCTGGGACGCGGCGTTGGACTTTCTCGCCTGCGGCCTGGACCCGTCGCGAACGGTGTTTTTCCGTCAGAGCGACGTGCCCGAGGTGACCGAGTTGACATGGCTGTTGTCGACCGTGACGCCGATGGGGCTGTTGGAGCGCTGCCACTCCTACAAGGACAAGTTGGCCAAGGGCATCGCCCCGAGCCACGGACTTTTCGCGTATCCGGTGTTGATGGCGGCGGATATCCTGGCCTATCAATCCACGCTCGTTCCCGTCGGTCGCGATCAGAAGCAGCACGTCGAGGTGACGCGCGACATCGCCCTTCGTTACAACAGCCAGTACGGTCCGGTTTTCACCGTGCCGGAGCCCTCCATCCGCGACGATGTGGCCCTGGTCCCCGGAATCGACGGTCAGAAGATGTCGAAGTCGTACAACAACCACATCGAACTCTTTGGCGATATGAAGGACACGCGCGCGCGCATCATGCGTATCGTGACCGACAGCACGCCGATGGAGGCCCCGAAGAATCCGGATGTCTGCAACGTGTTTGCGCTGTACAAGTTGCTGGCCTCGCCCGAGGAGCGGGAGGCCATGGCCGCGCGCTACCGGGCCGGGGGTTACGGCTATGGCGATGCGAAGAAGGCCTTGTTCGAGGCCATGTGGAACTACTTCAAGCCGTTCCGTGCCCGGCGGGAGGAACTCGCCGCCGCGCCCGAGCGCGTCGAGGCTATTTTGCGGGACGGCGCGGCGCGGGCGCGCGCCGTGGCCGGGAGCACGTTACGCGCGGCGCGACGCGCGATGGGCATCGAGTGACGGTGTCTGGCGTGCGGGCGCCACGCTCCGGGTGTCACCGTCCGCGAACTTGAGACCCGAACAACCATGCGGGAACAACTTGCCTTAAGGATGTCGACGATGCCGGTTCAGGAGGAATACAAGGTCGAGCTGGATGTGTTCGAGGGACCGCTCGATCTCCTGCTCTACCTGCTTCGCAAGGATGAGATCGATATTTACAACATCCCGATCGAGTCCATCACGCGCCAGTACATGCAGTATCTGGACGTCATGAAAATGCTGGATCTGAACATCGCCGGCGAGTTCATCGTGATGGCGGCGACGCTGATGATGATCAAGAGCCGTATGCTGCTGCCGGTCGAGGACCGCGGCGAGGTGGAGGAAGAGGAAGAGGACGATCCGCGATGGGAACTGGTGCGGCAACTCGTCGAATACAAGAAGTTCAAGGATATCGCGAATCAACTCCAGGAGCGCGAACTTCACCAGGAGAACGTGTTCGGTTTCGGCGGCAAGAGCGCGGTGACGATCGAGCCCGACGATCCGGGGCTGATGCTCCAGGACGTCAGCCTGTTCGATCTGATCGCGGCGTTCAACGACGTACTCAAGAATGCGCCGCCGGAAACGATCGGCGAGATCGCCGGCGACCGCTACACGGTGGCCGACAAGATCGATTTCGTCCTGATGACGATCCGTCAGAAGCGGCAGATGAAGTTCACGAGCCTGTTCCGGTCGCTGGCCTCGCGGAACGAGATCATCTGCACGTTCCTGGCGTTGCTCGAACTGCTCCGGTTGCGCCAGATCAACGCCATCCAGGGCGCGGTGTTCGGCGAAATCTTCATCACGCCGAACGAGAACCCCGAGGACCCGCCCAGCGAGTGGCGACCCGAGGACGACAGTTCGGGCGAGTTGGAATTCGATTTTGGGGCCGCGACGGATACGGACGCGGGAACGGAGGAGATCGACGATGTCAAGAGATGATGCGTTGCCGGAGCTCAAACGGATCGTGGGTGCGCTGATTTTCGGGGCCAATCGTCCACTGGGGCTCGGCGAGCTGCGGCGGTGTCTCGTCGATGTGGCCGACCTCGCGGAGGATGCGGCGGTCTATTCGCAGATCAAGCCGGGGCAGATTCGGGAGGCGATCGAGGAGTTGCGCGTGGATCTGGAGCGGACGCACGTCGGGTTCACGGTGGCCGAAGTCGCGGGCGGGTTCCGTCTGCAGAGCGATGCCGCGTGCGGCCGCTGGCTGCGGCATATGCTGCAGACGAAGCCGCAGCGTCTGTCGCGACCCGCGCTGGAAACGCTGGCCATCATCGCCTACCGGCAGCCGATCGCCAAGTCGGACCTTGAAGCGGTGCGCGGCGTGGATGTGGCGCATGTGATCAAAGCCCTGATGGAAGCGCAGCTCGTGCGGATTGCCGGACGAAGCGACCTGCCGGGACGACCCTTTCTGTACGGCACGACCCATGCGTTTCTCGAGCACTTCGGGCTGCGGGATCTGAAGGACCTGGATAAGATGGCGCCGATGGTGCTGATGCGCCGCGAGGGTCTCAAGGCCGCCGCGGCGGGCGAGGAGGAAGGTCCGTCCTCGACCGCCGAACTGGCGCTTGACGGGGCGAAATCGCGGCCGACCGCGGCGCCTGAACTGCCGCTGGCGCCTCCGGCGCCGCCCGCGCCGGCGGACGCCGAACGGCTGCTGGAGGACGACGGGGAATGACTGCGTTCGAGACCCTGGCAAAGCCCTGGATCGCCGGTCTGGGGACGTATGAACCGGGCCGCCCGATCGAGGAAGTGGCACGCGAGTTGGGCTTGGCGGACGTGTCGGGCATCGCCAAGCTGGCGTCCAACGAGAACGCCTTGGGGCCGTCGCCACGGGCGATGGCGGTCATGCGCGATGCCGCGGGGGCGATGCATTTGTACCCGGACGGCGGCGCGTACTACCTCAAGGAAGCGCTGTCGCGACGCCTGAATGTGCCGCCCGACCACCTGATCGTAGGCAACGGCAGCAACGAGTTGCTGGAGTTTCTCGGCCATGTCTTCCTGGGGCCCGGCACCAGCATCGTCATGGCCGATCGCGCGTTCGTCGTCTACCGGCTTGTCGCGGCCGTCGAGCAGGCGGAGGTGCTTTCCGTACCCATGCACGCGTTCACGCACGACTTGCCCGCCATGGCGGCCGCCGTGCGCCCGGATACGCGGCTTGTCTTTATCGGCAACCCCAACAACCCGACCGGCACGGTGGTTTCCGGCGACGCCATCGACGCCTTCATGGCGACCGTGCCGGACCACGCGATCGTGTGTTTCGACGAGGCCTATGTCGAATTGCTTGAGCCGGCCCGACAGCCGGACACCCTGCGCTATGTGCGGCGGGGGCGTCCGGTGGTGGTGCTGAGGACATTTTCCAAGACATACGGCCTGGCGGGGCTGCGTGTCGGCTATGCCGTGGCGCCGCCGGATTGCATCCGGTTGTTGAACCGGGTGCGCCAGCCGTTCAATGTGAACGCGATGGCACAGGCGGCCGCCGTGGCCGCGCTCGACGATGACGAGCATGTGGCGCGAACGCGGGCGCTGGTGCGGGACGGACTTGCGTACTTCGCGCAGGCGTTCGATCGGATGGGTCTGCCTTTCGTACCGTCGGTCGCCAACTTCGTTCTCGTGAACGTCGGGCGCGGCCGCGAGGTGTTCATGGCGTTGCAGCGCGAAGGCATCATCGTGCGTCCCATGGACGCGTACGGGTTACCGGACTATATTCGCGTCACGACGGGGTTGCCGGAGCAGAACCGGCGCTGCCTGGCGGCACTGCGGAAGGTTCTGGAAAGCAGGGATCGAGGATGAGGACGACCGTGCGGCGATTGGCGGTTCTGGGGCTGGGTCTGATGGGCGGCTCGCTGGCGCTGGCGGCCATGCGGCGGGGGCTCGCGGCGCATGTGTCGGGGTACGCGCGGCGCGCCGCGACCCGCGCGCAGGCGCTGGCGGCGGGGGCGGTGGACGCGGCATTCGACGACCCCGCCGACGCCGTGCGCGGCGCGGACCTGGTGGTGCTCTGCACGCCGGTACTGACCATGGAGGGCCTGTTGCGGGCGTGCCGCGACGCCTTGGCGCCGGGGGCGCTGGTGACGGATGTGGGCAGCACAAAGCGGGTCCTGGTCGACACGTTGGACATGCTCCTGCGGGAACGGGATGCCGCATTTGTCGGCAGCCACCCCATGTGCGGATCCGAGCAGTCGGGCTTCGATGTGGCCGATGAGGGCCTGTATGAAGGGGCCATGGTGATCGTCACGCCCGCGGCGGGAACGGCGGAGGACGCCGTCGGCCGCGTCAGCCGTTTCTGGGAAGGGGTGGGCGGCCGGGTCCGCGTCATGTCGCCGGACGCGCATGATCGGACAATCGCGCGTACGAGCCACCTGCCGCATCTGGTCGCCGCGGCGCTGGCGGTGACCGTGGGGCGCGACGGCGCCGGCGCCGGCCCGTACTGCGGGTCGGGTTTTCGCGATACATCGCGCGTGGCGGAAGGGTCCGAAGACATGTGGCATGACATTGTCAAAAGCAACGACCGGGCCATACTCGACGAACTTGGCGCCTACGAGCGCGTGCTCGTGCAGGTGCGCGAGTTGGTGGCCGCGGGCGATTTCGAAGGGGTGCGCCGGTTTCTGGCGTCGGCGCGAGCGCATCGGCGGGCGCTGTGCACTCGGGTCGCGGGTCAAACAAAGGAGTCGGGCGAATGACCGCATGCGCGGAATGGACGGTTGCGCCGACGGCGACGATTGGCGGCGTGGTTAACGTGCCGGGCGACAAGAGTATCTCGCACCGTATCGCCATGCTGGCCGGTATCGCGAGCGGCGTTTCGGAGATCGACGGGTTTCTGGCAAGCGAGGACTGCCTGCACACGCTGGACGCGATGGCGGCCCTGGGCGCCGGTGTCGAACGGGCGGGAACGCAGGTGACGATTCGCGGCGTCGGCGGTTGTCCGCGATCGCCGGGGCATGTGTTGGACATGGGCAACTCCGGGACCGGCATGCGTCTGTTGGCGGGGTTGCTGGCCGGACAGCGGGTGACAGCGGAGATGACGGGCGATGCGTCGTTACGCAGTCGTCCGATGCGTCGGATTCAGCAGCCGCTGGCGGCGATGGGCGCGAACGTCGAGTTGTTGGGCGCCGACGGCCGCCCGCCGATCCGCATCTTGCCGGCGGCGGTGCATGCCTTGCGGTACGAACTGCCGATGGCATCGGCGCAGGTCAAGTCGTGTGTGCTGCTGGCCGCCCTGGGCGCGGCGGGCGAGACGACGGTGGTCGAACCGCGGGCGACGCGCGATCATACCGAGCGCGTTCTTCTCGCGATGGGCGCCGATCTGACGGTTCAAGGCCTGACGGTGCGGATGCGTGGCACGGGGCGGACCGATGGCTTGCGCGCGGGAACATGGCGCGTGCCGGGCGATTTCTCGTCGGCGGCGTTCTGGATCGTCGCCGCGGCCTGCCGCGAGGGCGCGGTGCTCACGGTCGATGGCGTCGGTCTCAACCCGCGCCGGACCGCGCTGCTCGATGTGCTGCGGCGGATGGGGGCGTCGATTGACTGCCAATGCGATCCCGGCAGCGAACGGTGGGAGCCACGGGGGCGCGTGACGGTGCGCGGGGCACGGTTGATCGGCGCCACGGTCAAGGGCGACGAAATCCCGAACCTGATCGACGAGATCCCGCTGGTCGCGGTGGCGGGCGCTCTGGCGCGGGGTACGACGACCATCGCGGAGGCCGGCGAATTGCGCGTCAAGGAGTCCGACCGGATACTGACCATGACGCGCGGGCTGAGGGCGATGGGGGTGTCGGTGGACGAGCGTCCCGACGGGATGGTCGTGACCGGTGGCGGCGCGCCGCGTGGCGGCGTCGCCATCGAGAGCTTTGGCGACCACCGGATCGCCATGGCGTTCAGCGTTCTGGCGTTGTCCGCTTCGGCGCCGGTGCGGATCGTCGACACGGCGTGCGTGGACACCTCGTATCCCGGGTTCGCGCGACACTTGGAGGAAATCGCATGCAGGGGCGCGTGATTGCCGTCGACGGTCCGGCCGCTTCAGGCAAGTCGACGGTGTCGAAGGCGGTCGCGGCGCGGTTGGGCGATCTCTATGTCGATTCCGGGGCGCTCTATCGGGCTGTGACGTGGCTGGCCCTGGAGGAGGGGTGCGATACGGCGGACGGCGCGGCGGTGGCCGCGCTGTTGCCGCGCATCGACATGCGTTTCGAGATCATCGCGGGCGCCGTGCGGTTTCGCATGAACGGGCGAGCGTTGTTCGACGAACTCCGCGAGGAACGGATCAACCGGCACGTGAGTCCCATTGCCGCGGTGCCCGCCGTGCGCGCCAAGGTGGGCGAATGGCTGCGCGGCATGGGGGCGCTTGGCAACCTCGTCGTGGAGGGGCGCGATATCGGGACCGCGGTGTTTCCCGAGACCCCGTGGAAGTTCTATCTGGATGCTTCGCCGGAGGAACGCGTCCGTCGCCGGCATGCGGAGATGGCGGCACGTGAGGATCGCCTGTCGGTTACGGAGGTCGGCGACTCGTTGCGTCGGCGGGACCGGATCGACAGCGGCCGCAAGACGGCGCCGCTGCGGATCGCCGACGGCGCCGTGGTCGTCGACTCGACCGGCATGTCGGTCGCCGAAGTCGCGGCTCTGATCGTCTCCCGCGTGGGGGAGGCGTAGTCGTGGACGCGCTTCTCGGATGGGCCGTCTTCTTCCTCGCGTTGGCCGGCCTGGTAGGCCTTGTCGTTCGGAGCTTACATATCGTGAAGGTGATCGCGAACCGCGATCTGCACACCGTGCGCGACATCATGGCGGAGTTGCGTCGTGGGCGATAAACCGAATGTCGGGTCCGAGCTCTCGCGTGACCTTTCCCTGTTCCAGATCACCATGATGGGGATGGGGATGATGATCGGCGCCGGGGTGTTCCTCGGCATGGGCAAGTCCATCGCACACGCCGGGCCGGGCGGCGTGCTGCTGACGTTCACGCTCAACGGGCTGGTCGCGATCTTCACGGCGATGTCGTATGCGGAGCTTAGCTCGGCGATTCCGCGGGCGGGCGGGGCCTACAACTTCGCCAGGGTCGGGTTCGGGCGCGGGGCCAGTTTCATGGCCGGGTGGATCGAATGGTTTGCCTGCAGCGTGGCCGGCGCGCTGTATGCGGTTTGCTTCGCGACATACACGCTGCGCTTTGTTTTCGCGCTGGGGTCGATCGAGGTCACGCCGCTGCAGCAGGCCGTCGCCGTCAAGGTGGTGGCGGTCCTGGCGGCGCTCGTCTTCATTGCCGTCAACTACCGCGGGGTATCGGAGACCGGCCGAGTCGGGGCGGCCATCACGCTCCTGCAGACCCTGTTCCTCGCGGCGATCGGCATATGCGGCCTTGTGGCTGTCATCCGGGATCCCGGGCGCATGGCCAATTTCCAGCCCTTCTTCAATCCCGCGCCGGGCGGCGGGTGGGGGGCGTTGCTGGTCACGATGGGATTCACCTCGGTGGCCTTCGAAGGGTATGAGGTGATCGCGCAAGCCGGAGACGAGGCGATCGACCCGCGACGCAACATCCCGAAGGCGATGCTGATTTCCGTGCTGGCCGTGACGCTGACGTATGTTGCCTGCGCATTCGCGACGGTCGTCGCCGTCAAGGCCGGCCCCGGTTTGGTCGTCGCCGGCGAGGTCGTGAGTCCGTGGGTCTGGATCGGCAGTTTCGGTGGCGAGGGGTTCGGCGCGGCCGTGGAACGTCTGCTCCCGCGGGGCGGCGGATTGCTGGTGGTGCTGGCGGTCGTGTTCGCCTCGACGTCGGCGCTGAACGCCACCCTCTACTCCGCGACGCGCGCGGCGTATGCGCTTGGGCGGGATCGCATGCTGCCGGCCGCCTTCGCGCGCATTTCGACGACGCGCAAGACGCCGTGGGTCGCGCTGGGCGGCACGTCGGTCATTGTCCTGTCGGTATGCACGTTGCTGGATGTCGAGGGCGTCGCGGCCAGTGCGAGCATCATGTTTCTGTTCCTGTTCCTGTTGGTGAACGTCTGTGTCATCCGGATCCGCTACAACATGGGCGATGAGCTCAACTACGGATTCCTGATGCCGCTGTTTCCGCTGTTGCCGGTGGTCGCCATCGGGTGTCAGGTCGTGCTGGCCGTATCGCTCCATGCGATCGGGCCGGAAGCCTGGACCGTCGCGCCGATATGGCTCGCCGTGGGTGGCGCGGTCTACTGGCTGTACGCGCGGTCGCACGCGGCGCCGTCGGCCGATGAGATTCGGGTGTTGGAAGAGGTCGTCGGCGCGTCCGGCGAGGGCTACCGCATCATGGTGGCCATCGCCAACCCCGACAATGCCCTGGCGCTGGTCCGGCAGACATACGGGTTGTGCGGCGCCAAGAGGGCGAGCGTCGAACTGCTGCATATGGTCCCTGTACCCGACCAGGTGCCGCTATCGGACGCCGAGCGCTACATGATGGCCGGGCGCGAGGCGATCGCGGAGACGATGCTGTACCTGGCCCCGATGTTCCCGCTGAGCACGACCATCCGCTACTGCCGCAATGTGGCCCGTGGCATCGTCAGCGCGGTCCGCGAAAAGGGCACGGACCTGTTGATCATGGGGTGGCATGGACGCGGGCGGTCGCACCGGTTCGCGATCGGCAGCACGATCGACCCGGTGATCGAGCGCGTGCCGTGCAACGTGGTCGTCCTCAAGAACTGCGGCGACCAGAAGTTCCGGCGCGTGCTCGTACCGATCTCTGGCGGGCCGAACAGTCGCTTCGCGCTGGAAGTGGCCAGCATTCTGGCGGCGAAGGAAGACGGCGAAGTGGTGGCCTTCACGGTGCATACGGGGCATGAACGGAATGCGTTCGATCCGGACACCGTTGTCGGCGATAATCTGCGCCTCTTCAGCGAGGCGGGCATCCGCGTGCGCACGAAGACCGTATCGGGGGCGCGCGTCGTCAGCGCGATTCTCGATGAAGCCGAAAACGAGGTCGAGGCGTACGACCTGGTTGTTCTGGGTTGTACGGGAGAGCCGCTCTGGCGACGGATGACCGGTACGCCGGTCCCGGAGACCGTGGCACGGTTGTGCGCGAAGCCGGTGGCGATGGTCAAGGCCGGCGGTGGCATCCGGACATGGTTCAAACGGTGGTTCTGACCACGTGACGCCGGAGTGCCCGGTTGCCGTCACGCGATCGACGCGTCGCCGGGGTCCTCGTCAGCGGGCGGCGATATCGGAGACAGCAAACGGTTGGCCAGGTCGTCGTACCGATCGCGGACGCGGCGCACGTAGGTCCGCTTTTCGTTGTAGCTGCCGGGGAAGAAGCTGCCCTTGAATCCGGCGATGATGGCGTTGCGGAATTGATAGCGCGAGATTGGGAACGTCGTGGCGAAAATCTCCAGCTCGCGCGTCAGCGAGGTGCGCGAGACGAGCCGGTTGTCGGTGCACAGGGTCACCGAAAGATTGTGCGCCAGCATCTGGCGCACGGGATGCGCCGCAAGATCGGCCAGCGCGGGGATCGTCTGTCGGTTGCTCGTGAGGCAGACCTCGACGGCGATGCGCTGACTGGCGATGTATTCCGCAAGGGCGTCGACAAAGGTGGCGGGGTTGGGAATCAGGGGATCCTGGATCATCCGGGCCTCGAACAGAAACGTGCCGTGGCCGATGCGGTTCGCGTGGCAGTCGGTGATCGCCTGGAAGATGGACTCGGGTCCGTAGGCTTCTCCGGCGTGGACGGTCTTGCGCATAAAGTGGCTGTGGGCATACTGGTAGGCCACTTTGTGGTAAGCGGCGGGATAGCCCGCTTCCTCGCCGGCGAGATCGAATCCGACGATCGGCAGACCTTCGCGGTCGCGTGCCGTGACGGCGGCACGGGCGACCTGCTCCGAGGCGATGGCCACGAGTTCGCGGCGCGGGGTCTCCGGCAGCAAGGTGATGAGGCGTGCGAAGTAGGCACCCATCTGGCGCGTGAAGGTCCGCATGGCGCAGGCGATGATGCCGTAGCGGAAGGGGATGTCGCGGTTCTGGCGGACGGCGTCGGTGCGGTTGTGCGCCTGGGCGCCCTCCGCCAGTCCGGCATCGACGGCGCGCAGGACATCGATCATGTCGAACCCGTCGCACGCATGCAGTTGCGGCGCGAACCGGACTTCCATGTAACGCACGCCTTCCGCGAGGACGTCTTCCACGAGTTCGCGTGCCACGCGCGTGAGCGCGTCCGGTGTCGTCAGCACGGCGCAGGTGCAGGCAAACGCCCGCAGGTACTCGGGCAGGTCGGCGTAGGACTCCTTGAATACGGTCTCCAGGAGCCCCTCCGGCGTCTGGCTGGGCAGCGCCACGTTCATTTCGTCCGCAAGGGCGAGCAGCGTCTCCAACCGTATCGACCCATCGAGGTGGATATGCAGATCGGACTTGGGAATGGCAGCGATAAACTCGTGCGTCAATCCGGCGTTCATGCGCGAGGATAATGGACACAAAATCGGCACGAGGAAAGCCGAAAGCCACGAAAACGCATTTCGCTATTGTCTTCCGCAGGGCCGACTGTCTATTCTTCCGCCCGTGAAGATCCACCCGACAGCCATATCTTGTCTCGCTGTTCTTGCCCTGGCTTTGACCGGGGATGTCCATGCCCAGACCGCCCACATTCGGATTGTCGGCACGGGCGCCGACAAAACGTCTCTGAGCCTGACGGGGCTGCAGTCGGGGCCGGGCGAGGCGGAACGGCTGTTTATGCAGACGCTGCAGCGCGACCTCGTGATGTCCGGCTGGTTCACGATCGGAGAAGCCGCGGCGGCAATCCAGGTTTCGGGGCAGGTGACGCCGACGGCCGCCGTCACGTGCGCGGTTCGTAACGGCGCGACCGGCCAGTCGTACTTCAGCCGCGTCTTCCCCGATGCAGGGGTGACGCCATCCGCGCAGGCGCACCGCGTGTGCGACGCGATCGTCGAAGCCGTTAAAAAGGTCCCCGGTATCGCGTCGTTGCGCATCGCGATGGTCGGCTCGCGCGGCGGCAAGAAGGACCTTTATATGTGCGGCATGGACGGCAACGATCTCGTGCAGTTGACGCGTGACGGCACCCCATGCCTGGCGCCGAACTGGTTTCCGGATGGCACGGCGTTGGTCTATACGTCCATGCACCGCAAGTTTCCGGATGTCTATCGGATCAACCTGCGGACCTTGAGCCGGACCGCCATTTCGTCGCATCCCGGTATCAATGCCGGGGCGTCCATTTCGCCGGATGGGCGCGAAATGGCGTTGGCCCTGTCCAAGGACGGCAACCCCGAGCTCTACGTGAAAGACCTGGCCGGTGGCGCCTTGAGACGGATGACGACGACCCGGCAGGCGGCCGAAGCGAGCCCCAGTTGGTCGCCGGACGGTCGCGAACTCGCCTACGTCTCCGATTCGTCCGGTTCGCCACAGGTCTACGTGATACGCCGCGACGGCAGCGGCTCGCGTCGGATCACGCTCCGGGGCTCGGAGAACGTCTCGCCGGACTGGGGCCCGGACGGGCGTATCGCCTACAGCAGTTTGCGCCAGGGCCGCTACCAAATCTGTGTGTATGACCCGAAGACGCGTGTCGAGACGCAAGTCACCAGCGAATACGTCGACCATGAGTCGCCATCCTGGACACGCGATGCCCGCCATATTCTGGTCGAACGGACGGTGAGCTATCACACGGATGTCTATCTCCTTGACACACTTGGAGACGCTCCGGTACGGTTGACACGATTACAGGGGGATTGGTACGCCCCGGCGTGCTCCCCGCGGTGATCGGATCATTCGATTTCCAAATGTGGAGAAATGGCCGGCCATGCCGATGGCGATGCCGGAGAAAGAAGGTTAAGATGAAGCGTTCATTCTGTCTCGTCATGATGGGTCTCTCGATGGTTGTCGCCGTATCCGGTTGTCGCGGCACGCGCGAAGACGAACTCGCCGTCACGGATCCGAACGAGGTGCTCGATCCATCCATGCTCGGCGGCGACCTCCCGCTCGGCGAGCGCACGGCCTTCGGCACGCAGGTGCTGGTAACCCTTGAGCCCGTCCGCTTTGCCTATGACAGCTTCCAGGTGGCGGACTCGGAGCGCGCGAAGATCGAGGCCGTCGCGAGCTACATGCGCCAGAACGCGGCGCTTACGCTCGTGAGCGAGGGGAATTGCGACGAACGTGGCAGCGCCGAGTATAACCTGTCGTTGGGCGAGCGTCGCGCACTCGCGGTGCGGGCGTACCTGATCGGACTCGGCATCGATGCCGGCCGCATTCAGACCCTCAGCTACGGCGAGGAGCGTCCCGCGAGCCCTGGCCACGACGAAGCTTCGTGGGCGGCCAACCGCCGCGTCGATTTCGCCATGTACAAGTAGTTCCACACCGGTCGCGCGTGGGCGACACGGCCGAGCCCGTCATGAATGCAGCCGTGCTGGCCTTTTTTCCGGGGTCGATGGGGCCGCTTGAGCTCCTCGTCATCTTTGTCGTCATCCTGCTTCTTTTCGGGCCGAGCCGGCTTCCCGAGATCGCGCGGTCGATCGGGCGCGCGCTTAACGAGTTGCGCCGTGCATCGGACGAGTTCCGGCACGAGATCATGAGCATCGATACGGAACCCGCGAAACCACCGCCGAACGTCGGGGCCGCGTCGGGCACGGCGCCGGCCATCGACGGGGAACTCATCGACGAAGGGGAGCGGCATGGATCGTCTGAGACACCATCTGAGCGCCCTGAAGGGCAAGACGGCCTGGCGGGATAGATCGGACGAGCCGTGCGCCAAGCCGTTTGTCGAGCATCTCGACGACCTGCGCCATACGATCCTATGGTCGGCCGCGGCCTACGTCGGCGGCGTCGCCATCGTCGCTCCGTTCACGCCCGCCATCGTGGCGCTGTTGCGGCATCCGATGACACTGACGGGATTGGCTGCTGACGTTCCGCTGCGCATGACGACGGTCGGCGGCGCGTTTGCCGTGGCGATGCGCGTCATTCTGCTGTCCGGGTTCCTGGTCAGTCTGCCGGTCATTATCCTTCTCGTCGGGCAGTTCATCTTTCCAGGGCTGACGCGTCGCGAGAAACAGGCGGTTCTACGTGCCGGCGGGTTATCGACCGGTCTCTTTGCGCTGGGAGTGTTCGTCGGATACCGGTGGACCTTGCCGGTGGCGCTCCGGGCGATGTTTCAGGTCGGCGACTGGATCGACACGCCGCCGGCGTTCTGGGAAACCGCCGACTACATGGACTTCACGATCAAACTGTTGATCGCGTTCGGACTGGCCTTCGAGTTGCCGGCGATCGTGCTGGCGCTGGGGCACCTCGGCATCCTGAGCGCCCGGCAGCTTATCGATAAACGCCGCCATGCGATTGTCGGCCTGTTGGTTGTTGCCATGATTCTGACGCCGCCGGATCCGTTGAGCATGATCGTCATGGCCATCCCGATGATCGCGCTCTACGAGGGCTGCATCTGGGCGATCTGGTTCAAGGAGCGCCGCGCGGGACGGGCGGATGGCGATGCGCCACCGCGCGCGGACGCCCAGCGGTAACGGGGCGGCCGCGCGCCGGCGCGATTCGGCGCGGTGTCCGGTTGCCGGTCCGTGCTACGCGTACAGCGGTCCCAGCGCCTCGCAGGCGCGGAAGTCGTCGCGGCCGAAGCGGTCCCAGAGCGTCGGACGGAAGACATCGGGCGTCGCCACGTTGTGCATATCCACGGGAATGCGCAGCATCGCGTTGAGCGTGACCATGTCCGCGCCGATGAGTCCGAACGAATTGGCGTCGTGGTTCGGTCCGATACGGGACATGTATTCGAAGGACGACATGTCGCGCGGGACCCAGTAGGTTTCGGGCCAGGTGGGGTCTGTGACGCGGCTGATGTGGTCGGCCACCGCCGCCGGCAGTTCGACCGTCGCGCCTTCGACAACGCTGCAGGTGAGCAAATCGCCGACCATGTTGTAGCGGTAGGCGGTCATCGGAATGCCGCCCGGCGTGCGGTAATGGCTCGATAGTCCGTCGCCGGGGAAATACTCGAGGTTGGCGCCCATGTAGGTGGTGCCGGCCGCGGCCTGCTCGATCAGCTTGCGTTGCAGGCCGGCGTCGCAGCGGATGGCCCTGGTTACGCTCTGGATATCCGCCCCGGCGCCGCCCTTGACGAGCCCCATCACATCGATGGCATAGTCGAGCGCCCCGGCGCCGGAATTGCGCTTGTCGATCAGGCCCTGGGGCGCCAGTTTGGCGACATCGCGACCGGTGGCCTTTCGGATGCTTGCCGCGGTCCAGTTGGTCCGGATATCGGCGAAAAGCTGCGGCGCGCCCGACAGCAGCGTGGCAATGGCCATGCCGATGGCGTTCTTGCAGTCGTTTTCGGTGGCGACGGTGAAGGGGGCGCGATAGCCGTTCCAGTCGAACGAACTGCACAGCATCGACTCGGTCAGGTCGAAGTTCGGGTACAGATCGGTCCACTGGCGCTGGCCTTGCGTGCCGGCGGCGATGGCGTTGTAGCCCTGCGCGTGCTCGACATCCGCCTGAAAGCCCTGGGCTTTGCCCGCGGCCTTGTCGGCGAGCAGCGGGTTGCCGATCATCAGGTCGCGCACGATGAGCGTCATCCGGAGGCAGTCGCGCAGCAACTCGTCGTTCTTCATCGGCCGCTTGCCGCCGCCGAATTCGAAAGCGAAGCGCTTCTTCATGAAGGCGAACGCGCGCGCCAGTTCGTCGTGATCGTAGAGGCCGTTGTCCATGCGCCCGCGCACGGCGACCATGTCGACCGCGGCCGATCCCATGCCGAGGTAGTGCAGCAGCGTGTTGCGTCGCACATCGGAACCGATGATGCCCATGGACACCGATCCGACCGCGAGGTAGTTCTTGCCGCGCAACTCGGCGACGGCCGCGGCGCAGCGGGCGAAGCGCAGCAGACGTTCGGCGACATAGGGGGCCAGCGGGCCGGCTTCATCCTCGAGGTCCGGGTTGTAGATGGCGAAGATGGGACGCTTCTTCTCGTCCATGGCGGCGGTGAAGGCCTTCAGCCACACGGCGCCGGGTCGGTCGGTCTGGTTGAGCCCGTACGCGGCCTGTTGCCACTCGCTGCTGCCGATCCCCATGCAGGCGCCCATCAACTCGTCGCTGTAGGCCCATGACCGGCTGATCCAGATATTGGCGCTGACGCCTTCGCGGGTGTAGAAGGCCTGCGCCAGGGCGGCGGTGCGGGATCCGTAGACGATTTCGGGGGCGACGACGACGCGCACCGGTGTGCCGTCGGGGAGCATGACGTGCCGTTCGATCAGGTCGCGGACCTTCTCCACCATCTTCCAGGTGCCCTCGACGTTGGATTCGTAGGCGCCGGTGCGGCCATCCGCCACCGGCGTGAGGGCGATGGTGGGAACCTGGCCGATCAGCGCGCGCGGGCTGGGCTCGAAGATGCGGGGTTTGCACTTGTCGGCGAATGCGCCGGGGTTGGACCTGCTCGTGTTGCCGGTTCTCATGGTCGGATCTCCTGTAGTCGGTCAGTCGTGCGCCGGCGTTATTCCGCCAAGCGTGCCAAGGGTAGTGGAACGGCCCCTGCCGCCGCAAGAACGGAAATGCGTCAACCGGCGGCGATCAGTCCCGGCAGTTGGAACCAGGGGAGCATGATGGCGACGGCGATCCAGAGCACGAGCGCGCTCAGAACGACCACGAGGATGACCTGCGGAAGCGTCGTCAGGACGGTCATGGCGTCGCGCACGGAGGCGTCAAGCATGGTCGCCAACCGCTGCATCGCGACGTCGGTCTGCCCCGTCTGCTCGCCGCCGGCCAATCCCTCCCGGAGCCGCGGGTCGAACAGCCGGTCGTTTCGAAGCGCCGCGGACAGCGGCGTGCCGCCGTCGATCTGATGGGAGGCGTTGATCATGACCTGCTCGGCAATCGTGTTGCCGGTCGCCGAACCAGCCAGGCGTACGGCGCGGCCGATGGCCACGCCGCCGGCGGTCAGCAAGCCATAGGCCCGGGCGAAACGCGCCGTCGCGACCCGCCGCGCCAGGGCGCGGGCGCCGGGCGCATGCAGGACCAGCCAGTCGCCGAGAACGCGTCCCGTGGTCGTGCGGCGCGCCAGCCGCGCCGCCGCCGCAAGCGCCAGCGCGGCGGCGATGATGGGGGGGCCGTACCGGGTGCAGCCACCCGCGAAGGCCAGTAGAGCGCGTGTCACCGGCGGGAGTTCGTGCCCGAGGCTGACGAAAAGGTCGGTGAACCGCGGGATCACGAACGTGACAAGAAACGCGACGACTCCGGCGCCCACGACGCATACCAGCGCCGGGTAAAGCATCGCAAGCTGCAAGCGTCGACGAAATCGCATCCGTACCTCCGCGGCGTCCGCCAGGCTGGCCATCGCATCGGGCAGTCCGCCATGGGCGTCGGATGCCGTGATAACGGCCAGTTCCAGCGACGTGGCCAGCCCTGGCGTGCGCGCAAAGGCCTCGGGCAGGGGCGTCCCCGCCGTCAGTTCACGCATCAGGCACGCGATGGCGCTCCGCACGTCCGTGGCATGCGTCTGGCGTTCGAGCGATTCCAGAGCGGTCAGGGCTGGCACGCCGACGGCAAGGGCTTCACCGAACCGGCGGAAAAACGCGACGCGCTGTCGATCGGACAGCGGGCGGGCTCGCGCGGCACGGTGCCGCATCGGTTTCGCACGATTCTGTTCGCGGCGCCGCATGCCGGTAGCGTCGCCGTTCGGGTGTGCCTTGTCAACTCACGCTTCGCACTTCGTGATTGACTTGGGGGTTCGCGAAGGCGACATTGCCCGCCCGAGGCGGCACAGCCCCGTATTCCGACGGTCGAGGAGTGGCGGGGGGCTGCAACCCAAGGCCGCCAAGGAGGCAGAAGCAGCGATGACGAAGCACATTTTCATCACCGGCGGCGTGGTTTCCTCTCTTGGCAAGGGGCTGACCGCCGCTTCGGTCGCGCTCTTGTTGAGCCGGCGCGGGTACCGCGTGCGCCTTCAGAAGCTCGATCCCTATCTCAACGTGGATCCGGGCACGATGTCGCCCTACCAGCACGGCGAGGTGTACGTCACGACCGACGGCGCCGAGACCGATCTGGATTTGGGGCACTACGAGCGTTTCACCGGCATCGACTGTTCCCAGTCGAGCAACTATACGAGCGGACGGATCTACAGCCAAGTCATCTCGCGGGAGCGCGAGGGCGGCTATCTCGGGAAGACCGTGCAGGTGATTCCGCACATCACCGACGAGATCAAGGAGGCGATCCGCTCGCTGGACGCGGACGATGTCGACATCGCGATCACCGAGATCGGCGGGACCGTCGGCGACATCGAGTCGCTGCCGTTTCTCGAAGCCATCCGTCAGTACCGGCAGGAGATCGGCCGGCAGAACGGGCTGTTCATTCATGTGACGCTGGTGCCGTACCTGAAAGCGGCGGGCGAGTTGAAGACGAAGCCCTCGCAGCAGTCCGTCGGCATCCTGCGAACGATCGGCATCATTCCGGACATTCTGGTCTGCCGCTGCGAGCACCCGCTCGGGAAGGAGCACCGCGAGAAGTTGGCGCTATTCTGCAACGTCGACCTCAACCTCGTGATCGAGGAACGGGACGTGGCCAACTCCATCTACGAGGTGCCGGTGGATCTGGCCGAACAGGACGTCGACGTCTACATCCTCGAATTGCTGCACCTGCACGTCGACCGGCTCGATTTCGCCGACTGGCGTCAGATGTTGCAGCGACTCGTTCATCCGGCGCACGGCGAGGTCAACATCGCCGTGGTGGGCAAGTACATCAGCCTGCAGGATTCGTACAAGAGCATCTACGAAGCGCTGACGCACGGCGGCATCGCGCACGACGTGAAGGTGCGCGTGCGCCAGGTCGAGTCCGAGGACGTCGAACGCCGCGGGGCGGCCGCGCTGCTGGAGGGTGTCGACGGCATCCTTGTGCCGGGCGGGTTCGGCGACCGCGGTATCGAGGGCAAGATCAGTACGGTGCGGCATGCGCGCGAG
Organism: uncultured Victivallales bacterium; assembly: GCA_964472315.1. Taxonomy (GTDB): domain Bacteria; phylum Verrucomicrobiota; class Kiritimatiellia; order UBA8416; family UBA8416; genus CAYYJS01. The sequence goes on along the minus strand of CAYYJS010000011.1, from coordinate 4,081 downwards.
AACGGGATTCCGTTTTTCGGGATCTGCCTGGGGATGCAGTGCGCGGTGATGGAGTATGCGCGGAACGTGTGCGGCATGGCGGGTGCGAACAGCACCGAGTTCAATGCCGACGCCCCGCACCCCGTGATCCACCTGATGGAATCCCAGCGCGATGTCCGGCGCAAGGGCGGCACGATGCGCCTTGGCGCCTATCCCTGTACGCTGGCGGAGGGCTCGGTGGCGGCGCGCTGCTATGGGCAGTCATCCATCCAGGAACGCCACCGCCACCGGTACGAGTTCAACAATGTCTACCGGGAAGCGCTTTGCGGCAAGGGGTTGGTCCTGTCCGGTCTCTCGCCTGACGGCACGCTGGTCGAGATCGTCGAGAACCCGGCGCACCCCTGGTTTGTCGCGTGTCAGTTCCATCCGGAGTTCCAGTCGACACCCCTGCGGGCGCACCCGCTGTTCAACGGTTTTGTCGGTGCGGTGGCCGCGCGTGCCGCCGCGGCGAAGTAGCTGCATGAGACGTTAAGCAAGGAAGGCGAGCAGACAGGCGATGCCAAAGCGCACGGATATCCACAAGATCATGATCATCGGGTCGGGGCCGATCGTCATCGGCCAGGCTTGCGAGTTCGATTACTCGGGGGTGCAGGCGTGCAAGGCCTTGCGGGAGGAAGGCTACGAGGTCGTGCTGGTCAACAGCAATCCGGCGACCATCATGACCGACCCGGAATTCGCCGACCGGACCTACATCGAGCCGCTGAACGCGGATGTGCTGGAGTCGATCATCCGACGCGAGCGCCCGGACGCGCTGCTGCCGACGCTGGGCGGGCAGACGGCGTTGAATCTGGCCATGGAGCTGGACGCACGGGGTGTCTTCGAACGGCACGGCGTCGAGATGCTGGGCGCGCGTGCCGACGTCATCCGCAAGGCCGAGAACCGCGAGCTGTTCAAGCAGGCCATGCGGCGGATCGGGCTGGACTTGCCCGTCAGCGCGTGCGCGCACACCCTGAAGGAGGCCCGCGAGGCACTTGTCCGGATAGGCGATTTCCCCGTTGTCATCCGTCCCGGTTTCACGCTGGGAGGCACGGGCGGCGGCATCGCCTATTCGGACGGCGAGTTCGACGAAATCGTCAAGCGGGGACTCTTCTGCAGTCCGATCTCGGAGGTTCTCATCGAGGAATCGGTCATCGGCTGGAAAGAGTTCGAACTGGAAGTGATGCGGGACCGGAAGGACAACTGCGTCATCGTCTGTTCGATCGAGAACATCGATCCGATGGGCGTGCACACCGGCGACAGCATCACCGTGGCGCCGGCGCAGACGTTGACCGACCGGGAATATCAGGCGATGCGTGACGCGTCGCTGGCCGTCATGCGCGAGATCGGCGTCGAGACCGGCGGGTCGAACGTGCAGTTCGCCATCAATCCGAAGGACGGGCGCATGGTGGTCATCGAGATGAACCCCCGTGTCTCGCGTTCCAGCGCGCTGGCCTCGAAGGCCACGGGGTTTCCCATCGCGAAGATCGCGGCGAAGCTGGCGGTCGGATACACGCTGGACGAGCTGCGCAACGACATCACCAAGGAAACCCCCGCCTGCTTCGAGCCGACGATCGACTACGTGGTGACCAAGGTGCCGCGCTTCGCGTTCGAAAAGTTTACGGCGGCTGACGACACGCTCGGCACGCAGATGAAGTCGGTCGGCGAGGCCATGAGCATCGGCAGGACTTTCAAGCAGTCGTTCCAGAAGGCCCTGCGGTCGCTGGAGACGGGCCGGGCCGGGTTCGGGGCCGACGGCAAGGACGCCCGGATGGAGGGCTTGGACGATGCCGTGCTGGAAGGGTTGCTGCGACGTCCCACCGCGAACCGCATGTTCGCGATTCGGGCGGCCTTCCGGCGGGGATGGACGGTCGAACGCGTTCAGGACTTGTCGCTGATCGATCCCTGGTTCCTGCGGCACATGGCCGAACTCGCGGCTTACGAGGACGAGATTCGCTCGGCCGGCACGCTCGATGGGTTGGCCGCGGACGAAGCGCTATTCCGGCAGGCGAAGGAGTTCGGATACTCGGACCGCCAGATCGCGTTCCTTCTCGGAACGCGCGAAGATGCCGTCCGCAAGGCCCGACTGGCGATCGGCCTCACGCCCGTGTTCGGGCTGGTCGATACCTGTGCCGCGGAGTTCGTAGCCTTCACGCCGTATTTCTACTCGACCTATGGCGGCGTCAACGAGAGCCGGTCTGGCGACCGGCGCAAGATCATGATCCTCGGCGGCGGCCCGAACCGCATCGGGCAGGGCATCGAGTTCGATTATTGTTGCGTGCATGCGTCGTTCGCGCTGCGCGATGCCGGCTTCGAAACGATCATGGTCAACAGCAACCCGGAGACGGTCAGCACGGATTACGATACGAGCGACCGGCTTTACTTCGAGCCGCTGACGCTGGAGGACGTGCTGCACATCTACCACGGCGAGCGGTGCTGGGGGGCGATCGTGCAGTTCGGCGGGCAGACGCCCCTGAACCTGGCGCATGCGCTCGAAGCGAACGGCGTCACGATCATCGGCACCAAGCCGGCCAGCATCGAAGCGGCCGAGGATCGCAAGGCCTTCCAGGAACTGGCGACGCGCCTCGGTATCCGACAGCCGGCCAACGGGCTGGCCACGAGCGTCGAGGAGGCGCTCGTCATCGCCGGGCGCCTCGGCTATCCGGTTCTGATGCGGCCGTCGTTCGTTCTGGGCGGACGCGCGATGGTGATCGTGTATGACGACGCCATGCTGCGAAAGTACATGCGCGAGGCGGTGGAGGTTTCCGAGGACCGTCCGGTGTTGATCGACCACTATCTCGAGGATGCGATCGAGGTCGATGTGGACTGCATTTCCGACCGCGAAACGTCCGTCATCGGCGGCATCATGGAGCACATCGAACTGGCCGGCATCCATTCCGGCGACAGCGCCTGCGTGATTCCCGCGGTGACGCTCTCCGACGCCGTCAAGCGCGAGATCCGGCGGCATACGCTGGATCTGGCGAAGGCGCTCGATGTGTGCGGGTTGATGAACGTGCAGTACGCCATCAAGGACGAGCAGGTCTATGTGCTTGAGGTAAATCCACGCGCCTCCCGCACGGTGCCGTATGTCAGCAAGGCCATCGGCGTGCCCCTGGCGAAACTGGCGGCGCTGGCGATGGCCGGCTTCAAACTGCGCGATATGGGCTTCACCGAGGAGGTCACGCCGCGCCATTGCTCGGTCAAAGAGGCGGTCTTTCCGTTTGTCCGGTTCCCCGGCATCGATGTCGTGCTCAGTCCCGAGATGAAGTCCACCGGCGAAGTGATGGGCATCGACGCGACGTTCGGTCTCGCCTTCCTGAAGAGCCAGATCGCCGCCGGCAATGCCCTGCCCGACGGCGGGAATGTGTTTGTCAGCGTCCGTGACGAGGACAAGGATCAGATCGTGCCCCTCGCCAAACGGCTGGTTGAACTGGGGTTCACGCTGTATGCCACGCTCGGCACGAGCACGATACTCCGGGATAGCGGCATCGGCACGCACGCCTTGTTCCGGATTTCCGAGGGACGTCCGAACGTCATCGACATGATCGAGGAGAAGAGCGTGGGGTGGATCGTCAATACGCCGTCGAGCGGCGCGACCCCGCGCTTCGACGAGGTCAAGATGCGCTCCCACGGCGTGATCCGGGGGATTCCGATCACAACGACGATCAACGGACTGCGCGCGGCGATCCATGCGCTTGAGACCCTCAAGGTCCGGAAGGGCGTGGACGTCTGCAGTCTGCAAGAGTACCATCGACGGTTGAAGAAGGTGAAGTTGCCGAAGGGCGCCGCCCAGCCGGGCGGAACGCGGCCCGCGTAAGCATGGGACGATTGATTGTGACGGGCCCTTGCCGGGCCGGTGGAGAGAGGCGGGAGTCATGACGTGGAACTGGCGGGCGCAGCGCGAGAAGCAGGCGTTCCTCGCGCTTGAGGACGGGACGGTCTACCGGGGTTATTCGGTGGGCGCGGCCCGCGACAGTGTGGGCGAGGTCGTGTTCAACACCGGGATGAGCGGCTACCAGGAGATCCTCAGCGATCCCTCGTACAGCGGCCAGTTCGTGACGATGAC
>CAYYJS010000010.1:0-84116 GCA_964472315.1 uncultured Victivallales bacterium | reverse complement strand
GTCCGGGTGGTGTGGGAGCCTTGACGGGCGCAAGCCCGTCAAGGCGACCCGATCCTGGCTTTTTCTTTCCCGTCGTAAGAAGGCTCTCGACGATTGCCTTCGTCTCCGCCCACTCCCGGCGAAGCGGCGCCATGACTACGGCGTCAACCACGAGTTCAATGTCTGCCCGGCTAGTGAAGTGCGCCCCCAGTTGCGCGCGGGTGTTGGGGTCAAGTCCGCGTTCAAACAGGGTGCCGAAGATGGAAGGGTCAACGGCGCTCCAATCGAGCGACGCGGCGGCGGCGATGCGCTTCACGTCGGCGGCGGTCAGGTCAATGACGGTGCGGTCGTCAAACAGGTTGCCGTTGAAATGGCGGATGGGTTCAAGGCCGAAGTCGCCGCCGGTCGCCATGGTGTCGAAGAGTTGCCCGAGAATCTTGCAGAAGCGGGAGGGATCGCCGGCCGCTTGCGTCACGATTCGGCTGAAGACCATATCGGGCAAGAGGCCGGTGTCTTCAGCGAAGAGACAGAAGACAATCCGGTCAAGGAAGTGGGCGACGGCGGCGGGGTCAAGGCCGCGCGCGCGCATGGCGGCGGCGATTTCGGCGAAGTGCCGGGCGGCATCCTGGGTGACGGCGGTACTCGTGCGGCCTGGGCGGAGGGCTTCGGGATCGTGGAAGACCGCCCGCATGATTTCGATGTTGCGGGGTTCGGCAAGGGCTTGCAGTGGGATTTCGTAGGTGACTTCAACGGTGCCGGTGAAGTTGGTATGAATGACGATGCGGTCAAGGTCACAGACCAGCAGCAGGGGTGGATTCTCCAAGGCGCTTCGGTAGCGTAGAAGCTGGTCGTAGGCGTCGGTCAAGTCCTTGTGCTTGCCCTTGTACTCCCAGCCCCAGAAGGCGCGCTTCCACACGTCCGCAAAGCCTTGTGCCGCTTGCCCTGAGCTTGTCGAAGGGCCGTGCTTGGCCGCGCCCTTTTCAAAGCAGAAGTTCTCGCCGGTCGGATCGGCGGCGGCGGGTGTGGGGTGGCCGAAGACGTTGCAGAGGTCAAGGAAATGCTCTTGCGCGGCGGACCGTTCTTTCAGTTCCACCTTGCGCCACTTCGCTATGAACTCGGCAACCGTCACGACGTTCTTTCCTTTCAACAAATGCCGTTGACTATAGCGGAATGCCCGGCGATTGCGAGACTGTTGAAGCGGAAGAGCCCTTCGACAAGCTCAGGGCAGGCACTTTTCGAACCGAAGTCCCCACTTCCTTCCGGGCTTCGGGGCGAAGAGTGAGCGACACAAGCCCGAAGGCCGGTGCATGTGGTGAACGGAGCGCCCAGCAATCGGGCGTGACACCGCGTCCGCGCGGTGGCGCGACCGGTGCAGCGCGGAATGAACGCGCCTGGATGGTGACAGGGAAGGCGCGAAGCGGCGGGGGTCCGCTTCTTGTCTGTGAGGGTGTTGGCGTAGCGCACTCTGCGGCGACAGCCCGGCCGCAGGGATGGCGACGCAGAGCAACGCGCTCTTGAAGGCGGCTGGGGCGACACTTTCGGAGTGACGGTGGAGAGGATGGCAGCGATCTTCCACTGTTCGGGGAGGGGCGGGAGAGGGATGGGAGCATTGGCCAGAACGGATGAGTTGATCGTGTGGAGACCACTTGACGTGATGATTCTGGCTCGGTCATGTTCGTTCTTTCAGTGCGTCAGGCATTCCTGCCTGACCATCCGGTGGGACAGACAGGAAGGCCCGACCTACTCCGGCAATTCGGTTCCTTCGTTCAAAATCCCCAGGTATTCCGCGTAACTGAACACGCGGTTGCGTTCCTGACCGGTGACTTCCCGCGCGATGTCCAGGCGGCACAGATGTTCCAACGCCTTGTTGACGGTCACATGGCTCAGGCCGGTCGGGGCTTCGATCCCGCGGGAGGTGGCAAGCGGGCGGCAGAGCAGTTCATGGTGCACGCCTCGTCGAAGCGACTGCGCAGTTCCGGGGGCCAGCCGATGGCCGGAGACGGAGGGAGTGGCGCAGGGACAAAGGCGCGGGCCTTCTCCCCGATCGTCGAAATGGTCTCGTAGTGGCCTTGTTCTGGTCGTTTCATCACGAGGTGATCCTTACACGCTAATCCATCTTATGAAAGGTTGATGCGTTATGCTCACGCAATGACTTCCGTTATGTCAACTTCCTTTGCACGTCCCAAGGTCTGACTCTATCAAGTGGTTACGCATTTTGGCCTGCGTTTCGGTGAGTTCCCCTTCGATCCGCTCGATGTTCTTCTGCACGGCGACGATGTCCACCTCGGGCTCGAAGGTGTCGACGTAGCGCGGGATATTGAGGTTGAAGTCGTTCTCTTCGATCTCGGCGAACGTGGCGAGATAGGAGTACTTGTCGATGACCTTGCGCTTGTGGAACGTGTCGACGATCTTGGATATGTCTTGATCGCGCAACTTGTTCTGGTTTGTGCCCTGCTCATATTCGCGCGAGGCGTCGACAAAGAACACACTGCCCTTGCCACCGGGTTTGCATGGCGCCGGGGGTTCGATGGGGTCGATGGGCCTTCCCATTCACCGAGGGATCCGCCCGCCACCCTCAGCCGTCGACACGACCGGTATAGGCGTGCGCGAGCACCAGGAACGTGCTGCTGGTCCATGTATACGCCGTATCGCGCAAAGGCGCGCCGTCGATCGCGTCGAAGTTCTCCGCGAACCCGCTCTTGGCGCACAGCCGGCAAAATCGTAAGGCGATCCGCTTCGCCAGCGCGGCATAGCCAAGCTCCGACAGCCCCGCCACCGCCACCATCGTGCAAGGCGCCCACACCGGTCCGCGCCAGTACCCATCGCTCGTGTATTCCGCACTCGTCGTCCGTTCGGTTGCCAACCCCCATTCGGTCAGGTGCAGGCGCAGTCGGGCGACCAGCGCCCTTGCCACCGCCGGCGGCAGACGCCGGCCCAGCAGAATCGGCATGGCCGGCACGAGACTGTCGCCACGCACCTCGAACCGATCGCTCGCGCGACGCGCGACGAACCGGTCGCCCTTCCACAATTCGTCAAGCAGCGCGGTCACCAGCGTCCGGCCCCGCGCTTCCCATCGCCGGGCTTCGCGCGGCTTGCCGAGCTTCGCCGCGATCCGACCGACCGTCTCGCACTGAACCGCAAGGAACGCGGCGAGATCGGGCGCCACGAGCGGCGCCCCCGCGTCGAACATCGTCGCGTTGTCCCAACCGCTGTCGTTCCCGTGCAAATAGTACGGCAACGCGTCGCCCGGCATGCGCCGGTGCGTGAGCCACCAGTCGGTCCACCGGCTGAGTCGGTCATAGGCCGCGGCCAGCCGCCCGCGCGTGAAAAACGCGGGCTGCCGATCCATGAGGAATTGCAGCGCCCATCCATGCACCGGGGGCTTGCAGAAGTTGAAATGCTCGACGGCCGGATTGCAGGCATCCGGCAGCGCCCCGAACTCGTCCTGTCGATCGAACGGCGTCATCCATTGGTCGAACGCCAGCTCCGGCGCCTGGTAGCTCAAGGCCATCGCGTTGAAACAGTGGTCCCAGGACCACACATTGTCCATCTGCACCTTCGACATCAGGATCGCGGGACGCGCGATCAAACCGCCGGCGCGTATGCCGGACGCCCAGTTCACATACGCCGCCAGCCGGGCCGTCTCCCGGAACTCCGCGCGGGACGTCGGCTGTATCGCCAGCCACGCCCGCCAATCCCGTTCCACGGCCGCCACGCAATCGTCGAACGACGGGCGGTCCCGGTCTTCCCAGGTGCTGCCGTACCGGTCGATCGCCGCATCGAGCGCCTGATCCCCGTCCGGCTGAAGGTCGAGCGTCATCGGCGACAGCCCCCGCGGCTGCCACGGACAGTCGGCATCCAGCCGTCCGGTCATCACACTCGCCATGAACCGACAGTACGACTGCCGCGCGTTCACCGACCAGCGCCGCGCCCCCATCGGCTGCGCCACATTGCCGATACCCGCCACGGCACGCAGTCGAACGCCGGCGCCTTCGCCACGAATCCTCACCGTATCCCGCACCGCATCGGCCATGCACAGACGCACCCGTCGCCGGCCCGCCGTCAGGCGCAATTCCGTTGCGGTCGCCTCGGCCACAAAGGGAACACTGACGCCATCCACCAGCATCTCGATGCGCATGACATCGCGCTTTCCGACGCGCGCCGCGTGGTGCGTCCGCAGATACAGACCTTCGCCACAACCCGGATCCAGCGACGGCCGGAATACCGACAAATACGTACCGAACCGACTGAACGGCACCTGACTCACATCGAACTTCATTTCTCTTCTCCCGTGGTAGCGCGACACCATAGGGTGCTTTTTCATCATCGTCACCTCCAAATCGCCGACATTAGGCTTGCGGGCGGGGCCCGCCCTTGGCATGCTCACCACCCATGATGACATCACGCGAACGAGTTCGCCGCGCCTTGGAGTTCGACCGCCCCGACCGCGTACCCCGCGATGTATGGGTGCTGCCGGCGGCCCGCCTCCGCTATGGAGCGGCTTTGGATCGCTTCCTCGAACGCTGGCCGACGGATTTCACGCAATGCGTCAAGGGCCGTCCGCCTGCGCGGCGGGCGAAGGGCGACCCCTACGCCGCCGGCGAGGCCGTCGACGAATGGGGTTGCGTGTTCGTCAACCTCGTGCCGGGCGTCCACGGCGAGGTGAAGCAGCCTCTGGTGACCGATTGGGCCGATCTCGACAAGGTGCAACCGCCGCTGGAGTATCTCGATGTCGATCCGGGGGCCGTCAATGCCTTCTGCCGACAGTCCGATCGATTCGTCTTCGCCAGCGGCTGGGCCCGCCCATTCGAACGCCTTCAGTTCTTGCGCGGCACGGAGAACCTCTACGTCGATTTCATGGAACAGTCCGACGAGTTCCTGGAACTTTTCAACCGCGTGTGCGGGTTCTTCAGGGACCAGTACGAACGGTGGGCGCAAACCGAGGTCGACGCCCTCGCCATGATGGACGACTGGGGCAGCCAGCGCTCCCTGCTCATCCGCCCGGAACAATGGCGCGAACTCTTCAAGCCGGTCTACGCCGACTATGTCCGCATCGCGCACGACGCCGGCAAGAAGTTCTTCATGCATTCGGACGGCTACATCTTCGACATCTATGAAGACCTGATCGAGATCGGCGTCGACGCCATTAACAGCCAGCTTTTCTGCATGGATATCGAGGAGATCGGCCGGCGCTGCGCGGGACGGATTACGTTCTGGGGCGAGATCGACCGCCAGCGGATTCTGCCGAGCGGCACGCTCGACGACGTCCGGCGGGCCGTGCGGCGCGTCGCCGACAACCTGAGCCGGCCGGACGGCGGCGTCATCGCCCAGTTCTCGTTCGAGGGCGATACCCGCATCGAGAACGCCGATGCCGCATTCGATGCCTGGTCCCGCGTTCTGGCGGACACATGACGCTTCCGCCCCCATTCCGCCGCCCATGCGCCATGCGCGCCATGCGCGCGGCGTCTGCGTAGCATCGCGGCTGTAGCATCGCGGCTATTGTATTATGCGAACCATCCACCTATGCTACCGACCTCGACTGCAACCAGAACGCGTGCGTGGGGCCGCCCGTCCATTCCGTTAGTCGTAGCGACGGTCCCATCAAGAGGAGGAAAGTCCGTTGAAAAAGAACATGCATCCGACGCTTTGGGCCTCGATTCTGGCGGTTCTATCGCTGACGGCCTGTCCCGCGCTTTTCGGCGCCGAAACCGGCCAGGCGGTGGACGATTACAACTTCGCGGCGTGGCTGTACAACACGGGCAAGTATCCCCTGGCCATCGAGTCCTACGAGAAGTTTTTGCGGAACTATCCGGGGCACGAGAAGGGCGCGGACGCGCGGTTCGGTCTGGCCCAGTCGCACTTCCATCTCAATGCGTTCGCCAAGGCCGCCGAGCAGTACGAGGCCATTCGCGCCGATCACCCCGCGTTCCCGCAACGCGCGGAAGTGCTCTTCCAGCTCGGCCAGAGCCGCGTGGCGCTCGAACAGTTCGAACCGGCCGAGAGCCTGTTCAACGAGGTCGCCGAGAAACACGGGGACCATTACCTGGCCGACTGGGCCATCGCCCGCCGCGCCGCCTGCCTGACCAGCCTGGGTCGCAACGCGGATGCCGAAGCCCTGCTGACACCCTTTCTCGCACGCTACACCGCGGACAAGCGCGCGCCGGTCGACGTTCCCGCGACCAAGGACATGCTGAAGAAGCTCGACGATGCGGGCGTCAAGGCCGGCGCGGCGTTCGTCAGCCTGATCGAGCGCAGCGTCTTCACGCTCGCGCTGACGCAGTTCAATCAGGAGCGCTTCCCGGATGCCGAGAAGAGCTTCCTGCGCTTTCTCACCCAGTTCGCGGATAGCTCGCTCGCCGCCGAAGCGCGCTTCCGCCTCGCGCAGTCCCTGTACCGGCAGGGGTCCTTCGCGGCGGCCGCGGAAACCTACGCATCCCTGGCTTCGGCGGATGGCGAGTTCGCCTCCGTCAGCGCCTTCGAGCGCGGCCTGTCGCTGTACAAGGCCGGCAACCTGAAACCGGCCTCGGACGCCTTCGCCGACATGGCGGCCCGCTTCCCCGCCGACGAGCGCGCACCGAAGGCCTCGCTTTACGCCGGAACGTTCCTCTACGAGACCGCCGACTACGCCGGCGCGATCGCCCGCCTGCAGCCGCTCGTGGATGCCGGCAAGGCGTTTGCGGACGAGGCGGCCTATTGGGTCGCCATGGCCTTGCTCCGCCAGAACCGTCTGCCCGAGGCGCGTGAGGCCTTTACGCGCGCGATCGCCGCATACCCGCGGTCGGCGCTCGCCGGCGACATGCGACTCGGCCTGGCGGATACGCAACTTGCCGCCGGCGACCTCCAGGCCGCCTCATCCTCCTTCGAAGCGTACGCGAAGGACAATCCCAAGGCCGATCAGGCGCCGCGCGCGCTCTACTCGTCCGCGGTCGCGCTCCACCGCGCCGACCTGTTCGAGCGCTCCGATAAGCTCTGCAAGACGTTTCTCGATCGGTTTGGCAAGGACGCGCTCGTCCCCGATGTGCTTTTCCTCAGCGGCGAGAACCGTTTTCTGGCGAACGACCCGGACGGCGCCGCAACCCGGTACGGCGAGTTTCTGGCGCGCAAGGATGCCGCAGGCGACCGCGTGCCGCGCGCCCATTTCCGCCTGGCCTGGATCCACCGCGGCGCGAAACGCCTCGACCAGGCGCTCGACGCCATCGCCAAGATCGACCGCCAGGCGGCCGGCGACGTGGTTGCCGCGGAAGCCGACTACCTCGCGGGGATCTGCCATTTCGATCTCGCCGCCTACGACAAGGCCATCGAGCGGCTGGAAGCCTATCTGAAGGCGCCCGACCACAACCGCTTCGGCGACGATGCTCTGCTGAAGACCGGCATGGCCTGGCATCGTCGCGGCAATGCCAAACAGGCCGTCGCCGCGCTCAAGCGTCTGCTCAAGGAGTACGCGGGCAGCGACCTTGCCACGCATGCGCAGTTCCAGCTCGCCGAACGCTGTGCCGAACTCAAGGACCACGCCGAGGCCGTGAAGCATTACCTGGCCGTTTCCGAACGCGAGGGGGCCGGCGACCTCGCGCCGTTCGCCCTGTTCGGTCTCGGCGTCGCCCATGCCGATCAGGCTCGCTGGGCCGACGCCGCCGCGGCGTTCGGCCGCCTCGTCGAGCGCTTCCCCGACTCCGAACTGCGTCCGCAGGCGCTCTACCGCCGGGGCCGCGCGCTCGTCAGCGCCGCGCAGTGGGTCGAGGCGTCAGCGGCCTTTGTCGATCTGATCGCCGCCGCACCCAAGCACGAACTCGCCCGCTCCGCCCAGGTCAACGCCGCCGCGTGCTTCCAGGAACTGAAGGATTGGACCAAGGCGGCGGAGTCCTACAAGGCCGCCATCGAGAACTTCGCCCCCGGCGACGACCAGGCGCGCCTCTATTACGAACTGGCCTGGGCGCACCGCGAAGCCGGCCGCGCCGATGCCGCCCTGGGAGCCTTCCGCGCGCTGGCCGAGAAGTACCCGAAGGACCCGCTGGCCGCGGATGCGTTCTTCCATCTGGCCGAGGATGCCTATAAGGCGAACGAAAGCGCGCCGCCGGCCGCCGACGAAGCCGCGCGTGCCCGCCGGCTCGACGAGGCCCGTCAACTCTACGAACAGGCGATCGCGGCCTCTCAGGACAAACGCCTGCTCGACAAGGCCATCTACCGCATCGGTTGGTGCTGGTGGCAAACCGGCCGCTACGCGGAGTCGGCCGCGGCGTTCGACCGCCTGATCGACGAATGCCCGCGGAGCGACCTGCTGCCCGATGCCCTGTTCCAGTCGGGCCTCGCCCACGCCCGTATCGACGAACGGGAACTCGCCCGCAAACGCATGGAACGGCTGACCGAGGAAGCCGCCTACGCCACATTCCCCTATCGCGCCGACGCCCTGCTCGCGCTTGGCGACTACCGTCTCGGCGCGGGCGAACACGATGCCGCGATCGCCGCCTTGGACAGCTATCTCGCGACCTTCGCCGACCACCACGACGTCGCCCGCGCGCACCTGCTGAAAGGGAAGGCGCTGTACGGACTGAAACGCTACGCCGATGCGACGGCGGCGCTCGAAGCCGCCACTCGTCTGACACGGTCCGCCGTGGCCGCCGAGGCGCAGTTCTACATCGGTCAAACCCACCAGATCCAATCCAACTTCAAGGAAGCCATTGTCGCCTACCTGCGCGTGCAGGCGTTGTATCCGGGCGAGGCGGAATGGGGCGGCGCGGCGACTTTCGAGTTGGCCAAGTGCTACGAGGCGCTGGGACAGGCGGACGACGCGAAGGCCACGCTGAAGGATGTCGTTTCCCGGTACAAGGACACGCAATGGGCCAAACTGGCCGAAGCGCGCTTGAAGTAAGCGCAATCGAAGGAGTCGGGCAATGCAGAAGCGGTTGTTGGTCTACGGCCTCATGGGGCTGGTCATCCTGGGTTTCGCCGCGGCGCAGGACGCGCCCCCCGCCACACCCGCGCCGGGCGCCGCCGCGGATGAAACGGACACGCCGAAAGCGAGTATCGGCGGCCCCTTGATCTATACGCCCGAAGACGATGGCGACCCGAGCGTTCTCGAACTCATGCGCCTCGGCGGACCGCTCATGTACCCGCTGTACCTGGCCAGCTTCGTGATGGCCGCCTTCGGCATCGAGCGCGCCATCAGCCTCCAGCGCCGCAAGGTGCTGCCACCGGCGGTGGTCGCCCGCATCCGCGAGGTGTCCGAACACCGGCATGGCCCCATGGATGTCGGCAAACTGCTGGCCGATATCGCGGATAAGGACAGTCCGATCGTGCGCGTCGTCCGCGCCGGGCTCCGCAAAGCCTATGCCCCCACGCCCGAAATCGAGAAAGCCATCGAGGACGCCGGCGCGAAGGAAGCGGCCGCGCTGCGGCGCAACTGCAAGGTGCTCTCGATCGTCGCCAACGTCTCCCCGCTGCTGGGCCTGCTCGGCACCGTGGTGGGCATGATCAAGGCCTTCATGACGGTGGCGTCGCGCGAGGAAGCCCTCGGCCGCACCGAGTTGCTCGCGTCCGGCATCTACCAGGCCCTCGTCACCACCGCGGCGGGGCTGTGCATCGCCATCCCCGCGCTCGTGCTGTACCACATCTTCGTGGATAAGATCGAACGTCTGGTATCGGAAATGGACGACATCACGGTCGACCTCGTCGAGCGCATGTCAAGGATCGGCGACACGACCAGGGGGCTGTAACGTGGCTATCAAGATTCCCCAGGACGAGGGCGTCGAGATCAATCTCACGCCGGTCATCGACATGGTGTTTCTGCTGCTGATCTTCTTCCTCGTCGCCACCAAGTTCGCGGATATCGAACGCGACGTGCGCGTGCATCCGCCCAGCAGCCGGCATGCACGCCCGATCACGGCGATCCCGGAGGAAATCGTGGTCAATGTCACCGCCGCCGGAACGCTGCTCGTGGCCGGTCGCGAACGCACCATGGACGAATTGGACCGTCTGCTGAAGACCGCGGCGAAAACCAACCCGCATCAGTCGGTGGTCATCCGCGGCGACCGCAACGCGGTGCTGCACCACGCGGTGGGCGTGCTCGATCTGTGCGAAAAGCACAATGTGGAGCGGACATACCTGACGACACAGCAGGCCGGGAAGCAATAGCCCGCCCGGGAAGAGGCGTCCATGTCATTAGTCGTAAACAGAGGCAAGGCCTGGCTGCGCTACCTGGCGCTCCTGGCGCCATTCGCAACGGTCGCGGCGACGGTCGCCCTCTACCGGTACGGTCCCCCCGTATGGCGCCTGTACATCCATTACTCGGTCCGGTTGGTCACGCACCCGCTGGTCGCGCTGTTCCTGATTCTCACGATCTCCACGCTGGCGATCGTCATGATCCTGCGCCGTCGGCACCGGTCGGAGTTCCTGGCGCTCTGCTTCCTGCTGAGCGCCCTGCTGCACCTGCTCACGGTCGCCTTCTTCAGCCTGTGGATCGTACAGCAGGATGTCGCCGAAATGGTCGAAGAGGATACCGGCCGCCACGAGCTCATGACCGGTCTGCCATCGTTTTCCGAAAACGCGATCGGCGAGGACCTGCGCGGCCTGCTCCAGGAAATCGCCGCGCAGGACCGCCGTGAACTGGACGCGCGATCGAAGACCGCACCGGCGGCGGAGCGCACACCCGATCGCAAACCCGTCGAACTCGCCACCCCCGAACGACTGCCGCCGGCACCCGACCGCACGGCGTTGAGCGTCGATCAGGCGGCACGCGCGCAGGCCGTCGAGGAGCAGCTTGAAGCCCTGGAAACCGCGCTGCGAAACCGCGATACGACGAAGTTGGTGCAGGTCAAGCCGATCGAGACGCCGCGCGAGCAGCCAAAACCGGAATCGCCGGCCGCGCCCGCATTGACGGCGCCCCCGGCGGACTCGTCGTTCCAACCGACCGAGCAACGGGCGGCAACGCCGGAATCGCCGGCCCCGAGCGCCCCGCGTCCCGCGCCGGAACGTGTTGACATGGCCATGGCCCCCCCCACCCCGGCCACCCCCCGCATGAACGATTCGCCCCAACCACGCCAGATGACCCATCCGGTCGACCACGTGACGATGCAGGCTCGCGTACAGGAGACGCCGCGTCCGGTCGACGCCAAACCGGTCGAACCGGCGGAGCGCAACGTCGGGGAAGCGGTTGACCGACGTGAGCGGGCGACCGACGCGGAACAACCGGCCGACGCGCGCAAGCCGGAGTTCACGCCCGCCCGGCCCGCCGAAAGTGCCGTGCGCGTCGCACCCCAACTGCCGTCGTTTACCCGCCCCGCGAACGCCGTGTCCGAGGCGCAGGCCATCGCGGATGTCTCGGAAAGAGCCCCGGACGGCGTGGCGCTGAATCTGACGATGGAGCGTCCGCTGCTGCCGCGCCAACCCGCGGACGGGCCCGCACCGGCGCCGTCACAACCGGCGCCTCGCACGCTCGCCCCCAACCGCGTGGCGGAGTCCCGCACCGAAACTCCGCTCTCCATGGAAAGGCCCACCGTCGAGACGCCCGAAGCCGCTCACACGCCGAGCGCATCGCCGGCGCCGACGGTCGCCGCCCGCCCCACGGAAGCGCCGCGCGTGGCCGAGACGCTCGCACAACGACCGGATACGCCCGCGCTGACACCCGCCCCGGCCGTCCGCGGCACGATCGCAACCCTGTCCTCGCCGGAAACACCGCGGCCCGCGGCCGCGCCTGTTCAGCCCGCCCGTACGCTGGACGCGGCACGCCGGCACGCCCCGCCCGCGGCCGTCGCGCTGCCGGCGACGGGTCCCACCACCGATACGCACATGCCGCCCGATGCGCAACCCCCGCAGGCAACGTCTCTGGCCGACGCCCGGCATTCCCCGACCGCGACGCCAGCCGTACCGACGCCAACCGTGTCCGAACACATCGCGGATCAAGCCCCCGTGCTGCCGACCGCGCCGGCCATCACCATCCTGGTCGGCGGGCGGCTGATGCTCGTCGAACCCTCCCCGCGTGTCGCCGCGCTCGAACCGGCCCCGTTGTCGCGGCGCGATATCGCCACCGCCCGTCGCCAGGAGCGCGAGGAGGCCGCCACCGAGGTGCCTCTGCCAACGGCGACACGCGTCGTGGAACTGCCCGGCGCCGCACCACGCGTCACGCAGCAGTCCATCGCGGTATCCGACTCGGTTCGCATGGTGCGCTCGCAGACACGCAATCCGACCGTCGACGCCGCACTGGCAACCGTCACACCGGGACCGCGCGCCGACGTGGTGCCTGTCGGCCAGTCGCTGACCACCATCGCGATGCCCGAACCGGTCACCGCCGACGTGGCGGATCGTCAGGCCGCGGCCGACGCACGCACCTTCACCCGTGAACGCGTAGCCCGCGATACGGCGGCGACGGCGTTGCCGGACCCACGCACCGCGCCCGTCGTCCTGGCCGCGTCGGCCACGGCCGCCACGCACAGCGCGCCGGGGGCCTTCCGCGACATGCCCGCGGACGCCCATGCCGCCGCCCGCGACACGCCGCGCGCGGCCGACGACATTCAGTCAACCCCCGCCACGGCGCACGCCACGGCGAGCCCCGACGCGGTGGTCGCAACGCGGATGAACGCCGCCGATGCTCCCGCGGCAAAATCCCGCCCCGCGGGACCGCAACCCGCCGACGCCTCGCCCGACGCCGCATCCGCGTCGCGCGATCTCCATGCGGCGCGCATTGCGACGACCGTCGGTGCCACGGGCGCCGCCGACCCCGGTCCCGCCATGCCGACCGCGGCCGGACCGGTCGCGCCGGACGGGACACCGCGCACGGCCACACGGGCTTGGACGGTGGATGCGCCAACCGTCGCGGAACGAACGTCAGCCCCCGACGCGGCGGCGGCGAGCCCGGCACCCGCCGTACCCATGCACGCCGTTGTCGCCATCGGTGCCCCGATGGCCGCCGCCCCGTCGGCGACATCCGCGGCGGCGTCCCGCCCCACGGAACCGCAACCCGCGGATACGCACACGCTGGATGTGGCGCGCGTCGGCACGCGCGGAATGGAGGCATCGCGGCCGGAAGACGCCATCCCGCCGCCGCGCACCACATTCGTCGTCGGCGCCTCCGTCGGAACCTCGGCGACCCGACTCCTGCCCGCCGATGCTTCGGCAACCACGCAACGGTCCGACTCGCCCAGACCCGCCGCCGCCGAACGTCTGGCCGACGTGCGCGGCGCCGCCTCGGCAGCCGGCGAGTCCCCGGTCATGAGGGTCGCCGCCCGCGGCGACACGCGTCCCGCGGCGCCCGCCGCGAACGCCACCGGCGGCGCCGCAAATGTCGCGCGCGGGCGATCGTTCGATATCGCCCGCAGCGGGAGCCACGAGACCGCCGACATGCCGCGCGATGCCGCACGTCCGGCCGCCGCCCCACCCCGTCCGGACGCACCCGACCGCGCGCACGAACGCGGCGCCATGGATATCGCCCGGACAAGCGACACGCGCGTGGCGGCGCCCGACGAGAGTTCGACCACCGCCGGCGATGCCGTACGCGGGCTCATGACGGCCGAGGTCGCCGCGTCACGCGAATCCCCATCGCGCAAGGCCATCTACCAACTCCGCAGTTCCGACAAGCGCAAACGGCACATCGAGGAACTGGGCGGCTCCGCCGAGACCGAATCCGCCGTCGAACAGGCGCTGGACTGGCTGGCTTCCGCGCAGAGCGACGATGGTCATTGGGATGTCAATGACTTCAAGGGGGCGGATCGGTGCGGCGGGCGCGGCAACCAGGAGTCGGCCGATGTCGGCATCACGGGGCTCACACTCTTGTCGTTCCTCGGCGCCGGCTACACGCATGTCGACGGGAAGCATCATGACCGCGTCAAGAAGGCCATCGACTGGATCGTCGCCGGCATGACAGCCGACGGCGATCTGCGTCGGGGCGGTCAGATGTACGACCAGGCCATGGCCGCCGCCGCCTTGTGCGAAGCGATCTCGCTTACCGGCGACCGCAAACTCGCGCCCGCCGCGGAACGGGCCATCGCCTTCATCCTGGCCGCGCAGAATCCCGAGGCCGCCTGGCGCTACAATCCGCGCGAGGATAACGACACATCGGTCACGGGCTGGCAGATTCTCGCGCTCAAAAGCGCCGAAGTCGCCGGTATCGCCGTCCCGCCGCAGCACTATCGGTGGACCGAAAAGTGGCTCGATCAGGTGCGCCGCGGCGATCAGGGCGGTCTCTATCTGTACCGGGAAGGACATGCCGTGACGCCGGTGATGACCGCGGAAGGCTGGTTCTGTCAGATTTTCATGGGTCAGCAGTCCAAGACGCGCGGCCAGGAGGAATCGGTCGGTTACCTGATGCAGTACCTGCCGGTCTGGTCGCGCGAGATTCCCGGCGCGATCAATTTCTACTATTGGTACTACGCGACGCTCGCACTGCACCTGTCGGGTTCCGAATCGTTCGGCGTCTGGAACGACGCCTTGACCGCCGCCCTGCTGCAGGGGCGCGTTACCGAAGGCCCCGCGGCCGGCACATGGGACCCGATCGACCACGTCGGAGCCCGGGGCGGCCGCATCTACAGCACGGCCGTCGCGACGCTCTGCCTCGAGGTTTACTACCGCTTCCTGCCGTTCTACAAACTCAAGTAGCCCCTCCCAGTCGACCACCGGACTCGTCCCGGTGGAGGCATCCTTCTCCCCACAACGCCCCCCCCGCCCGCCCGCCTCTTCGGAAGGGCGAGGACTTATCTATCGGCATCATACGCCGCCGGCTTCGGAAATTGCTTGCACACCGCTGGAGCGTACTCAATCATGCCGACTGCTTTCCGAGGCGAGGACGCGTTGACGGTCAACTCGGCGGGGGCATGGGAGGATGTGGCGGCATGACGGCTCGGTTGCTGAAACTTGGTGTGAACATCGATCATGTGGCCACGTTGCGGCAAGCCCGCGGGGTCGCCTACCCCAGCGTGCTTGAAGCGGCCGCCGCCTGCGAGGCCGCCGGCGCGCACGGGATCACCGTTCACCTTCGCGAGGACCGTCGGCACATCCAGGACCGCGATGTCATCGGGTTGCGGCGTCAGATCCGAACGCGTCTCAATCTCGAAATGGCCAACGCCCCGGAAATCGTGCGGATCGCGATCGAGGTGCTTCCCGACGAGGTGTGCCTGGTACCGGAAAAGCGCGCCGAACTGACCACGGAGGGCGGGCTCGACGTCGCCGGTCAGCATGCCGCGCTCAAGCCGGCCTGCACGGCCCTGGCCGCCGCCGGGATCGCCGTCAGTCTGTTCATCGATCCGGACCCTGAACAGGTCGCCGCAGCGGTTGACCTCGGCGTGCCGTATGTCGAACTGCACACCGGAACGTTCTGCAATGCCGCCGGAGCCGCCGCCGAAGTCGAGCTTCAGCGTCTGATCCGCGCCGCCGGACAGGCGCACGCCGCCGGAATCCGCGTGAATGCCGGCCATGGCATCAACCTCGACAACATCGATGCCATCCTGCGCATCCCGCACCTCGATACGCTCAACATCGGACACAGCATCGTGGCGCGCGCCGTGTTTGTCGGCCTTGACGCCGCCGTGCGCGAACTGCGGGCGCGTATGGCCACCTACCGCGGGGACGCGGCGTGAGCACGGTCATCGGCACGGGCATCGATCTCGTGGAAAACGACCGCATCCGGACGATGATCGAGCGCTGGGGCGCACGCTTCGTCGATCGCGTTTTTTGCCCGCGCGAGCAGGACTACTGCGTCCGGAAGGCCATGCCCCATCAGCACTTCGCCGGCCGTTTCGCCGTCAAGGAGGCCGTGTCGAAGGCCTTTCAGACCGGCATCGGACCGCAGATCAGTTGGCTCGACATCGAAGTGATGCGCAACCCCGAAACCGGCGCGCCGTCGGTTCTGCTGACGGGGCGCGCCGCGGTCCATGCCCGGCGTCTCGGCGTCGGTGACGTTCTCGTCAGCCTGGCGCATACGCGAGATTACGCCATCGCAAACGCCACGCTGCTATCCGCTTCACCCCTACAGGAGACCGTATGAAGGTTGTGACAACCGCGGAGATGCAGGAACTCGATCGTCGCACCATCCGTGAATTCGAGATCCCCGGCGAAACGCTCATGGACCGCGCCGGCATGGGTGTGGCCGAGGTAGTCCGCCGCGTCGTGCAAACCGCTCGGCTGGGGCGTCCCCTGGTCCAGCTTTTCGCGGGTCGGGGCAACAACGGCGGCGACGCGTTTGTCGCCGCGCGCTATCTGAAGGAACTGGATTACGACATCCAGGTTTTCCTCGCGGGCGAGGTGTCCTCGTTGCGCGGCGACGCCCTCGAACACCTGATGAAGTTGAAGGCCACCGGCGTCCAGGTCCAGGAGCTCCCGGAACCGGAGGACTGGGCCGACCTTTACGACGATCCCCAGGCCTGCGGCGACATCCTCGTGGACGGGTTGCTCGGCACCGGCGCCACCGGTCCGGCCCGCGGTCTGGCCGCCGCCGCGATTCAGGTGATCAACCGCTTTTCCGAACTCGCGCACGTGATCTCAATCGATGCGCCTTCGGGGATGAACACGGACACCGGCGCCGTCGAAGGCGATGTGGTTGCCGCCGATATCACCGCGACGATGGCCTTGCCGAAGATCGGCCTCGTTCAGCCGATCGCCATTCACGCCGTCGGCGCCCTCGAGGTCATCGACATCGGCATACCGGCGGAGTTGCATGCGGGCATCCGGTCATCGGTCGAGTTCATCGCCGGCCATGACATACACCAACTCCTGCCACGACGCGTGCGCACCGCTCACAAGGGCGATTTCGGACATGTGCTGCTGATCGGCGGCGCCCCCGGCTACACCGGCGCCATGTCGCTGGCGGCGATGGCGGCATGCCGGTCCGGCGCTGGGCTCGTCAGCGTGCTCGTTCCCGATTCGCTGGCGCCGGTCGTGGCGCAGATCGCGCCCGAGGCGATGGTGCACGCGGGGCGTACGGGGCCGGATGGCGCTCTGGCCGCCGATGCCGTGCGGGACTGCTCCTTGAACCTGACGGGGTTCGACGCCGTTCTGGTCGGTCCCGGCATGGGCGATACGCCCGCAACACTGGCCATCGTCGAGAGCGTCTGCGCGATGGCGACGTGCCCCATCGTTCTCGATGCGGATGCCCTGAACGTGCTGGCGCGCAATCCCGTCGCGCTGCAACCGGCCGCGGGACGATGCATCGTCACACCCCATCCCGCCGAACTTTCACGACTCCTGCACACCGATACCGCCGCGATTCAGGCCGATCGCTTCGACGCGGCCCGGCGGGCGGCCAAGGCGTTCGGCGTTGTCACCGTGTTGAAAGGCGCCGGCACGGTGGTTTGCGCCCCTGACGGGGTTCCGCACGTCAACCTGACGGGCAACCCCGGCATGGCGCGGGGCGGCATGGGCGATGTCCTGGCCGGTTTGATGACCGGACTCGTCGGACAGGGACTGGCGCCGTTCGATGCCGCCCGTGCCGCGGTCTACATCCACGGACGCGCGGGGGACAACGTGGCCCTCTACTCCTCGCAGGCCGGCATGATCGCGGGGGACGTCATCGAAGAACTGCCAAACGTGTTCCGGGATCTGGTGGTCCGATAAGATGCGCCGCGCGGTTGCAAGGGGGATCGCCGGTTTCTCAGCGCTGCAAAACGCCGGCCGACGGAGAGCCTCCCTTGGCATGCGTAGCACGTGTCGGCGGCGCGATCCATGCCGTCGGCACGATTGTCCGTCAACTGGTATGATTGCTGCTCATTCGACGTGTAACGTGTCGGCCGACACGATATGGAGTATCCACGTATGCCAGAAGCAACAATTAGACGCGACCGCGACAAGCGTGGCAAGGGGGGGTTCACGCTGACTGAGGTCATGGTTGCCGGCGCGATTCTGGCCATGACTTCAGCGGCCATGTTCGGTGCCTGCGTGGCCGCCATCCGAACCCAGTACGCCTCTTCGGGTTACTACCGGGCCACATGCATGGCGCGCAACCGCATCCAGCGCGGCATCGCCCTGCCGTTCACGACATTGCCGATGCTCACCGAGTACGGACGGCGCCTCGACGAGCAGGGCAACAACTCATCGGTCGGCGTCTACCGCCGGACCACCGTTGTGACCGAGGCATCCAGCAACTGCTACGAAATCGCCGTGTCGGTCTACTATCCCGCCGGTCCCGGCATGCTGTCCGCCACGCCGGTGACCATTCAAAGCAAGGTGTCGAGGGGCATGCACGATTCGGAGCTGGAATGAACGACGCACACGCCAGAGACGGCGGCGGGTTTACGGCCGTGGAACTGCTTGTCGCGAGCACGGTGTCGGTACTGGTACTCGCCGGCGTCGTATCCAGCATGGCGCATGTCTTCCGCGGCTGGCGGGAGGCGGAGGTGAACAGCGAACTGAACATCAATCTGGAACTGGCCATGGAGCGCATCCGACAGGATATGCGTCTCTCCAGCGTCGGCATCGGCCTGATGTCGTTCTATCCCGCGGACGAACAGACGTATACGGCCATCAGCTTTCCGATGGCGGATGACGCGGACGGCGATGGACTGCTCGACCGTGACGGGGAGAACCGCCTCCGCTGGACACGGACGGTCATCTACCACGTCCTGCATTCGACGCCGAACGAGCTCCGCCGAACGATGTTCCTTCCCCGCAACACCAACGCCACGCCCGCGACGCTGTACGCGCAGCTCAAGCAGGTCGCGGAAGCGACTTCCGACGGCGCCATCGCCGCCGCCGCGATGGCCGGCGAACAGGCCAACTCGCGGATTGTGTTCCGCAACCTGACCGATCTCTCCTTCACGCCGCCCGATGCGGTGTTCGACGGCTACGCGCCCGTCCGGCGGCGGGCATCCACCTGCAACTTCGGCAGTCTCGTGCTGGATGGCGGCACGCACGAACTGGAATTCCGTGTCGTCGGCAAGAACCCGAAGAGCAGCGGCTATAAGGTGCAGATCGATCGTTTCCGCGCCAGCCTGTCGGGCAGCCCCCGCGAAGGCGAGATATTCCTGCCGGCGAATTCGCATCCGCGTTCGCCATTCTACTCGTTCTCCGCCGTGGGAGGCTCGGTGACCGCCGAAGACATGGCCGCCTACGGGGGCGCCTGGAGCGGCAACGCGCAACTCGTTTTCAACGCCTGGGGCACCGGCGGCCGCCTGACGGTCAACGCGTTCGACGACCTGTGGTGCGACTCCAACTTCGACGAACCGGGCGGCGTGATCGCGAGCAACTGCAGCGTCAAGTGGGACACCGGGTTCCGTTCGGTGGCGCCATTTGTCGGCGACAAGGTCATCACCATGGACAAAGGGGTCGCCTGGAGCGCCAGCGCGTGCGGCGAAACCGCGGAGACGGTGCCCGTGACGAACCTGACGGTCGTGGAGAACATCGTTTACGGGGGCACGGACAATCCGGACGCGACCATCGCCATGAACGGCACATGGACGCGTCTGTTTTTCGCGCGTCCGGACGGGTATGGCCTTCATGTCTCCGCCGCGAGCATCGTCGATCAGGCGACCGGCGCCGCGGCGCCCGTGACGTTCAACAACGGACAACCCGCGATCGTCGTCCCGTCGAGCGGCGAATCGGTCGTCGCCAGCGACTGGATCCCGCTCTGGACGATCGACCAGTCCCGCAGCTATCTCGTGCGGTTTTCGTCCGCGCCGCAGGATGCCGGGCCATGGGGACTGGCGGGCTGGCGTCATGCCGGCGGCACGACCCTTTCCAGAATCGACGGGGTTCCAACAAGCGTGATCGCCGGCATCCACGCGCTGGACGTTGGCTATGCCGGCGAGGCCATCTATCGGTCCGGCATTTTCGACACCCAGTGCGACGACCCCACCTACAAAACGTTGACGTGGACACATGTGGAGGACTTCGCGAACGGCGGGGACATCGATGTCCGCATCCGCGCGGGCGATGATCCGACGCTTGCCGGCGCGTTGTGGACGACGGCGTATGCGCTCTACGACGGCTACCTCCAGTCCAACGGGGACAATGCGTTGAGCCGGCTTCCGAAGGGACGATACGTGCAGTACGAGGCCTTGCTCCGTTGCGGATTCGACGGTAATACCGCGGCGCACACCAACGCGCCGACGGCGGCCCTGCGCGACGTCACGATCACCTGGGCGCCGCCGCTCGGACTCGTGGATTTGGAGGTCGATTTCGGCACGGGCCCCGACTGCGGTCTCGTGCAGGTGTGGCTGGACGGTCAGGAGTTCGTCAAGTCGATGCTCGTCAGTCTGGAAATCTTCAAGCAAGGGCCCCGTACGATGCAGACCGTGCGTGGCACGTTGGAAGTCCGCCCGCTGAACACGGGCAAATAGCGAGGCGATACCATGCATGCAGACGCGATTCGATACAGCGGGACCGCCACCCGCCCCGGCGCGCGGTCGGGATCGGCGCTGATCACCGTGATGGGGCTCATCCTCCTGATGCTGCTCACGACAGCCACGGTGACGCTGATGACCGGGCAGTCGGCGTTCCGCTCCCGGAAGACGTTGCGCGCCAGCCGCGCTTTGGCCATCGCCGAAGCGGGGATCGCGGACGTGATTGACCGCATGCACACGAACTACGCCGCCGCCATCGGCATCCAGTACGGCAATGACTACGCGGGCGGCCATTTCGACGTGACGACCAGCCTGGACGCGGCATCCGGCAACATTCTCATTTCGAGCGTCGGACGCTTCGACGAAGAGACGCGCACGACGCGCCTGGAACTGCTCGGCGACCGGTACGCCATGTGGGATGCGCTGCTCGGCGAATGCGCGATCGTCGCGGGCGGCGATATCACGCTGGAGACGGCCGCGCCCGACATTACCGGCCGTGTGCACGCCAACCGCAACATTCTGCACAGCCAGGGCAATATTCGCGTCAATGGCAACCTGACCGCCGGCGGGGTCGTTCAGATCGCCCCACAACCCGGCTATGTCGCCGTGCCCGGCCACGCCCCCGTCGTCATTCCGAACTTTCTGCCGTTCGACGCCTGGCGCCAACGCGCGATCGAGGGCGGGTTGTATTACAACGGCACCCAGAAGTGGAACAAGATCGATCTGCGCCCCGGCAACGGCATCGTCTACGTCGAAGGCGACGTCGAGGTCAACAACCAGAGCTCGATGGTCGGCACGTTGGTGGCCTCCGGGAGCATCACGATCAACAACCGCTTCGATCAGACGCCCTTCGCGGCGCGGTGGCCCAGCCTGCTCGCGGGGGTCGATGTCAAGCTCCTCAACCGCAACCGTTACACAGGCGCGATTTTCGCCGGCAACAACATCGAGACGCGTAACAACAAGGTGATCAACGGTCAGCTCATCGCCTTGAACAACGTCTCCGTGGAGAACGCCGCCGAAATCCCGTTCCAGACAACGGCGCCCGTCTACAGTCCGGACGGCCGGCCGGCGCCCGACATCGTCGTCGGCGGCTGGCTGCGGTAGCCGCCCGTCTCAGGCGCGTGTGTCGAGGAACCGGTAAAGCGTGGCGCGCGAGACGCCGAGCAACCGCGCGGCGTCCACCTTATTGCCGCCGGCTTCGGCAAGCGCCGCCTGCACGGACGCTTCATCCAGCTTGCGGCGGTGCGCATGCCGGTATCCGAGTCCCGCCGCCGCGTGCCCGACCAACTGGCGCATCGGCGGCAGATGCTCCGGCCGGATCGCGTCGCCGCGCGAACGCACGAGCGCAAAACGGATCCAGTTCTGCAGTTCGCGCACATTGCCCGGCCAGTCATAGGCCATCATGACATCCAGCGTCTCCGGGGTCAGCGTGACACCGGTCTTCCCGCACTCGTCCAAAGCCGCCCGCAGGACATGGTCGATCAGCAACGGGATGTCGGTACGACGGTCGCGCAGGGGCGGCAGCCAGATCGGCACCACGCTGAGACGGTAGAACAGATCCTCCCGGAACCGTCCTTCCTCGATCTCGTGCGACAGGTTCTTGTTGGTCGCGCTGATCACGCGTACGTCGACCTGGATGGTCTTCTCATCCCCCACCCGCTCGAACTTGCCCTCCTGCAGGACGCGCAGCAGCTTCACCTGCATCGTCGGCGTAATGTCGCCGATTTCGTCGAGGAAAATGGTCCCGCCGTTCGCCAGTTCGAAACGCCCCTTCTTGTCGCGTATGGCGCCGGTAAACGCGCCCCGCACGTGACCGAAGAGCTCGCTCTCGAGCAACGACTCGGGCAGCGCGCCGCAGTTTACGGGGACGAACAGTTTGTTCGCCCGCGGACCCTCGTTATGGATGGCGGCGGCCACGAGTTCCTTGCCCGTGCCGCTCTCGCCCTGAACGAGCACGGGCATGCTGGTATCGGCCAGGTCGCGGATCAGATCGAATATGGCGAGCATCTGCTCGTCGCGGCCGATAATCCCCGAAAACTGTTCGATGGCGCCGACGCGACGCGCCAGGCGTCGCTCATGGGTCAGATCGTGAAACGTCATCAGCAGACCGAACGCATCACCCGCCGCGGACGTCACGGGCTTGACCGTCTGCCGGATCGTGCGGCGCTCGCCGTCGGGCCGCGCAATCTCGAGTTCGCGCGTGCAGGGCGTGAGGTCGAGAACCGTGTCATTTTCGAAACGGCAGTGACCGCCGCACAACCCGCCGGGAAACACATCCCGGCAGTTCCGGTGGAGCACGTCCTCGCGACGGCGCCCCGTGATGGTCTCCGCGGCCGTATTGAAATGGAAGATACGTCCCTCCAGATCGTGCGCCATGATGCCGTCGCTGACGTTGTCGAGGATCAACCGTTCATGGCACCGGACTGTCTTAAAGGCGTCGAAATAGCCGCGATCGAAGAAGTCGTCCACCAACCGGCGAATCGTGTCGCGCACCGCGCGATACGACTCCAGTTGCGCATCCTCGCTCCCGCTTGTGACCGGCGGCGCGATGTTCCATTCGATGCTCTCCATGCAGCCGGGCGGCATGGGACAGCGTTCGGTGGCCGTATGACACAACGAGATGACGATGTCGAACTCGCCGGGTTCCAGCGAATCCAGGCTCGGCACGGAACTTTGCGGGATGTCGATTCCCGCCTCGGCCATCGCGCGTACGGCCATTGCCGCGACCGGCGCCGACGCCACACCCGCCCCGACGATCTCCACTGCATCCACGTGGCGCGCCTCGGCAAATGCCGTCGCCATCCGATTGCGGCACGCACCGGTCATCGAGAAAAACAGGATTCGTGTCATTGCGGGACTTATACCCGTTCCACCCCGCGCCGGAAAGTCCAAACCCGTCCGTCCTTCCCCCTTGAATTGCCGGCCGCCACTTCGTAACGTATGCGTCATGCCTGATCTCAGCAGACCCGCGGCCGAGATTGCCGCCATTCTCGAGGAGAACGCACGCCGGTTCGCGGTCGAACTCGGCCCCGAGGAAGTCGGTCACGTCATGGAAGCCGGCGACGGCATCGCGCTCGTGGACGGGCTTCCCGGCGTCATGGCCGAGGAGATGATCCGCTTTCCCAACGGCATCTTCGGCATGGCGATGAATCTCGAACGCCACCATGTCGGGGCCATCGTCTTCGGCGACCATACACGCATCGAAGAGGGCGCTCTGGTCAAGCGTACCGGCAAGGTGCTCCAGGTCCCCGTCGGCGATGCCCTGCTCGGACGCGTCGTCACGGCGCTGGGCGAACCGATCGACGGTCGTGGCCCCGTCGATACAACCGAGAGGCGCCTGATGGAAACGGACGCGCCCGGCATCGTCGATCGCGAGTCGGTCAACAAACCACTGCAGACCGGACTGAAGGGCGTGGACGCCATGACGGCCATCGGACGCGGCCAGCGCGAGCTGATCGTCGGCGACCGCCAGACCGGCAAGACGACGATGGCCATCGACAGCATCATCAACCAGGCCGCCAGCGGCGTGCGATGCATCTACGTCGCCATCGGCCAGAAGATGTCCACCATCGCCACGGTCGTCGCGACGCTTGAGGAGCACCACGCCCTGCGCAACACCATCGTGGTCGTCGCTTCGGCCGGCGACTCCGCACCCTCCCAATACATCGCGCCCTTCGCGGGCTGCTCGATGGGCGAGTTCTTCCGCGACCGGGGCGACGATGCGCTGATCGTCTACGACGACCTCTACAAGCATGCCGTCGCCTACCGCCAGATTTCGCTGCTCCTGCGACGTCCGCCCGGCCGCGAGGCTTTCCCCGGCGATATCTTCTACCTTCACAGCCGCCTGCTGGAACGCGCCAGCAAGCTCCACCCGCGCCTCGGCGGCGGCTCGCTCACGGCCCTCCCCGTCGTGGAGACCCAACAAGGCGACTACTCCGCCTACATTCCAACCAACCTCGTCTCGATCACCGACGGGCAGATCTACCTCGAAACCGATCTCTTCCACCAGGGCTTCCGCCCCGCCATCAACGTCGGTCTCAGTGTCTCGCGCGTCGGCGGCAAGGCCCAGCTCAAGGCCATGAAGAAGGTGGCGTTGAAACTGCGCATGGACCTCGCCCAATACCGGGAGGTCGCTTCCTTCGCCCAGCTCACGACCGATCTCGACCCGGCCACGATCGACCAACTCCACCGCGGCGAACGTCTGGCGGAGATTCTCAAGCAGCGCCAGCATGTGCCGCTGCCGGTCGAAAAACAGGTCTGCATCATGTGGGCGGCCATCAATGGGCACCTTGACGACATCCCCCTGCGCGACATCGGCCGCTTCCAGAACGAATGGTTCGCGTTGCTCGACGGCTCCTATGCCGATGCCGGGCGGGCCATCGTCGGAAGCGGCGACCTCAGCAGCGAGACGGCCACCCTGCTGGAATCGTCCATTACCGCGTTCAAGGGCCTTTTCGTACGGTCGGGTCCGACACACGCCATCGATCCGGAACGTGTGGTGCCGAAGCCGGATGCGCGCGATCATCACGCCGTCGAACCGATTGTAACCACGGAAGCGTAACCCATCCCATGGCTCAGGCGCTATCAGACGTCAAACGCCGCATCGCCACGACGCGGCAACTGCGCAAGGTGACCAACACGCTGCAGAAGGTCGCCTCCGCGCGCTACGCCTCGAGCCGCCGCCAGGTCGAGCAGGCCGATGTCTATTTCGAGAAGCTGTGCGACATCCTGGCCAAAGCCTACCATGCACTCCCGATCGGCGCCGACCGGCATCCGCTGATGACGCGCGGCGGCGGCGACGGCATCGGACTGATCGTCTGCGGCGCCGACCGCGGGTTGTGCGGCGGTTTCAACACGGGCTTGATGAACGAGGCCGCGCACTTCCGCGCCGCGCACGCCCCGCGCGAAGTCACGCTGTTCATGCGCGGCAAGGTCGTCCATCGCCGCGCCCTGCGGCTGCAGTGGAGCGGCGTGCAGGCCGTGCAGGATATCGACGACGTCATCACGCGGATGATGGAGGCGTTTCTCGAACGATCCGTCGCCGAAGTGCATGTGCTGTACTGGAAGCATTTGGGCGGCATACGGCAGGAACTCCACCTGGAGCGTATCCTGCCGACACCATTCACGGAGCATGCCACCGGCGCCCGGGCCGCGCTCGATGCCGACATGCTGGAGCCGTCGCCGCGGGCCATCATCGACCGTCTGTTGCCCGAATACGTGCGCCGCAACGTCCACAACGCCTACTTCAACAGCATGGCCGCCGAGAACGCGGCACGCCAGGCGTCCATGGCGCGCGCCACGGAGAACGCCGGGGAACTCATCACCGACCTGAGCCGCCAATACAGCCGCTTGCGCCAGGAAAGCATCACGGGAGAGATGCTGGAACTGGGCGCGGGCATGGGAGCACCGTAACGCCATGGCTACCGGAAGAGTCGTTCATGTGGTCGGCCCCGTCGTCGACGTGGAGTTCTACGGCGAAGGCCTGCCGGCCCTGCACAACGCCCTCATCATCCGCGGCGAGGGGCACGGCCTGGATATCACGCTGGAGGTCGCGGAGCACGTCGGGGGCGGCGTCGTGCGCTGCGTGGCCATGTCTTCCACGCGCGGTCTCGCGCGTGGCGTCTCGGTCGTCGACAGCGGCGGCGCCATCCGCGTTCCCGTCGGCGAGGCCTGCCTGGGCCGCGTACTGAACCTGCTGGGCGCTCCGATCGACGGCGAGGGCCCGGTCACCAGCGATCGGTTCGACCCCATTCACAAGACGCCGCCGCCCTTTGACGAGCAGGTGCCGGCCATCCAGTTCTACGAGACGGGCATCAAGTCGATCGACCTCCTGGCCCCGTTCCCGCGCGGCGGCAAGATCGGCCTGTTCGGCGGCGCCGGCGTCGGCAAGACCATGCTGATCATGGAACTCATCCGCAACATCACGACCGAGCACGGCGGCCGCGCCGTGTTCACGGGCGTGGGCGAACGGACACGGGAAGGCAACGATCTATGGACCGAGATGAAGGAGTCCGGCGTACTCCGCAATACGGTCCTGGTCTTCGGCCAGATGAACGAACCCCCCGGCGCGCGTCTGCGCGTGGCGCTTTCCGGGCTCACCCAGGCCGAGTATTTCCGCGATACGATGCATCAGGACGTCCTGCTGTTCATCGATAACATCTTCCGTTTCGTGCAGGCCGGGTCGGAAGTGTCCGCCTTGCTCGGACGCATGCCGTCGGCCGTGGGATATCAGCCGACCCTCGCCACCGAAATGGGCGGCCTTCAGGAACGCATCACGTCCACCCATCGCGGCTCGATCACCTCCGTGCAGGCCGTCTATGTGCCCGCCGACGACATCACCGACCCCGCTCCCGCCACCACGTTCGCCCACCTCGATGCCACCATCGTACTCGACCGGCGTATCGTCGAAATGGGCATCTATCCGGCCGTCGACCCGCTCACGTCGAACTCGCGCATTCTCGGCGTCGATACCGTCGGAGCGGCGCATTACGAGGTCGCCCGTGAAGTCCAGCGCGTGCTGCAGCGCTATCGGGAACTCCAGGACATCATCACGATCCTGGGAGTCGAGGAACTGCCGGATGTCGACCGCGAGGTCGTGCTGCGGGCCCGTCGCGTCCAGCGTTTCCTGTCCCAACCGAACTTCGTGGCCGAGCAGTTCACCGGTATTCCGGGGCAATATGTTCCCGTCCAGGAGACCGTGCGCGGTTTTACCGAAATCGTACGCGGCAAGCATGACACGGTTCCCGAGCAGGCATTCATGATGGCCGGCGGTATCGACGATGTACTGGCGAAAGCCGACGAACTTCGCTCGCGCAGTCGCCGCAAGACAGCCGGGTCGGAGTAGAGCGGGAGGCACAATGGCGGCTCGACCACAATTCAGCGTGACCGTGATCACCCCGCCGCGGCCGCTGCCGTCACGCCGCGTGGTGGCGCTGGACCTGCCGGGCGACGGCGGACGTCTCACGGTCCTGGCCCATCATCAACCGCTGATCGCTTCGCTCAAAGGCGGCCAGGTTCTGGTGGTCAACGAACACGAACAACCCGAAACATGGACCATCAGCCCCGGGACGCTCAGCGTCGAGCGCGACGGCAACGCGGTGCTGCTTGTCACATCGGTGGACTTTGGAGGGAGTCTGTTATGAAGCTGCTGGCCCATAAGCCGCTTCAGGGAGCGCTGGCCGGACTTGGCTGCGCGGCCGCCCTGTCCCTACTCCATGCCCTTGGCGCGCTTGAACCGCTCGAACTGAAGGCCTACGACGCGCGGTGGCGATTGACGCCGCGGTTCGCCGAAGATCAACCGCCCGGCAACATCGCTCTGGTGACGATCGACCAACCGAGTCTCGACACCGTCCTGGCACGCCTGGGCATGGGTTGGCCGTGGCCGCGCGGATACTACGGCAAGGTCATCGAGTTTGTCGCCGCGGCCGGTGCGCGCGCGATCGTTTTCGACATGTTTTTCACGGAACCGGACGTCGAACGGATGGAGATGACGGCGGCGGAATCGGACGGCCTGTTGCGCGATGCGACGGCGGACGCCGGCTCGGCCCACCACGCGCTCGTCCTTCAGGAACAGGGGCAACCCGCGCCGCTGGACGAAGTCACCGCGCTACGCCGGCGGCTAGCCGAACTTCCGATCGTCGCACGCATGCCCCTGGCGGTCTACCGGACCGCCGCGCTCCCGGCCGCGGACCTGATCGCCGCGGCACGCACGGTCGGCTTCGTCAACGCCGATACGGACCGCGACAATATCTTCCGCCGCGCCCGGCTTCTTGCCCGCCTGGAAGACGCGCCGGTCGCCGGCCTGCCGTTGACCGCCTTCGCCGCCATCGCCGGCGCCGACGGGATCGATGCCACCCGTGACCGCCTGCGCGTCGGCGACCGCGTCGTACCGCTGTGCGGCGACGGCGCCGCCTACGTCGGCTGGTATCGCCCGCCAGAGGGCGCGTCCAGTCCCTTTCCCCGCCATCCTTTTTCCGATGTGCTGACGTCGCGGATTCAGCAGCAAGCCGGCACGGATACGCTGCTTGCGGCCGACGCCTTCCGCGGCAAGATCGTCTTCATCGGCTCGACCGCCACCGGTCTGCACGACATCAAAGCCAATCCCCTGTCACGCGCCGTTCCCGGCGTCGAGCTTCAGGCCACCGTGCTCGCCAACCTCCTGCGCGGCGACTTCGTCCGCCGCTGGCCCGCGTACCTCGTGCTGATCCTTCTTCTTGCCGTTTGCCTGGTCACGGGCGCCGCCGCCCGCGCCTGGCGCCACCATGCGGGCGGCCTCGCGGTGTTCCTGGCGGCATTGGCGCTGCCGGCCGCGGCCGGCCAGTTCGCCCTCACGGCGGCGCACCAGTTCGCCCCCGTGGTCACGCCCATGCTCGGCGCCGCCTTGACCTTTTTCGCCGTCACGGTTGTCAACCACATCGCCGAACGCCACCACTCGCGGCTGGTGCGCGGAATCTTCGAGCACTACGTCGACCGTTCCGTCGTGCAGACGCTCCTGCGGAACCCCGAACAGGTGCGCCTCGGCGGCGAATCGCGCAACTGCACGGTCATGTTTTCGGATGTCGCGGGCTTCACGTCGATTTCCGAGTCGCTGAAACCCGAGCAGGTCGTGCAGTTCATGAATATCTACCTCAACGCCATGACTGATATCATCATTGCGGAGGGCGGTTTCGTGGACAAATTCGTCGGCGACGAGATCGTGGCCATTTTCGGCGCGCCGAGCGACGAACCCGAGCACACGATCCGCGGCTGCCGCGCGATCCTGCGCATGGGCAGCCGGATGCGCGAACTGCAGCCGCTCTTCGAGGAAGCCGGTGTCACCCGCGAGGTTTTCGCCCGCACCGGCATCAGTTCGGGCGAAGTCGTCGTCGGCAACATGGGGTCCGAGAACCGCATGAATTACACGGCCATGGGCAACGTGATGAACCTCGGCGCCCGCATCGAAGGCGTCAACAAGGTCTACGGCACGCGTACGCTCGTTACGGAGAATACGGTCGCCCACGCCAAGAGCCTGTTCGTCTTCCGCGAGATCGACGCCGTCCGTGTCAAGGGCAAGGACGTAGGCACGCGCATCTTCGAGCTGCTCGGCGCACGCGACGATATCGATGGCGACACGCTCCAGCGGGTCCGCCAGTTCGAGGACGCGCTGGCCGAATACCGCGCCGGAAACTGGCCGGCGGCCCGCGACGTTTTCGAAGCGCTGGCCAAAGCCGGCGACGAGCCCGCGCGCGTCTTCGCCGAACGCTGCGCCGCCTGCGCCGTCAACCCGCCGACGAACTGGGACGGCGTCTACACGATGCTGACGAAGTGAAGCCATGACGCCGAAACGACGCGTCCTGTTTCTCCAGTTGCCGCTGCTCGATGCGGACCCGCGGGCCGTAAGCGAGAACCTGCCGCTGGCCGCGCTGTACCTGTCGCACGCGCTGACCCGCTCGACCGAAGCCGCGGCCTACGAACCCGCATTCCTGCCGCCAGGCGCGGACGACGAAGGCAATGCCGCGCTGCTTGCGCGCATCGCCACGCTGGCGCCCGATGTCATCGCCTGCTCGCTGTTCCTCTGGAACGTGGAACGATCATGCCGTCTGATGACGGCCGTCCGCCGGGCATGGCCGACGGTGCGGATCGTTGCCGGGGGCCCGGAAGTCGCTGCCGGCCACCCGACCCTCTTCGCCCGCCACAGCCCCTTCGATGTGCTCGCCGTCGGCGAAGGCGAAGCGGTTTTCCCGACGATTCTGCGACACCTGCGCACGGGCGCCGCCATCGATACCGCAAGCGTCGCGACCCACACCCGTGACGGCTGGCGCTGGGGCGCCCGACCCGCCCCTCGCGTTCGTCTGACCGACGCGTTGCCGCCGCCGGAGCGCGCCGCCCCATGGCTCGCCCGGCACCCCATCGCCTACCTGGAAACCACACGCGGCTGCCCGCTGCACTGCACCTACTGCCGCTACCACCACCTGTACCATCGCGTCAGCGGACTCGACCTGCCGGCCGTCCTCGACCGCATCCGCGCATTCCGCGATCTGGGCGCCCGCGAAATCCGCTTCGTCGATCCCACGCTCAACGCGCATCCCCGCTTCGAACGCCTCCTGGAAGGCATCGCAACCCTTAACGCGGACCGGCGTCTAACCTGGTTCGGCGAGATCAAGGCGGACCTGCTGACGGAACGTCAGATCGACCTGCTGGTCGCCGCCAATTTTACCGCCATCGAAGTCGGGTTGCAGTGCATCAGCCCCGCCGTACAGAAAGCGGTACGCCGCCCCACCCGCCTGCCACGCCTCGAAACCGCGTTGCGCCGCATTACCGCCGCCGGCATTCACGTGACATTGGACGTCATGTATGGACTGCCGCAACAGACCGAACGGGACGTCCGGGATTCGATCGACTGGGGCCGCCGCTTCCCGAACACAACGGTGCAATGCATGCGGACGCTGCTCCTGCCGGGCACCGACCTGCGCGCCGGCGCGGCATCCGCCGGTCTGCATGCCCAGTGCCGGCCGCCCTACGGGGTTGTCGCCACGCCGCACCTGCCCCGCGCCGCCATGAACCGCATCGAACGCCATCTGCAGAACGATCCGGCCCTGCCGTCGGATTGCAGTACCGACCGTTTCGTGGGGCGGCGGATCCCCGGCCTGTTCAGAGAACAGTACCATGTCGCCGTTCCCGAATACGGCGACATGGCGGCCTGGCCTGCGCCGCGCTCGACGCGCTGCACCATTGTCTTCGAGGGCGATCGTCTATTCGAGCGTCGGGACGCGCTGGCACAGGCCATCCGGGCCGCCGCGACGGCCGCACCCGACACGCTTTGGCAGTTCGTCCTCAGCCCGGCGGACGAAGAGCCACTCGATCTGCTGGAATTCCTGTGCGCGGCGATTCATCGCCTCCCGCCCGCCATCACCGACCGCTTCACGGCCGTCCATCTGGGACAGCGCATCCACCACCGCCTGTTCGTCCGCCTGCGCCCCGTTCGCCGCTACGCACCCGACTGGCGCCGGGCCTGCGAGGCGCTCCTCCTCACGCGTTTTCTTTAACTCCCGCCCCCCGGGGGGCGCAACTTGCACCTTGCGGTGAGCGCACCGCTTTTCTACTATGCTGCCCATGAGCAGGAGACTGGTGATCATCCCGACGTACGACGAATGCGACAACGTGCGTCCCGTCGCGCGCGCCGTCCATGCCGTCGCGCCGGAAGCCGACATCCTGTTCGTCGACGACAACTCGCCTGACGGCACCGGTGTCATCGTCGATGCGTTGGCCAACGCCGACACGCGCATCCACACCCTCCATCGCCCCGGCAAACAGGGATTGGGCCAGGCCTACATCGACGGCTTCAAATGGGCGATCGCCAGCGGCTATGACCTGATCTGCGAGATGGACGCGGATTTCTCGCATGACCCGTCCGAACTCCCGAACTTTTTCAAGGCCGCCGAAACCGCCGATCTCGTACTCGGTTCCCGGTACTGCAACGGCATCCGCATCACCAACTGGCCGATCAGCCGTTTGATACTCAGCAAGGCCGCGGCTTCCTACGTATGGATCATCACCGGCATGCCGGTCACCGACCCCACGGGCGGCTTCAAGTGCTTTCGCCGCCGCGTCCTGGAAGCGATCGACCTGGATGCCATCTTGGCCAGCGGCTACTCGTTCCAGGTCGAGATGACCCATACGGCATGGATAAAGGGCTTCCGCGTCGCCGAGATTCCCATCACGTTCGTCGACCGGCGCACCGGTTACTCGAAGATGAGCACGGGCATTCTGAAGGAAGCCATGCTGCTGGTCTGGGAACTCGCCTTCCGAAACCATTTTCGCCGCTCGCCAATCGCGGTGCAACAGCCCGATCCGGGCAAGGTCCCGGAAGAACGCGCATGAGCGATCCGGCGCCCATGGCTTCGACCCAGACGCGCCAAGCGCTTTGGATAACGCTTTTCCGCGCGCTTCGCATCAACCAGTGGACGAAGAACGGCATCGTCCTCGTCGCCTTCCTCTTCGCCTACTGGGACCGTTCGCAGCAACTCCCGCTCCTATCCAGCCTGGTGCGCGTCATCGCCGCCGCCGGGGTTTTCTGTGTCATTTCGAGCGCGGTCTATCTGGTCAACGACGTCCGCGATCTGGAGGCCGATCGACACCACCCCCGCAAGCGCCACCGCCCCATCGCTTCCGGCAGCATGAGCATCCCGACCGCCTACACCCTGGCGATGATCCTCCTGTTCGGCGGGCTTATCGGCGCCGGCTTCGTGTCACGGGCTTTCCTCGCGGCGGTTCTCACCTATGTGCTCATCCAGGCGCTCTATACGTTTGCCCTCAAGGCCGTCGCGCTTGTCGATGTCTTCATCATCGCGGCGGGCTTCGTCTTGCGGGCCATCGCCGGCGCTGTGGCCGTGCGCGCGCAGATATCGCCGTGGCTGTTGCTCTGCACGTTTCTTCTCGCGCTTTTCCTGGCGCTGTGCAAGCGCCGCCACGAGAAGTTGATCCTTTCGGAGATCGAAGGCAACCACCGTGCCAGCCTGCGAGGCTATGACACGGAGTTGCTGAACCAGTTGATCGCCATCGTCAGCAGTTCCACCGTCGTCTCGTACGCGCTCTACACCCTGTCGCCGGAGACGGTGACCAAGTTCCACACCCACTGGCTCGGCTTTACCATCCCGTTCGTCCTGTTCGGCATCTTCCGCTATCTGGACCTCGTCTATCGGCACGACAAGGGCGAACGTCCCGAGAAGATTCTCCTCACCGACGCGCCGCTGATCGTCAACGGCCTACTGTACATCGCCGCGGTGATCGCGATATTCGTCCTGCAGGCCCGCGTCGCCGCCTGACCGCCGCCGTGCGCCGCCAGTCCCAACCGCGCTCACGCGCGTTCGACCGCATCCCGAAATGCCGCATAGTCGGCGGGAACGAACGCGCAGGTCGATGCGATCAACCGTCTCGTCGCCACGATCCGGCCGGAAGCCGACTGACCGCCGGACAACCGCCCCACGTCGCTGCCGTCGCCACCCCGCGTGAACCAAAAAAGAAGGGCGCGATGTGCATCGCGCCCTTCTCGACTGGTGTCGGCGTGGATACGGACTACGGACGGACGAAGCTCTTGTCGGCCTCGGTCGGGTTGAAATTGGCCGCGGTCGCTATCTTCTTGTTGAGGATCTTGACGGCGCCGCCTTTCGTGATCACGATGCCCAGCGACTTGCCGAACGGCACCGCGGGATCCTCCGGATCGCAGAGCTGATCGATCTCGTCGAGCGTGGAACCCGCCTCGGAGTCCGCTGACGAACTCCAGTTGCGCGTGAAAATGAACGGTACATTGGCGGGGGTCCCTTCGGCAAGCCCCTCCGTCAGACACCATGCATTGTGTTCGCTATCGAACGTTCCGTCCAGATCGCCCGTCGTCTCGTCGTACGTAGCGGACGAGACCGGGATGCCGGGTGCCGAGAAGAAACTGCAATCGACGCCCTTGATCCATTCGTTCGTGACGGCCGCCGTCAGAAATTCGGTGCTCGTCGCGTACTCGCCATCGTCCGGCCACACTTCGGGAAGGTCGACGGCCGAGGCCTCCATGCTGGCATCGAAAATGCCCAGATGAATCTGGCGGCCGTTCGAGCCGATCTTGATCGCCTTGGCCTTCAACAGCGCGCCCTGAATCGCGGGAAACAACAGCGCGGCCAGAATACCGATGATGGCAATTACCACGAGCAGCTCGATCAACGTGAAACCCTTGTCACCACTCCGCCGCATAGCCTTTGTCATCCCGAATCCTCCTCAGTTGATCGATTCGCCCATGTTGACACGACACTTACACAAATTCATCGCAACTCGGAAATATTACGTCAACGTGCGGCAAAGGGTCAAGGGCTGTTTCATCGACATTCGCATTGGGCCACGGCGTCGCTGGGGGCGCGGACGTCTCGTCCACCTATTCCCGCGATAACCTCTGTCTTGCGGGCGAGACGCCCGCGCTCCCGGGAGCCACACCCGCCATCGCCGGCTAACCGGCTTGCCTGTCCGATGCGGCGTGGTTAGAATGCGGCATGGACACACGTGTGGAAGCGCCCGTCTACCTCGACTACGCGGCATCGGCGCCGCCCTATCCGGAGGCTCTCGATACCTATCTGCACGTGGCCCGCGAGTTCCACGGCAACCCGTCCGCCCACCACGATGCGGGCTTCGCGGCCAGGCACAAACTGGAGGAAACCCGCGAACAGTTCGCCTCGCTCTGCGGCTTCACCACCGGGCGTCTCGTGTTGACCTCGGGCGCCACGGAAGCCAACAACACGGTAATCCGCGGGATCATGGATGCGTCCCCCGACGGTCACCTGGCACTCGCCGCCGACGTGCACGATTCGGCATGGTTCGCGCGCGAGCTTTACCCGCACCGGACGGATGTCATACCGCTCGACAAACGCGGGCGGATCACGATGGATGCGCTGGCGCACGCCGTGACCGAGCGGACGGTGCTTTGCAGCATGCTGCACGGCAACAACGAGACCGGCCTGGTGCATGACATCGATCTGGTGGGGTTTTTCTGTTCGTCGCGGGGCATCCTGTTTCACTGCGATGGTGTCCAGACCCTTGGGCGGCTCCCCCTCGCCCTCGGCCGTGTGCCGTTCGACTTCTACACGTTCTCGGCGCACAAATTCGGCGGCCCGCGCGGGGTCGGCGGCATTCTGGCACGCAGCACGGATATCCCCCCCCTGCTCCGCGGCGGCGCCCATGAGTTGAACCTCAGGGCCGGCACCGAGAATGTGGCCGGTTTCGCGGCGGCGGCCCGCGCGCTGGAACTGACGCTGGCCGCGCGCGCGGAGGAAGCGCCACGCCTCAAACGGCTGGCGAGGCTGCTGGCCGCCGGCGTCATGGACTCCCGTCCGGGCATCCTGCTGAACAGCGACCTCGATAATGGACTGCCGGGGCTCGTGTCGTTGTCCTTTCCGGGTCTGTCGGGGCCGGAGATCGCCACGGAATTGAACTTGCTCGGTTTCCAGGCGGGCACCGGCTCCGCATGCCATGCGGATGACCACGCACCCTCGCGCGTGATCCGGGCGATCGGGCGTCGTGAAGACGAGGCGCTGGGCACGGTGCGCATCTCGATGGGCCGGCTGACCACCCATGCGCACGTCGAGCGCCTCGTCTCGGTCATCGACCAGGTCATCCGCCGCCAGCCAAGCGCCGCGTAGGAATGTTCCTGGAAGCCATTGTTCAGCCTTCAGCGCTACACATGGGTCCCGGCGGGGTCGGCGATGACCGTATCGACGGCCGACGGCAGCTTGCCGGGATAGTCGAGCGTGTAGTGCAGCCCGCGACTCTCCTTGCGGGCCATCGCGGAACGGATGATGATTTCGCCGACGGCGACGATGTTCCGCAACTCGAGAATATCGTCGGTAACCAGGTAGTCCAGATAGTACTGGCGAATCTCCTGCCGCAGGTTGCGGATGCGACGCCACGCGCGGTCAAGGCGCTTGTCGGTGCGCACGATCCCGACATAGTCCCACATGCTGGTGCGCACCTCGTTCCAGTTATGCTCGACGACAATGGTTTCATCGCTGGCCACGGCGGCGCCCGATTGCCAGGCGGGGATGTCGATCCGCTTCGTATCTTCCGGCGGGGGCAGCGCGGCCACGCGGGCGGCCAGGGCATGCGAACAGACGACCGCCTCCAGCAGCGAGTTGCTCGCCAGGCGGTTGGCCCCATGCAGACCCGTGCAGGCGACCTCGCCACAGGCGAACAGGCCGGGCAGCGCCGTCGCGCCGTCGATCGACGCGTCGATGCCGCCGCAGAAATAATGCGCGGCCGGAACGACCGGCACCAGTTCGGTAGCCATGTCGATGCCCAGATTGAGGCAGAACGCGTAGATGTTGGGGAAGCGGTCAATGAGAAACGCCTGCGACTTTTGGCGGATATCCAGATAGACGCAGGGCTCGCCGCGCGCCTTCATTTCGTTGTCGATGGCCCGTGCCACGATATCGCGCGACGCCAAAGCTCCGCGCGAATCGTAGCGGTCCATGAAAGGCTTGCCTTGTCTGTCGACAAGCTTCGCACCCTCGCCGCGCACGGCTTCGCTGATGAGGAATGACTTGGCCTGCGGATGAAACAGGCAGGTGGGGTGGAACTGGATGAACTCCATATTCCGTATCGGAACACCCGCCCGCCAGGCCATGGCCAGCCCGTCGCCGGTGGCGATGTCCGGGTTGCTGGTGTACAGGTAGACCTTGCCTCCGCCGCCGCTGGCCAGAACCACGCAGGGCGCCCTCACAGCCAGAATCTCGCCGGTCTTGCGCGCCAGCAGGTACGCGCCGACACAACGATTATCCCCCGCCCGCCCCAGCCATCCGGTCGTGATCAGATCGATGGCCATGTGCTCTTCGAGGATCACGATATTCGGATCCGCCTGGGCGCGCTCGAGCAGGACCGTCTCGACGGCCCGTCCCGTGATGTCGCCGGCATGCAGGACCCGTCGCTGCGTGTGCCCGCCCTCCTTGCCAAGGTCGTACCCACCCCCGTGCGCCGCCGCGCGTTCGGCGAACGATACTCCGAACGATTCGAGTTCGGCGATGCGCATCGGACCGTCTTCGACAATACGACGGACCACCGCCTCGTTGCAGAGCCCGTCGCCGGCGCGCAGGGTGTCCTGCACATGCTCCTCGAACGTATCGTCATCGGCCATGACGCAAGCGATACCGCCCTGCGCGTAGTTCGTGTTGCTTTCGGCGCTGTGTTTCTTGGTGACGATCGTCACGCGCCCGCGTGCCGCCAGATGAATCGCCGACATCAACCCGGCGATGCCGCTGCCCACAACCAGGAAATCCGTATCGAGTACGCGCATGCACGCGATGTTTGCGCCGCGCCGCGCGCGGTGTCAAGCCGCGAACAGCCCCCTCCGGATTGCGGACGGTGTGGCTTTCGATCCTGCTGGGTTTCCGAATCAGGCCTTGGCCCGGATAACCCACCGCGTCGGGCTCAGTTCGTCTTCGAGCGAAAGCGGCATGGAGGCGCCGTCGCGCAGGGAGTCGATGAACAGGTCGAAGTAGTCGCGCGGCAGTCCCGCAAGGTCGAGCGCGCGCGGCACCCCGTCGAGCGGAATCACGCTTGCCACGCCGGTGTCGGCATCGGACTCGACAACACCCCTGGTCCCGAAGATGCGCAGAATCTCGTAGCCCCAGATGCGCTTGCCCATCGGATTGAGGTAGTTGCAGATGCCCGAGGCGATGCCGCCGCCCGCCAGCGTCATCTGCAGGCCGACAGCCATTCGCGAGCCGCCGATCGGGTCCGCGTTGCCATGGCGCGTCTCGACGAGCCGGATCGACGCGATCCGCCGACAGGCGATGTGCTCGACGAACCGGGCGACGTAGATGCCAACCTGTCGCGCCAGTCCGCCGTCGATGTCTTCGTTGGCGGGACGCCGCTCCATCCAAGGGTAGCTCTTCTGTGCGAATACCTGCACGACCTCTCCGATGTCGCCGCCGAGCACGGCCTGTCGCATCGCGCCGTAGGGCCGATCCACAACCGTACCGGCCATCTCGTGGAACCGCTTCCCGGTTCGCCGGCTCGTGGCGATGATGGCGTCGAGATCGTCCTCGGTCATCGCGCACGGCTTTTCGGCATAGACATGTCGCCCCGCCCGCAGGCACGCCACAGCCTGCGCCGCCTGTTCGCGGCGCGTGGGCGAACAGAGACTGACAAGCTGGATCCGGTCGTCAGACAGCAGTTCCTCCAGCGACGCGTACGCCGGCACCCCACGCAAGGACTCCGGCAGTGCGGCCGCGTCCATGGCCGCCACACCGACCAGTTCGGCCCCCGCATGGTTCACCAGATGATTCTGGATCTGGTGCCCGTTCGTTCCGTAAAGACCGATGCCGATTTTCTCCATACCCTCGTCTCCCATGTCTTCCCGTGGTGTTCAGCGTCTAACAGGCGATCGCGAGCCCATCGTAGGCAACGTCGATACCAGGAGGGAGCGATGCCTGTACGGCGTCGTGGTCGACCTCATGGCAGAGATGGGTCAGGTAGGACTGGCGCGCGCCAATACGCCCGAGCAGCGCCACGCTGTCCCCCACCGTCAGGTGCGTACGGTGCGGACGGTTGCGCAAGGCATCGAGAACCATGACATCCGGCGCGCCGAGGATCGCAAGGCTCGCCTCCGATATCGCGTGGCAGTCAGGTATGTAAGCCAGTCGCCGCCGCTCGTATTCGAAGATGAACCCCAGGGTTTCGCCCGTGCCATGCTCGACGGGGATTGCCGCGATGCGGACGCCGCCGATGTCGAATGGCCCGGCGATCGGGTTGAACGTGATGCGTGGGCGATAGAAGCCCGGTATGCGCTCGGTGCCCACGTAGTTGAAGACCCGCTGCAAATCCGCGATGGTGTCGGGGCCGCCATATGCGGGAATCGCGCTGTCCTGAAGGGTGTTGAAGCGTCGAATATCGTCAAACCCGAAAATATGGTCGGCGTGCGCATGCGTGAACAGAACGGCATCGACGCGGGGCAACCGGTATTGGAGCGCCTGCTCGCGGAAATCGGGCGGCGTATCCACCAGCAGATGGGTCGTTCCGGCGACCAGGTACAGGCTGGTGCGGCGACGGCGGTTTCTGGGGTTGGGCGATGTGCAGACCGCGCACTCGCACCCGATCACGGGAACGCCAACCGAAGTGCCGGTGCCGAGAAAAGTCGCAAGCATGGCCATAGCGCGGAACTGAGGTACGGACAAATGGACGAACGGATGGGTACGCTACAGGAGCACCATGGTCCGTTCAATCCAAAAGTCGCGTTTTCGGGCTTGATTTCGAGGCACGGTATGCGCTTAAGTACCTAAAACGGTAAGCAGGCTTATCGGAGAGCGACGGAACGACATATGACGTTTCATCAGTTCATTCAGCTCCAGATGGCGGAGATCGATCGACACAAGTGGATCGAGTCCGAGAAGGCAGGCAGGGATTTGGGACTGATGGCCGAGATGGATTGGGCCCTGCGCTACGCCACACAGTTTCGTCGTTACGTAACGGAGGAACTGGGCGAGCGTATCGAGTTCCCCTCCCCGCGCGAGGCGCAGTTCACGCGCTGACGCCATCTACCAGAGCACGGTGACCCAGTCGCTCCCCGGGACCACGTCCACAAGCAATTCGTCCGCACGTCGGCCCTTGGTCGGCGTCAGTGTCGCCGGCCCCTGACTGATCGCCACACGGTCGGCGGGATGGCCGTCAAGCGGTATTCTGACCGTCAGTGGGACCGTCAGCGTCTCGGGATGACTGAGTTCGCCGGTGAGCAGCAGGCGGAACCCAAAGCCCCCCTCAACCACCTTGGTTACAATCTGGGCGGCACCTCGTTCGCGGATGTAACGACCGACGTTTCCGTAGGTGTCCGTCCATATCTTGTCGCGATGGCTGGCCAGGTATGCGGCGATGGCCTCCAAGTCCGCCTGCGTGATTGGACTGAAGGTCTGCTCGTCGATACCATGCAGCATGCAGAAAAACCACTCGCCTTTTTCGAGAGCCTGCTCGATGTTCCGGATGCCGCGCGCCGCCGTGAACCGCTCGCCGCCCCATATCCGGCAGTGACTGCGGTCAAGCGTGTACGTCTCGAGCACGAGTTTCTCGGCCTCCGGCGACGCCTCGCTGAACGGATAGGCGAACGAGATCGGACGCACCCCAATCCGCTCGGCAATCAGATCCGCCGCACCCACTACTTCATCTCGCACGCGCTTCGTGTCCCGGGTCTGCAGCAGCGATACATGCGTCTTCGTGTGACTACCGATTTCGTGCCCCGTCTCCGCTGCCGCCTTCCATGCGTCCCACGTCATCCAGGAGCCGATGGGGCTGGTCTCCACCGGCGCGGTGTTGATGAAAAAGGTCGCCCGCAAACCGTACTTATCCAGCGTCTTGACCCCGCGGACGAGTTGCCCGGGCGTGCCGTCGTCAAAGGTCAGGCTCACCGCGCAGATGCGGTCGCCGGCGAACTTCGCCACCTCCAGATACGGCGCCGCGGCCCGCGCGGTTTGCAGCGCAAGTACCCAGACGGCTGCCGATATGGCCACGCGATTCTTCATGCGGAAGATGCTAGCACGCCGCCCCCGCCGCTTTCAACCGGATTCAGCGTTTTCGACAGGCGTTGCACGCGTTCGGATACGAAACGGCGCCAGACGTCGGAGTAGC
Source organism: uncultured Victivallales bacterium (assembly GCA_964472315.1). Lineage (GTDB taxonomy): Bacteria > Verrucomicrobiota > Kiritimatiellia > UBA8416 > UBA8416 > CAYYJS01. The sequence continues at coordinate 43,761 of CAYYJS010000010.1, read as the reverse complement.
GGCGACGCAACGCGCGCTGACGCTTAAGCAGCAGACGCTCGATTCTCCGCAACCCGCCCGCGTCGATACCGTCCGGACCGCCGTCCGGATACGACACCAAGTCGTGCCGCACCTGCGCCAGGAGCACCACGACGTCCTGATGGTCGCCGAGCAGATCCTGTACGCGCTTCGTCTCGCGGGCGAAAAGGCCCATTTTCCGGCCATTGGCATCCTCCAGAAACTCCGCCGCGTAGCGCAGTCGCTTGCATGCCGCCCTCAACCGGTGCAACTTCGCGTCCGAGGACTGATCGTCCAGACGTCGGCCTTTCCGCAGCACCCGGCGCAAAAGCCGGTCAAAGACCGGCACGGCGTACAATCCCAGGTCGCCTGGCGCGTCGGGGCGCCAGAAGCGGGCGGCGCCCGTGGTCAACGCCGCCATGCGTGTCCGAACCGCCGTCATGCGGCGCGATCGCAACCCGGTCAGCATCGCCTGCTGCAGTCGGTCGTGGCGCCGGTACAGCCACCGGTGGTAGGCCGCCGCCGCCTTGCGGTCGCGCGCGCCGAGCAACCGACTCGCCCGGCATAGTTCACGACACATGACGTCGACATCGCGCACCTTGCCCAGCACGCCGCCCAGCCACTTGATGTCGCGCACGAGGACACGCGACGCGGCCGGACGCAGGATGCCGTCATAGAACCGCACGGCCTCGCGGAAACGCCGGCAGGCCACTCGCATATCGTGCAGCGCCGCGACGTCGGCGCCACCGAGGACGCCATCTTCGTTGTCCACCACGGCCCGGTACTGCACGTCGAGAACGCGCGTCAACGCCATGCGCGGCGACCACCCCGGCCCCCGCGGCGAACCGCCGACCGCACCCTCCGCATGTGCGCCCCGCGCACGCTTTCGTGTCATGTACCACCCCCAGACCCTCGCCGCCATCCGCCGGGACTCGCACCGCGCATGGCGGATTTCAACAGCCGCGTCATGCCCCGGAGCCCCCACCCACCCCTCTCCGGAAGCCGGGCGCCAACCGTCGCCGTCTACTTCGACGGACCGAACATCTTGCGCAAAGAGTCCATGGGGTTCGTCTGCGCCTTGGGCCGGCCGCGGTCGTCATCCGCCTCTTGCTCACCGGCCTCAGACACGTTTGGCAACTCCATCGTCTCTTCCTTGTAGCCGGCCGGCACATCGAACGCCCCGGCGGGGGCCTTGGCGTTCTCGAGCGCGGTGACTTCGAAGGTGACGGTCGTGGTCTGCGCGCGCCCACGATCGGTCATGGTGGTCTCCGTGATGCGCTTGAGTGGGAAGCCCTGGATTTGCGAGAGCTCGGCTTCGATCAACTTGTCGATGCTCTCGTTCCCCGTGCGGATGCGCTGTTGCTTCGACCAGAACATCAGACCTTCCTCATCCACCTTGGTCGTGGCCCAAATCTCGTCGATACGGCTCTGCGCCTGGGACTGCTTCATGCCCATCACGGACGTCTCCATGGTGTACGACGTCTTGACCTTCACATGCCGCGTCGCGCGCCCCAACATCTTCGGCCCCGCCTCGTCGATGAGCTTCTCCACCTTGTGATCCTTCACCGTAATCGTCATGAACGACCCCATGGCCTTCATCACGTCGCCCGCGGCGGCCGTGAACTTCTCGATGTCCCACCGCATGTAGGTGCGCTCCGCCGGGTTGACCAGAGTCACGGTCTTGCCGGCATCCTTCGTGACGATATAGGAACCCGGTTTGGCCATCGGGTTACGCCCCTCCACGAACTCGACGCGGGCTTGCGTGCCGTCCGCCAGACCCTTGATCGTCCCATCCTGCATATCCGCGCCGGGACCACCCTTGGCCTTGGTCACAGCCGTATACGAGAGCGCTCCGAACGCCATCGACGATACCGAAAACAGCACACCGCACAACACGACCATCCGCTTCATTGCTTCCTCCCCGTTGTTTGACAGCGGTTGCCGCAACCAAGACGATGGCGCATGCAACTCGTGGAATGCATGCTAGAGTTCAGTGGCGCCCGGCGTCAATGGAATCCGTGTTCACCGGACTCATCCACCGAATGCACGTTTCGGAGAAACGTGCCTACTCCCAGTACGCCCGGATCTCCGAGACGGGCGTCCCACGCCCCGCAGCGTGAGCGTGTCTCATTCGCCGGGTGATAGAGACACGCCCGGACCCGAGGCGATTCAACACGGGCTCTTCGCCATCCGTAACAGGCTGTTGGTCAACGACTGCCAAAGGCGTACCCCGGCGGATGCGCCCATGCCCGGGGATCGGCACGACTTGTGCTTGATCAAAAGCATGAGGTTGTGTAATGCGTAGGACTCTGACACTGTTGACGTGTGTCGCGCTTGGTGCGTTGTTCGACATCGGCGTCGTGCGACCGGCGAGCGCATCGGGCGAGCGGCGTGTCGGGACGGAAATAGAGGATGGTGCAGCCATGGAAAAGGCCACATTCGCGGCGGGGTGCTTCTGGGGTGTCGAGGAGACGTTTCGTCAAGTCAAGGGCGTTGCGTCCACCGCCGTCGGCTACACGGGCGGCCACACGCCGGAGCCGACGTACAAGCAGGTATGCGCGGGGGACACCGGTCACGCCGAAGCTGTCGAGGTCGTCTTCGACCCGTCGGTCGTGTCGTACGCGGCGTTGCTGGACATCCTCTGGAAGGCGCACGATCCCACGCAAGTCGATCGACAGGGACCCGATGTCGGCTTTCAGTACCGGTCGGCGATCTTCTATCATGACGACGCGCAACGGGTCGCGGCCGAGTCTTCGCGCGATGCGCTGTCGCGGTCGAAACAGTACGGGCGGCGACCGATCGCGACACGGATAGAGCCGGCCGTCACATTTTACCGCGCCGAGGATTGCCACCAGCAATACCTGGCCAAGCGCGGAATCTACCAGTGCCGTTAGCGCACCTTTCGCCTTCCGCCGCACGGGCCGGCCTGCTAACCTCTCCCCCATGAATGGGATCGTCGTCTCGCTCGATAGACAGGAAGGCGTGTCTTGCGCCCCCGGCACGCGCGTCGACGAGTTGCTGCCCAGCCGCAACTCGGCCGATGGTTTACCGTATATCGCCGCGCTCGTGAACAACGACCTCGTGTCGTTGTCGTACCCGTTGACCGTCAACAGCCAGGTGGAGTTCCTGACGATGGGATCGGCGCACGGGTGGCGCGTCTACCGTCGTTCGCTCTGCTTCCTGCTGGCAAAGGCCGTGCGTGACGTGTTCCCGACCGCCCAGTTTTCGGTGGAGCATTCGCTCGGCCTCGGGCTTTACTGCCAGTTCAGCCATGCGCACGTCCATGGCGGCATCCAGACCGAGGAACTGGAAGCCATCGATGCGCACATGCGCGAACTCGTCCGGCGCGACATGCCGATCGAGCGTCGCAAGGTCGCATTCATGGACGCCGTGCGGGAGTTCGATGCCCGCGGGCTTCCCGAGAAGGCAGGCCTGCTGAAGCACCGTAATCCGCCCCGTGTCGTCGTGCATTGCTGCGACGGCTTTTGCGACCTCGCGCACGGACCGCTGGCGCCGTCGACCGGCATGCTCCAGACGTTCGCGCTCGTGCATTACGCGCCGGGGTTCGTGATCCACCTCCCGGATCGGGACACCCCGCACACAGTCCCCGCATTCGAAGACCAGCCGCATCTGTTCCACATCTACCAGGAGCACAAGGCCTGGGGCCGCATTCTCGGCGTCACCACCGTCGGCAGGTTGAACGAGATCGTGGCGGAACGCGAGATCGATGACTTCATCATGACGGCCGAAGCGCTTCACGAGAAGAAGCTGGCGGCGATCGCCGAGCACATCGCCCAGCGTCGCGACGCCGTCCGCGTCATCCTGATCGCCGGCCCATCCTCCGCCGGCAAGACCACATTTGCCAAGCGGCTCACGACGCACCTGCGCGTCAACGGACGCAATCCTATTACGCTCTCCACCGACGACTACTTCGTCGGCGAGGACCGCAACCCCGTCGGCGACGACGGCAAGCCCGATTACGAGCACCTGGAGGCCGTCGATCTCGAACTGTTCAACCGCGACCTCGCGACGCTGATCGCCGGCGGCGAGATCGCGATTCCCCGCTTCAATTTCGGTCTCAAGACGCGCGAGTACCGCGGCGAGCGTCTGCGCCTGAAGGAGCGCCAGGTGCTCATCGTCGAAGGCATCCACGGGCTCAATCCCCGCCTCGCCGCCGCCATACCGCCGGATGCCAAATACCGCATCTACATCAGCGCCTTGACGCAGCTTTCGGTGGACACCCACAACCGGATATCCACGACCGACAACCGGCTGATGCGCCGTCTCGTGCGCGACCACCGGTATCGCGGCCATTCGGCCCTCGATACGTTACGCATGTGGCCTATGGTGCGCCGCGGCGAAAAACAATGGATATTCCCCTTCCAGCGGGAAGCCGACGCCACGTTCAATTCCGCGCTGGACTACGAACTGGCGGTTCTGAAGCCCTTCGTGGAGCCCCTGCTGATGCAGGTCAAACCGAGTCACATCGAATATGCCGAGGCACGCCGCCTCTCGGAGTTTCTCCTGAACTTCATGGCCGTGCCCGCTACCGCCGTGCCGCGCACCTCCATCCTGCGGGAGTATATCGGCGGCAGCAGTCTGCACTACACGTAAGCATCGTTCGCGGTGGACTTCCGCCCCGCGCTTACCTATGATGCCCCGCGTCGGAGCAACCATAGCGGGGCGCGCCTGTCTGGCTCGCCGAGAAACAACCCGAACAGGGAGTGTGCCATGCTCAGTCGTACGACCGCCATCGTTCTCACCCTCGCCGCCGCGTGCGCGCTGGTCCTGCCCGGCTGCGGCAAGGCGCCGGAAACACGCGCGACCCGCATCGCCGTCATCCCCAAGGGCACGACGCACGAGTTCTGGAAGTCGATCCATGCCGGCGCCGTGAAAGCCTCTCGCGAACTCGGGGTGGATATCGTCTGGAAAGGCCCGCTGAAGGAGGACGACCGCGACGCGCAGATCGAGGTCGTGGAGAACATGGTCAACCTCGGCGTCGCCGGCATCGTGCTGGCGCCCCTGGACGACGTCGCATTGCGGGCGCCCGTGGCCGGCGCCACCCGACGCGGCATCCCGGTTGCGATCATCGACTCCGATCTCCAGAGCCACGACCACATCAGCTTCGTTTCGACCGACAACAGGCTCGGCGGCTACAAGGGCGGCAAACGGCTTGCCGAACTCGTCGGCCCGACGGGCAAGGTGGCGATGCTGCGCTATCAGGAAGGCTCGGCCAGCACCATGAATCGCGAGCAGGGGTTCATGGATGCGATGGCCGAGACGCCCGGGATCGTGGTCGTCAGCGCCAACCAGTATGGCGGGGCCACGACCGAGAGCGCCTACAGGGCCAGTGAGAATCTGCTGGCCCCGCTCAAAACCGCCGAGGGGGGCCTCGTTATCGACGGCATTTTCTGCCCGAACGAATCGACAACCTTCGGCATGCTCCGCGCCCTGCAGGACTCCGGACTGGCGGGCAAGGTCAAGTTCGTCGGGTTCGACAGTTCCGAGAAACTGGTCCAGGCGCTCGCCGCGCGCGAGATCCATGGTCTCGTCCTCCAGGACCCGATGAACATGGGGTATCTCGGCGTCGTGACGATGGTCCGCCACCTCCGCGGCGAACCGATCGAAAAGCGTATCGACACCGGTTCGCGGGTGGCGACGCTGGAGAACATGGACGACCCCGCCGTTCGGAACCTGCTGAAACCCGACTTCGCGGCCTGGCTGGAGTGAGCGCCACCGGGGACAGAGCGCCGGAACCATCCGACGACGCCGGGGCCATTCCCGGCGCGGAAGAACCCCTGATCGAGATGCGGGCCGTATCGAAGCGATTCGGGCCGACCCAGGCGCTGTCGGATGTGACTTTCGCCGTGCATCCGGGCGAGGTGCATGCCTTGGTCGGCGAGAACGGGGCCGGCAAGAGCACGCTCATGAAGATCCTGTCGGGCGCCGAAGACGCCGACAGCGGCACGATGCGCCTGGCAGGCGCTTCGTACCGGCCCCGCACGCCCCTCGAGGCGCGCCGTCTCGGCGTCGCGATGATCTATCAAGAACTGTCGCTCGTCCCGCACCTGTCGGTCGAGCAGAACATCTCGCTCGGACTGGAACCGAGGCGCTGGGGACTGATCGACCGCGCGCGGGCGACCGACCGCGCCGTCCGGTCGTTGACCGAACTCGGGCACGGCGACATCGATCCCCGGCGGCCGGTGTCCGAGTTATCCATATCCGTCCGGCAGGTTGTCGAGATCGCCCGCGCCGTGGCCAATGGGTGTCGCGTGCTCGTGCTGGACGAACCCACGAGCAGCTTGACGCGCGAAGACGCGCAACGCCTGTTCGCGCTCGTGCGCCGGTTGCGCGGGCGCGGACACGCCATCGTCTACATTTCGCACTTTCTGGAGGAGGTACGCGATATCGCCGACCGCTTTACCGTGCTGAGGGACGGCCGCACGGTCCGTTCCGGCGCCACGCGCGGGCATACGCCGGACGATATGGTGCGGCTGATGGTCGGCCGGCGGATCGATGAGCTCTACCCGCGCTCGGCACGCGTCCGCGGCGAACCGTTGCTCGTGGTCCGCGGTCTGCGCGGCACGCCCCTGCCCGTCGCCGCCGACTTCGTACTGCATCGCGGCGAGGTGCTGGGCATCGCCGGACTCGTCGGCTCCGGCCGTACGGAATTGCTGCGCGCCATCTATGGCTTGGCGCCCATCGCGTCCGGCGCCGTACGGATGGCCGGCGTCGAGACGGCGTCCTCGCCCCATGCGCGGCTGGCGGTGGGACTGGGACTCCTCAGCGAGAATCGCAAGGACGAAGGGCTTGCGACGAATCTGCCGGTCCGGGCGAACATCACCCTTTCGCGCCTGCGCGGCCTGGGACCGGCCGGGCTCGTGCTTCCCGCACGCGAACGACGGGCCGCCGGGCGCTGGATCGACCGCCTCGGCATCCGATGCCGCGATGCCGACCAACCCGTCGCCGGGCTTTCCGGCGGCAATCAGCAGAAAGTCGCGCTGGCGCGCTTGCTGCACCACGACGTCGACGTCCTGCTGCTCGACGAGCCGACCCGCGGCATCGACGTCGGGAGCAAGGCCCAGATCTACGCGTTGATCGATGCGTTGGCCGCCGGGGACCCCGCCGACGGTCGCGCGCCGCGCGCCGTGCTCATGGTCAGCAGCTATCTTCCCGAATTGCTCGGCATCTGCGACCGCATCGCGGTGATGTGCCGCGGCGTCCTCGGCGCTCCCCGCCCGGTCGCCGAATGGGACCAACAGTCGTTGATGATGGCGGCGACCGGGCAGACGTGACGATGATGGACTCGACGAAACATGGAACACCGTTTACGGGAGATTGAAATGCCGTTCCGCGCAACCGTACGAACGCTGGCTACCACCCTCGGGCCGATCCTCGGGTTGATCGCGATCTACCTGATTCTGGCCTGCGTCACGGCGCCCAGTTTCCGCACGCTGGGAAACCTGCAGACGATTCTGCGCCAGTCCGCCATCGTCAGCACGGCGGCCCTGGGCATGACCCTGGTCATCATGTCCGGGGGTATCGACCTGTCAGTCGGTTCGACGATCGCCCTGACGACGGTGGTGATCGCCTGGATGCTCGTCCACGGGGTCGCCCCCTGGCTGGCCGGCGCCGCCGGGGTTCTGGCCGGTCTCGCGGCCGGTCTCTGCATCGGCTTGCTGGCGACGCGGCTGCGCATCGTGCCGTTTATCGTCACGCTGGGCATGATGCTGATCATCCGCGGCGCCGCCAAAGGCATTGCCGGCGAACAGAAGATCGATGCCCCGCTGACATGGCTGAACGACCTGCTCGCGGCCGGCGCCGGTTGGGGCCTGCCGGGCGGCGTGTGGCTGCTGCTGGCGCTGGCGGCGGCCGTGGCCGGCATGCTGCATTACACCGCGGTGGGGCGTCACATCGTCGCCGTCGGCTCCAACCCGCTCGCGGCGCGTCTGTGCGGCATACGCGTCGACCGCGTCAAGTTGCTCGTGTATGCGCTGGGCGGCCTGTTTGCCGGACTCGCCGGCCTGCTCCAGTTCTCGCGTTTGACGGTCGGCGATCCGACCGTCGCCCAGGGCAAGGAACTCGATGTGATCGCGGCCGTCGTGATCGGCGGCGGCAGTCTGGCCGGCGGCGAGGGGTCGGTACTCGGCAGTCTGATCGGCGCCCTCATCATGACCGTCATCCGCAGCGGATGCGCGCAGATCGAGTTGCCCGGCGGCGGAATCGGCATCCCGAACTGGGTCCAGGAAATCGTCACCGGCTGCATCATCGTCCTGGCCGTCGGCCTGGACCGTCTGCGACATCGGCGCGCATGACGCGAGGTGGAGAAGGGACAGGCCATCTGCGCGCGAGGATCGCGGCAGTTGACGAGTGTGGCGGGGAACGAGTCGGATTTTGAAGGGTGGAGTGCCCGGAACTGGCCAGATTCCTGCCATTTCCGGTGTCACCGGCCGTTGGTGCGGTACCTGATGGCTGGGACATACCCTTGAAGTAACGAGGGGGCCGGATTTCCGGAAAATAGTCGAAATGGTTCCCGCTCGTGCTCGTAAGCCACCAATCATCAACGCATTACATCACCTCATTCTGGGCGGCCTTCATGCAGAATTCCGCCCTGATGGCCTGGCCCTTGACGCCCTGATGGCCTGGCCCTTGACGCCCTTGTCCCTTGACGCCCCTCAACGAAGCCCTCAGGGCCGCGTCACGCGAAGGCGGAGGAAGCGGCTCGGTGCGCCGTCTGCGGGAACCGTGTCCTGTACCGTTACCCTGACAGGGTTCGTCGTACCGGTTTCCGTCACGTTCGGCGCTCCGCCCCAGGAGCCATCCAAATTCGTCGCGACGCCATTCCATGCAGCGTAGTCTAAGAGGGAGTCTATGCCTTCGACAATCAGGGTCACGTCCAACGCGTTCGTGTTTCGATTGAACCGCAGCGAGAACAATCGGTTGCTTAGTCCGCAATTCATACGAGCGCGATCATCCGGGTTCGTGGGGCTTGAGCCGGTGGCGTATTTCAGCAGGTTCGGATAACCATCGCCGGTCGCGCAGTCGTTGAAGTTGGTCAAACCATTGGTAATGTCGGCGGCCCATGCGTCATAGCCTGAAGACACCCGCCGCAGGTTGAAGTTGATGTTCGTGACCGGGGCATTGGTCAAGGCCGCAATTACTGTGGCGTTGGAAGGATCCGCAGCATCAATGTAGTAATGGCCCTGCCAGGGGGATCCACCGGGCGGACCAGCCTGCACACAGTAGTTGGTGCCGGGCGGGACGACAACGCTGTAGTTTCCGTTGGTATCCGTACCGCTGTAATAGAGATTCTCCCAGCCTCCCTCAAAGTTGAGGGTGCCTACATTCACGCCGATGTTATACAGCGGATTGCCGTTGCCCAGTACGCGGCCGCTGACGATGGCCCCTTTCTGCAGGTTGAAGTCGATGTTCGTGGCCGGCGCACTTGTGATCGGCGTCACGGGTGTCACATCGGCCAAAGCAATTGTGTTGCTATAAAATTGCCGAACCCAAGAGATGCCAGGGGCGTTGTCTGAATCAGGCGCGTATTGCACGACATAAGTGCAGTCGGGCGGCACGACAATCGAATAGTCGCCATTGCCATCCGTGCTGGCGGATCCCACATGATGTTGCCACATCCAGACGCCCCACTCGTTCGTGCTGCCAAGGCTCACCTGAATCCCAATGTCTTGCAAAGGCGAACCGTCGCCCAGCACACGTCCGCTGATGACAGCCCCTTGCTCCAGGTCGAAGTTGATGTTCGTGGCCGGAGCATTCGCAAGCGGGGTCACGAGTGTCGCATGGGCCTCTTCCGTTACGTTACTGTAAAACTGCCTTAGCCAAGGGTCGCCGTCCTGATGCATATATTGCACGGCATAGGCGATGTTGGGCGGCACGACAGTCGAATAAATGCCGTTGCCATCCGTGTTGGCGGATTCCACATATTGCCACTGCCAGTTGCCCCACGCGTTCGTCCTCAGGAGGCCCACCTGAATCCAAACGTCTCCCAAAGGCGAGCCGTCGCCCAGCACACGTCCGCTGATGACCGCCCCTTGCTCCAGGTCGAAGTTGATGTTCGTGGCCGGGGCGTCGGTCAGGGCACTGAATGCCGTGGCGCTGAAAACATCTGAAACATGGTCGTAGAACTGATCGAACCAAGCGGATTCTTCGGGCGGACGGGCCCGCGCGCAGTAGTTGGTGCCGGGCGGAACGGTAACCAAGTAGTTGCCGCTCGAATCCGTATCCGTGTGGTAGGATTGCTGCCAGTCCCATCCGCCGCCGTCATGGAAGGTGATGGTACCTACCTCGACATTGATCCCACTCAGGCGAACGTTGCCGCCCTTCACCCGGCCGCTGACGCTTGCCCCCTGCTGCAGATTGAAGTCGATGTTCGTGGCCGCCGCGTTGGTCAAGGCGACAACCACCGTGGCGCCGACAGCATCCATGGCGTTGCTGTAGAACTGGCCCAACCAGGACGATCCATGGGGCAGATTGACTCTTACAAAGTAATTGGTGTCGGGCGGAACGTTAAGGCTATAGCGGCCATCGGAATCCGTGCTGTCGCCATGATAGGTTTGCTGCCAGTCCCATCCGCCGCCCTCTTGGAAGATAATGGTGCCCGCCTGAACATTGATCCCCTCCAGCGGAGCCCCGCCACCCCGTATGCAACCGCTGATAGTCGTGCCAATGCAACCCGTGAAATCGACGCGCGATGCCTGGTCCTCCGTGATGTTGGTATTGACCCCGGAAAACAGATAACTGCCATACCCCGGACTGTTGTTGCTGGGCTTCACGTGCCACACCCCGGCCAGGACGGCGATCGCGTAATTGCCGTTTGTATCGGTTACGCCCTGCGTTTCCGAATAGAAGTCCCCGCCGTCCTCGGCATTGAGGCTGAGCCCGGCCAGTGGGTGGTCTTGGTCGTCTTTGACGGTGCCGTAGAACAGCGCAGTCCCCCTGGGGAAGGCAATGGCCACACCTGACACGCTGCCCGTGGTCGTATCAATCGGCGACTGGTCCTCAAAACTGAGATAGCCGTAAGATGACAGGGTCTGGTCGTCCACCCCCACTCCCCACCCACTCGCGGTGACGGGCACAGTGAAAGCGCCGTTGGTAGCCGTGAACCCAATGGCGAGCAGGTTGTCCGAAGACTGCACGACCACCGGCATGCCCGGCAATCCAATGCCGGAATTGGTGGCGTCAACGCATCGTCCTGAAATGATTCGCGTGGTCGGGAGCAGGTTCACATTCGTGGTGATGGGGGCGCCCGAGCCCAAGGCGAGAGACGGCAGCGTGCCCATGTCACATACGTACCCGTCCTTGAACGCCCCCAACTGGTAAACACCGGGGGCGACCTGAATCGTGTACGTACCGGAACCGTCCGCCACCGTCTTGCCAAGCAGTTCGCCGTCGTTGCCGAACACCAGAACACCGGCGTAGGGGATGTTCGTGCCGTTGCATTGAACCAGGCCGGTGAACCCCTGATCGTAAGCGGCGTTGACGACCGCAAAGGCATCCGTCAAGGCGCTAAAGTGGTCGGTCGGGCTGGAAAGTTCATAGAGATACTGACCGACGAATGTCTGTGAAATACCCGCCGACCGCAGGCCTAGATCGGCCGTAATCGCTCCGTCCGCCGGACTCCCATCGCGGGGAACATTGATGTTTGTCACGCCGCCGATCACGCTGGCTTGGTTGTCCGTCAACCGGAAGCTCTGCACCAGCCAGTCCGCCGCGTCAATGACGCCGTTGGTGTTGACGTCGAGATACTTGTTGATCGCGACCGTCTCGCCGGCGGTCAATCCGTCGATCTGAAGTGCGACCTGACCAGCGTATGTGTTGCTGACGCTTGAGGGCGAGACCGAGAACGTCGCACCCTGCACAAGCCCCGTCCCACACAGCAGTCCGGCGATCAGCAACCGACGACTGACCTTTCTACATCGAAGCAGGATCATCTTCATGGTTTCCCCTCCTTGCCAGACACTTTCGCAACCCGTGAATCATCGCGCCGGTTCGCCCCGACGACTGTCCGGTCTGATCCCGGAATCGGTGTCACCTGCCCGGAATGCCCAATAGAAATCGCTTTTCGGATGGCACCGGCCCGCACCGGCAGAAATATGCCGACCCCGCTTTGACGCGCCGTTGTCATGAGCGTGAGCGTGGCAGAAGCGGTGCTGAACGTCAAGATCATTGGTAGAGAAGGTGGTAGGGTAGCCAGGGTCTTTTGCTCTGGACTCATAACGAGCGTGCAATCAGGCGCTCGGCCAGCCGAGCCATTAGCCAGTCGTGGTTTACCCGGTCGAAGAATCGACAGGTCAATATCCACAACGAAAGTGCAGCCAGCTTTGATCTTCTCCCAGTGTCTCCTCAGATACTCGCGAAGCTGTCCGGTTATCATCCCGACCACACCGGGTGCCCCCTTGTTGCTCTCCACCCGCTGTTCAGCTTTGCCTTGCGGCTTGCCTTCCCCTTGCGGGGCACCGGGCGGATCTCCCGGGGTGTTCCCTGCTGTTTTCCACGCGTAACCGTCGGATCTACGTGATGCACCTTGACAACTGGAGGACTTTGGATTGTGTTGCACCCTCGTCCCATGCATTCCGCCTCATATCCGCTTCTCTGTACGATCGGCCCGCGTATTCGCTTCCGGCGTTGCCGCTCTCTCCGGTCGCTGCCCCGCTTTCAGCGCAGCCTGTTGCCCTGCGGGCTGCTCTTTCCGCTCCCCTCGCAAGGATACAGTTGCCTTCCGCTACCCTTTGGCATTGCCTACCTGGGATCGGACTAACTCCTTGATCTCCGAACCGCCTGTCGCCTACGCTGGACGCGTGTTTGGAATTTGGTACGCTCGCGGCGCGTACCGATAAAATGCCGGGCATACCCGGCACACAACACGGCGTCGCACCCTAGCGCCGCTAACGCGGCTCATGGTGAACGCTGACGTTCGGTGATGAGAAAGAGAAACTGATTATGAGAGTGGCGACTGAGAACGATCTCCCGACAATCGTGGCAATCTACAACTCGACCGTGCCGACTCGACAGTCCACCGCCGACACCACGGAGGTCAGCGTCGCGTCCCGACTGGAATGGTTCCGGCAGCATGTTCCCAACAAGCGGCCCTTGCTGGTTCATGAACAAGACGGTGGAGTTGTTGCTTGGGTCAGTTTCCAGTCCTTTTACGGCCGCCCGGCGTACGATCACACCGCCGAGATCAGCATCTACATTTCGTCGGAACAACGAGGAAAGGGACTGGGGCGGGTGCTGCTCGCTGAAGCGTTGGACATGACGCCGAAGCTGAAGATCAAGACGGTCGTGGGTTTTGTGTTCTCGCACAACGAACCCAGTGTCAGACTCTTGCAGTCGTTTGGTTTTTCGGAATGGGGCAAGCTTCCAAATGTGGCTGAGATGGATAGAAAAGAATACAGTCTTTCGATTTTGGGCAAACGAGTCAATCCATAGGACGACGCTCGGGATGGGGACCCTCCTTTCGGAGTATCCCCTACACACCACTGACCGTACGGATCGCGTAACTGGCCGGTCTCCTTTGCGCTCCGGCTCTGTTCGTCGGCGCGCAGGTCTCGCCTCCCGCTTCCCTCCCACGTTCGGAACGTTGGGCCGAGGAGAGGCATTGATATGCAAAACGCATTTCGTATGGTTCCATCATGAGCACGATAACGGCTCAAGTCCAAACTCGATGACATGACCGATTGCCCATATGGGGTGGCGATCGCCGAAGCAGTAGGCACGTATCTCCGATCTTGCTTTTCCCCCAACAGCCCAAAACGCCGGACTACCGGCCGACGGCACGCGAGAGCGAAAGCACGGGCAGCAGTACGGACAGGGTGATCAGCAGGACGAAGCCGCCCACGATCAGGATCAGAAGCGGTTCCAGAAGCGCCAGCGCGCGTTTGACGAAGCGCTCCCAGCGATACTGCAGCCGCTGGACGGCGCCTTCGAGCAGTTCGGCCAGATTGCCGCCGGCCTGTCCGACATGCAGCACGCCGGACATCTCGCCGGCCAGCGGCGGCACACGGCCGATCGCCTCCGCGAGACTGGCGCCATGCCGCACCTGCTCCGTTTCGGTCTCGACCAGCGCAGCGCACCATGCGCTCGCCGTCGCGCGACCGGCCATCGCCAGCGCCCTGACCAGCGGCAGACCGCCACGCAACAACATGGCCAACGCGTCGGCAAACCGCAGGTTCACCAGGAGGCGGTAGCCGGCGCCCACCACCGGCAGGCGATAGAGCATCTGGTCCGCCGAGCGCCGTGCCGACGACGACCGGCGCCACTGCCGCGCGCCAACGGCGACCGCGACTACCGCCGCCGCCGCCACGACCCATCCCCACCGCACCACCCATGCGCCGGCCTGGACAACCAGCCCCGTCACGACAGGTACCGGCAGGTGCGCGTCGGTCATGATCCGTTGCGCCCGGGGCAGCAACACCCCCAGCATCACGATACCGGCCAGCAGACCGACGGCGGCCACGAAAGCGGGGTAGATCAGCGCGCCGCGCACGCTCTCGCCGATGCGCGACTGGCTTTCCATGAACACGCCGAGACGGCGCAGCACGACCGCGATACTGCCGGACTGTTCGGCCACCCCCACGATCGCCTGCTCGTAATCGGTCATCTCGCCACCAACCGCCTTCAGCGCCTCCCCCAGCGAGGCACCCTCGCGCACCTGGTCGCGCACGGCGGACAACCGTCCGGCCGCGACACGCAGGTCGGGGGCCTGAATCAGCATTTCGAGCGCGGGTACGACGGGCATCCCCGAGTCCAACAGGACCGCCAGTTCGCGGTAGAGGGAGGCGCGCCGCGCGTATCCCAGCGGCCGTTCGCGCCGTCCCGAAGCCCACAGCCGCTCGGCCAGAATACCGTCACGCGACAGCGCCTCGCGCGCCGCTTTCACGTCGTCGGCCTGCACCAACCCCTTGCGTGCCTGCCCGACCGCATCGAACCCCCTGTACGCATAGGTTTTCATACGCCCGAGGACCGCAGCACCTCCGCCACGGACGTGGCGCCGGACAGGATCCGGGCGATGCCGTCCTCCACGAGCCCGGGCATCCCGCGCTCCCGGCATGCGCGCGCAAGAGCATCGGGATCGGCGCCGCCATGGATCAGACGGCGCATCGCCCCGTCCACCGTCATCAACTCGAACAGCCCCGTACGCCCCCGGAAGCCATCCCGGCAGGCGTCGCAACCCACGGGCTCGCAACAGGAGGCCCCGGCCATCGAAGCATCGCCGCACAGCCGGCGCGACTGCTCGGCGGTCAGGGCGGCGGTCCGTCGGCACACCGGACACAGGGTCCGAACCAGCCGCTGCGCCAATACACCACGCACGCAGGACGCCACCAGGTACCCGTCGATGCCCATGTCCAACAGGCGCACGACGGCGCCGGGCGCGTCGTTGGTGTGCAGCGTCGTGAACACGAGGTGTCCGGTGAGCGCCGCCCGAATGGCGATCTCGGCGGTTTCCAGATCGCGCATTTCGCCAACGAGGATGACGTCGGGGTCCTGACGCAGAATGTGCCGCAACCCGGTGGCGAAGGTGAGACCGATCTTCGGCTTCACCTGAATCTGGCCAATATCGCCGAGACGGTACTCGATCGGATCCTCGATCGTCAGAATATTGCGGTGCGCGGCATCGAGCAGACCGAGCGCGGCATACAGCGTCGTGGTCTTGCCCGATCCGGTGGGACCGCAAACGACAACCATCCCGTTCGCTTCGCGCGTCAGCGACGCGAAGGCGTCCCGGCAGGCGGGCGACATTCCCAGCGCCGACATCGACAGCAGCGTGTTCTCCCGGTCCAGCAGTCGCAGGACGACGCGCTCCCCATCCGCCACTGGCACCGTGGACACCCGGATGTCGCATTCCCGTCCGCCGATGCGCACCCGCGTCGTGCCATCCTGCGGCAAACGGCGCTCGGCGATGTCCATGTGCGCCATGACTTTGAGCCGCGATACCAGGCCCGCCACCATGTGCCGCGGCGGGGAGGATTGCTCGTACAGGACGCCGTCGACGCGGTACCGGACGCGGAGGCGGGATTCGCACGGCTCGAAGTGGATATCGGATGCGCGCTGCCGGATGGCATCCAGCAGGATCAGGTTGACAAGCTGCGATACCGGGGCGCCCGACGCCGCCGCCAGGAGGTCATGGTCGGTCGTCGCCGCGCCGGGCTCCGCCGGGACGCTGACCGCGGGCATGTCGGCGATGAAGTCGGAAGGCGATTCCTCGCGCTGGAAATAGCACGTTTCGATGGACTGCCGGATGACCGCAGCCGGCGCCACCACGGGCAACAGGTCGGCCCCAAGGAGCATGGCCAGGTGCTGAGCGCCACTTACGTTCGATGGGTCCGCCGTGAGCACGGCCAGCTTGCCTTCCCAGCGAATCGGCAGCAACGCATGACGCCGCGACCACTCGACGGGAACCTGCCCGACCAACGCCGCATCCAGCCACGAACGGTCGATGTCGGTCACGAACGGAACACCGAATCGGGCGGCCGTCCCGGCCAGTTCGGCCGCATCCGACGGCGCCCCGGCAGGCTCGCGCCCGTCACTCATGGCCGCGGCTCCGGCACCGGCAGCTTGAGCCCCGTACGCGTCTCCAGCCTGGCACGGATATCGTCGGCCACCGCCGCATCGGCCACGACACGCGGCGTCACGAAAATCAGCAAGTCCGTACGCTGGGTCGTCTCCACGCTGCGGCGGAAAAGCCAGCCGAGCAACGGAATCGAGCCCAGGATGGGCACGCGCCGCTCCGCCTTCTGCGCGTCTTCGCGTGTCAGACCGGCGATGATAATCGTCCGCCCATCGTCGACGCTGACCGTGGTCTTCACTTCACGCTTCGCGATCGTCGGCGCGAACTGCGTATCATCGGGACCCGGATCGATAACCGCCTCGATACTCGGGTTGAGCGCCATGCTGACACGCCCTCCAGGAATCACTTGCGGCGTCAGCGAAAGCTTGATCCCGACGTCCATCCGCTCGATATTCTGGATGACGTCGCGCGCTGACCCCGTGCCACCCGCGATGGTGGATTTCAGAATCGGGATTTCATTGACGATCCGGATCGTGGCCTCCTTGTTATTCTGGGCCTGAAGCGACGTCTGGGAGAGCACCTTCAGCAACCCCGCCTTGCGCAGGGCGTCAATGTTCAGAATGGCCGGCGAACTGCTGACCAGGTTGCCATCGCCGTCAAGGCGGCTGCCGTGCGATACACCGACCGACAGGCCGCGCGGAAACACGCCGCTCTGAATCGTGTTGAGCAACGGCGTGGCGCCGTCGCCAAGGCGAAACCCGCCCTGGACGACCGAGTCGCCCACCGCGCCCGGCAGGTCGATGGCGGCCAGTTCAATCCCCCACTCCAGGCCGCTCGATTGGCTGACCTCCATGATGACGACATCGATCTGGACCTGCTCGGGAACGGTATCGAGTTGCTCGACAAGGCGCTTGACGACCTCGAAATCGCCCGGTGTGGCATCGACCAGCAGCGCATTGCTGCCGGGGCTGCCCTGAATGGCGATCTGGCGCACGCTGGCTTTGTCGCCGACGGCGGCCGCTTTCGTCAGCAACGCGCCGATGCTCTCGGACGCCTCCTCGGCGCGGATGTAGCGCAGAAAAATGGCATTCATGCGCCCGCGTCCGGTGGGCATCTCGATATCCATTTTGGCGATCAGGTCGCGCAACGCGACAAGCTGGGACTCGCCGCCGACCAGAATCAGGCTGTTCGAATGCGGCGCCGGCACAGCCAGCGCGCGCCGCGGCGCTTCGACGGAGGATCCGGTCGGTGACAGGCGGGCACGCAGGCGTTCGACACGGCTTTCGGACTCGCTCATCGCGGCATTGAGCTGGGAGGCCAGATCGTCGGCCGAGGCGAACTGGAGCGGCACCAGTTCCGTGACCCGCGTCAGCCCCGGCAAATCGATCTCGGCGATGATCTGCTCGATGCGCCGTACATTGGCCGCCGAGTCGGTCACGAGGATGTGGTTCGTCTCGTCCAGCACGCCAATGTTCGGGCGGTCGCCGCCGCCCATCTGCGCCGCGAGCGCGCGCCGCACATCGCCGGCCGCGACATTCTTCAGCCGCAGCACTTTCGTCACGATTCCGCTGTCGGGTGTCGGCTGGTCGACACCGACGACCGGCGCCAGCGCCGACGTCCCTCCCGCCAGCGGGACAATCCGGTACAGGCCGTCTTCGGCCAGGACCGAGCACCCGGCCGACTCCAGAATGCGCACGAACAACGGGTATACCTGGTCGGGCGGTACGCGCGGCGAAACCACGGTGATCCGCCCCTTGATGTCCTCGCCCACCACGAATCGCCTGCCCGTGATCTCGCCAACCAGTTTGACGAAGGTGGCGACCTCGACCTTGTCGAAGGAGAAGTTGACCAGTGTCGCGTCCGGGGCCGGCGGCGTCGCCGCCGACATCCCCCCCGCCAGAAACAGACCGAGGCAGAAGATGGCGGGACGGCGGCCTGTCATTTTGCGATGCCCCGGTGGGTGTTCTCGATGAACGAAAGGAAGTGCTCCAACTCGGGGCACGACGGCACGCGCTCGCGTATCGCCACCAGCGCATCGCTCGTCGGCAGGTTTTCGCGATACAGGATGCGATAGGCGTCCTTCAACGCCTTGCGCGCGCCTTCGTCGATCCCGCGCCGCTCCATGCCGATCCGGTTGACACCGCGCACTTCCGCCGGGTTGCCGTCAACCAGCGTAAAGGGCGGCAGGTCCTTCACGATCTTCGAACACCCGCCGACCATGCAGAGCCGGCCGATACGGCAGAACTGATGCACGCCGGTCAGCCCGCCGATGATCGCCTGATCTTCGACGACCGAATCGCCCGCCAGCGTGGCGCCGTTCGACATAATAACCTGGTTGCCGACGCGGCACGCATGCGCCACATGGCAGTACGCCAGGATGAAGCACTTCGATCCGACGCGCGTCGTCTCACCCTCGTTGGTGGCGGCGTTGATCGTCACGTACTCGCGCAACAGCGTGTCGTCGCCGACCTCGACATAGGTGACGCCGCCCTTGTACTTGACGTCCTGGCTCTGCATGCCGATGCAGGCAAACGGCCAGACGCGGCATCGGGCGCCGATCGTGGTGTGCCCGTCGATGACCACGTGGGCCTCGATACGCGTGCCCTCGCCGAGGCGGACATGTTCGCCGACGATGCTGTAGGGACCGATGGAGACGCCGGCAGCCAGTTCGGCGCCCGGCGCCACGACGGCGGTGGGATGGATATGTGTCATGCGCCCGCCTGATTGGTGATCATGCACATCATTTCCGCCTCCGACGCCACGGTATCGCCAACGCACACCTGCGCTTCGAAGCGCGCCATCTTCGAGCGCAGTTTCGTGATCTTGACCTCGATGCGCATCTGGTCGCCGGGCTTGATCACCCGGCGGAACTTCGCCTTGTCGATCGCCATGAAGAACGGCACGCCGTCCGGGTTGCCGGCGATACGGTTCAGCAGGATCCCCGCGGTTTGAGCCATGGCCTCAAGCTGCAGAACGCCCGGCATCACGGGCAACCCCGGAAAATGCCCCTGAAAGAACGGCTCGTTGACGGTGACGCATTTGATCCCGACAATCCGTTCCTTGTCATCGCACTCCACCACACGGTCCACCAGAAGCATGGGGTACCGGTGGGGCAGCAGCTTCATGATGTCTTCACTCTCGAGCGTCGCCATCCCAAACCTCCTTGTCGGCAACCGGAAAACCTGCCGTCACTGTCCATCCGCCGTCGCCGGAGGAACCGCAACCGGCGTCGTCGCCGCCGCCGCCGCGGCCGCATCGGCGGCCTTGCTCTCGGGGCTGCGGCGAATGTAGACCTCGACACGCCGGTTCACGGGATTTCCGACGGCGGGATCGTTCGCGGCCTTGGGCCGCGAGAACCCGAAGCCTTTGGTCGCCAGGCGTCCGCGATCGATGTCGCGCTTGGTCACCAGATACTCGAGCACGGCCTCCGCACGCCGCTTGGACAGGTCCAGATTGTAGTCCGCCTCCGAATTCTTCTTGCGGTCCGCATGTCCCTCGATCACCGCCGTGGCAGCCGGATCGCGGATCAGAACCTTGCTGACGATATCGAGCTCGCCGAAGTACTCGGCTTTGAGAATCGCCTTGTCGTAGTCGAACTGGATATAGAGCTCGAAGAGCTGCAGATCGTCCGCCCCGACGAGCGGATCGGTGCCGTCTTCGAGCACCTCGTGCCCGTCGCACACGCCGCCGTTATCGGTATCGCGCTGCAACGGGTTGGTTTGGTACTTCTTCACTTCCTCGCCGTCGCCGAGGTAGTCGTAATCGGTATCCTTCTCCAACGGGTTCGTCCCGTAATCGAGCACTTCCTCGCCGTCGGAAAGCCCATCCTTGTCCGTGTCGTAGTCGTAGGGATTCGTGCCGATCTCGTTCTCGCGCGTGTCGGGCAGGCGGTCGCCATCGCTGTCAAGCGCGCCACCGCTGGCCATGGGCTTGCGGGGCACGCCGGCGCCCCATGTCCAGATCGCGCCCGCGTCGACAAGCGCATTCGCCTCGGTGTCGCGTCCGGCGAGGAACGTACGCACATCGGCGCGAACGGCCCACCGGTCATTGAAGTGGTACATCAAGCCGCCACCGACGCGAACGGCGGGATCGAAGAGCTCGCCGTCGATCTCGTCGCCGTAGACGATGAACCCGCCGCCCAGCACCAGATAGGGGTCCACCCGCTCCCACCGCGTAAAATGGAACAACGCATCGAGCGACATGCCGAACGCATAGGTCGAACTCACGCCGGCGGCTTCGCGGAGACGCGACACGCGCGTCTGCGTCGGGATATCGAAGCGGAAATCCTCCTTGAGATGCGGCGCCACCGCCAGCGCGCCCTCCAGCGACCACCACTCGTTCCAGTCGTACCCGAGACGCAACGTTCCCAGGAAGCCGTCTTTAAGCTCCTCGTCTCCCTCGTACTGAATGGTGCCGAGTCCGAAGCTGGTATACCACTTGGCTTCGATGGCCTCCTCCTGCGCCCGTGCCGAACATGCCGTCAGCAACCCCGCCACACCCACCGCCGTCCACACCGCTTTCCGTGCGATACTCATAGTCTCTCAACCCTCCGGTTCCTCGCCTGGTCTTCACCACAAAAAACGCCCACAAAGCCTACCGCATGGCGCACGGGTCGGCAATAGACAACGCCCGCCGGGCGCCCCGACCCATGCACGCCCGCGGCCTCGCCGAACCGGTCAATACCGGTAATGTTCCGGCTTAAAAGGCCCTTCGCTCGATATGCCCAGATACGCCGCCTGCTTGCGTGACAGGACATCCAGTCGCACACCGATCTTCCGCAAGTGCATCCGCGCCACTTTCTCGTCGAGCCGCTTGGGCAGCACGTAGACCTGCTTGCCGTAGGCGGACGGGTTCTCGTACAACGCGATCTGCGCCATCGTCTGACACGAAAAACTGTTGGACATGACGAAGCTGGGATGCCCCGTGGCGCACCCGAGGTTCACGAGGCGCCCCTTGGCCAGCACGATGATGCTCCGGCCGTTGGGGAACGTCACCTGATCGACCTGGGGTTTGATTTCCTCCCACGTGTAGCGCTCCAGAGCCTCGATCTGGATCTCGCTGTCGAAATGCCCGATGTTGCACACGATGGCCATGTTCTTCATGCGGCGCATGTGCTTGACGGTGATGACGTCGCAGCACCCGGTCGCGGTGATGAAAATGTCGCCGAGCTCGCACGCCTGCTCCATCGGCATCACCTCATGGCCCTCCATGCCGGCCTGCAGCGCGCAGATGGGGTCGATCTCGGTCACCACCACGCGGGCGCCCTGCCCCTTGACCGCCTGGCAGCACCCCTTGCCGACATCGCCGTAACCGGCGACGACCACCACCTTGCCGGACAACATGACGTCCGTGGCCCGGCAGATCCCGTCCACCGCCGAATGCCGGCAGCCGTACAGATTGTCGAACTTCGATTTCGTCACCGCATCGTTCACGTTGAACGCCGGGAACAGCAACTCCCCGCGCTCGGCCATCTGGATGAGGCGATGCACCCCCGTCGTCGTCTCCTCTGAAACGCCGATGATCGCCTTCGCGATGCGGTGGAACCGGTCCGGATCGCGCGCCACCGACTTGCGGACCTGCGCCAGCAGGACGGCTTCCTCGCGGGAGCCCGGTTTCCGGTCGAGAACCGAGGCGTCCTCTTCGGCCTTGTAGCCCAGGTGCACGAGGAGCGTCGCGTCGCCGCCGTCGTCGACGATGGATGTCGGCCCCAGCCCATGACCCCAATCCAGGATACGATCCGTGTAATCCCAGTATTCCTCCAGCGTCTCGCCCTTGCGCGCGTAGACGCTGATGCCGCGTTCGGCGATCGCCGCGGCGGCGTGGTCCTGCGTCGAATAGATGTTGCAGCTTGCCCATCGAATTTCGGCGCCAAGGGTCCGCAGCGTCTCGATCAGCACCGCCGTCTGCACCGTCATGTGCAGCGACCCCGAAATACGCGCGCCCTTCAACGGCTGCGCCCGGAAGTATTCCTCGCGCAGTTCCATGAGACCGGGCATTTCCTGCTCGGCCAAATCGATCTCTTTCCTGCCAAAGGCCGCCAGCGACAGGTCGGCTACCACGTGGTCGGCTTTCGGCGCCGCCGTCTTCCGGGTCGTTCTTCGGATTCCCATCGTCTCTCTCCGAGGTTATGCGTTCGCGATTCCAGATGCTCCACCCGGGCGCGACATCCCGTGTCGCGCGCGGCGCCATGCCCCATGCACACCGGCCCGGCCATGGTTCCGCGGCCGGCGTCCGGATGTTTCGCTCAGACCGCCGCCTGCAGCGCTTCGACCTTGTCGGTCTTTTCCCACGTGAACGTATCGAGGTTCTTCTGGCGGCCGAAGTGCCCGTACGCCGACGTCGCCTCATACACGGGGCGTTTGAGATCCAGCGTCTTGATGATCTCGGCCGGCTTGAGGCCGAACACATGCGCGACCGCCTTCTCGATCCTGGCGTGCGGCACCGTGCCGGTGCCGAAGGTATCCACAAGGACGGAGACCGGCTCGGGGAACCCGATGGCATACGCCAGTTGCACCTCGCACCGCGTCGCCAGTTTGGCGGCCACGATATTCTTCGCCACGTAGCGCGCCATGTAGGCCGCGCTGCGGTCGACCTTCGACGGATCCTTGCCCGAGAACGCACCGCCGCCGTGACGTCCCATCCCGCCGTACGTGTCGACGATGATCTTGCGTCCGGTCAGACCGCAGTCGCCCTGTGGCCCGCCAACCACGAATCGACCGGTCGGGTTGATCAAATAGCGCGTCTTGCCGGTGAGGAGGCGCGCGGGAATCACCGGCTTCACGATTTCCTCGATCACCGCCTCGCACAGTTGCTTGTGCGTGACGTCGTCCGAATGCTGCGTCGAGACGACCACCGTGTCCACGCGCACCGGCTGGTTCTTCTCGTAAACCACCGATACCTGCGACTTGCCGTCCGGTTTCAGAAACGCGAGCTTGCCGGAGCGGCGCACCTTGGCAAGCTGGCGCGTCAAGCGGTGCGCATACGTGATCGGCATCGGCATCAACTCGGGCGTCTCGTCGCAGGCATAGCCGAACATCATGCCCTGATCGCCGGCGCCCTGCTCCTTGAATAGCCCCTTGCCGGCGGTGACGCCCTGCGAGATATCCGGCGATTGCCGATCGAGGCACACCATCACCGCGCAGGTGTCGGCGTCAAACCCGGCATCCGCCTTCGTATATCCGATGCGCCGGATCTTGGCGCGGACGATATCCGTGTAGTTGACCATCACCTTGCTGGTGATCTCGCCGGCCACCACCACCAACCCGGTCGTCACCAGCGTTTCGCATGCGACGCGCGATTCGGGGTCGCCCTTGAGGTGGGCATCGAGCACGCAGTCCGAGATCCCGTCCGCGACTTTGTCGGGGTGTCCCTCGGTCACCGATTCGGACGTGAAGATGCAGTGGTCCAGTATCATGTAGGCTCTCCTGTGCGTTGCTTCCGACACGCGCACTCCCCGTGGAAACGCGCAGCCGCGACTAGATCAGCTCGAGGATTTCGGGGGCGACCTGCTGGGTCAGTTCCCGACACCCGGCGAGCACATCCTTGGAAGCGTTGCACAGAAGCGCCGACTTTGCAAGCTCCTCGGCTTGCGCGCGTGTCACGCTGCGGATCGCATCCTTGACCAGCGGCACCGCCCGCGGTACGACGCTCAACTCGTCGACCCCCATGCCGAGGAGCAACGGCGTCAACATCGCGTCGGCGGCCATCTCGCCGCAGAGCCCCACCCAGATGCCTTGCGCGTGCCCCGCGACGATGGTGCGGTGTATGAGCTTCAGGACGGCCGGGTGGGTCGGTTCGTACAGGTAGGCCACGCGTTCGTTGCCGCGGTCGACGGCGATCGTGTACTGGATCAGGTCATTCGTCCCGATACTGAAGAAAGCGACGTGCCGCGCGAGCGCATCGGCGATCATGGCCGCCGCGGGAATCTCGATCATAATGCCGACCTGGATGTCGGGGTCGAACGGCACGGCTTCGGTCGCCAATTCCTGCTTCGCCTCGTCCAGAATGGCGTTCGCGCGCAGCACTTCGTCGACGTTGCTGATCATCGGGTACATGATCTTGACGTTGCGCGTCGCGCTCGCCCGCAAAATGGCGCGCAACTGTTCCTTGAAGTACTCGGGATGCTGCAGGGACAACCGGATCGAACGGCACCCCAGGAACGGGTTGCTCTCGCGGTGCGCCCGCACCTGCGGAAAGAACTTGTCGCCGCCCAGGTCCATCGTGCGGACGATCACCGGCGCCGGGGCCAGTTGACGGGCGACCTGCTCGTACGCCGCGAATTGCTCGTCTTCGGTCACCATGCGGTTCGCGGAGAGAAAGAGAAACTCCGAACGGAACAGGCCCACCCCATTGGCGCCGTAGTGCCGGACGGCGTCCAGTTCGTCGGGGCCTTCGATGTTGGCCGACAGCATGATGGAATGCCCATCCTTCGTCACCGCCGGTTCGCGGGTCAGGCCCACCAGCACCTGTTCGATCGAGCGGCGCGTCTCGGCGACACGCCCGTACGCTTCGAGCTGCTCCTGCGTCGGGCGGATGATCAGGATGCCCTTGTTGCCGTCGATCAGCACTTCGTCGCCGGCGGACACGCGCCCGGTGATGTCGTGGAGACCGACAACCGCCGGAATCTCCAGCGCACGCGCCATGACGGCCGTGTGCGACGTCGGACTGCCGAGATCGGTTGCGAAACCGGCGATCCGGTCGCGCCGGAGCGACGCCGTCTCGGATGGCGCAAGGTCGTCGGCCACCAGGATGTGGTCGCGCGGCGCCTCGGCCGCCGTCGGCGCGGCAGCGCCGCACAAGTTGCGGATCAGGCGTCGTCCCACGTCGCGCACGTCCGCGACGCGTTCGCGCAGATACTCGTCCCGCACGGATTCGAGCGCGGAGGCGTACTTGTCCGCCGCGGCCTTGACGACGAATTCGACGTTCTTCAGTCCAACGCGCACGTTGCCGATGACCTCCTCGACGAACGTCCGGTCGTCGAGAACCATCAGGTGCGCTTCGAGAATCGAAGCGTCGGTACCGCTCGACGCGACGCCCAGCGCCGATTGGATCTCGCGGATCTGCCTGCGCGTCTCGATGAGCGCTTCCTCGAACCGCGCGATCTCGCGATCGATGTCGTGCGGCCGGATCGACCGCTCCTCCACCCGGATGACGGCCGGCGTCAGCAGGAAAACCGGGCCGATCGCCACCCCGGACGACACGCCGATGCCCTTGAGTATGACATTCGGCCGCGCCTCATGCTCCAACTCCTGTACGCGCATCCCGGCTAATCCTCATCGAACTTGCGGGTGAATAGATCTTGCAGATGGTCCAGCGCTTCCTCGTGATCCATCCCCTGCGCCGTGACTCTCAGCCGGGTTCCGCGCCCCGCCTCGAGCGTCATCAGGCCCATGATGCTCTTGCCGGAAACCTCCATGCCGTCCTTCTCGACCGTGATGTCACAGTCGAAGCGGGAAGCCGTCTTGACAAACAACGCCGCGGGCCGGGCATGGATCCCGTACTGGTTGCGGATCTCGAATACCCGGCTCGACGATTGACCGCTGTTCCCCATGTCAGTCACTGACTTCCCTGCCTTCGCTCAGCATCGCGACCAACCGCGCATCCAGCTCCTTCTCCGCATCGTGCCCCAGCCGCCGAAGCTTGTGGTTCAGGGCGGCGGTCTCGATGACGTTCGCCAGATCGCGTCCCGGTTCAACCACGACATACACCTGAGGCACGGACGTGCCCATGAAATCGCGGTTGTGGATCGTCCCCTCCAGATCGTCGGCAGGCTCCTCGCCGGGCCGGCACAGGGTGACCACCAGGTCGAGCTTCTTCTGCTCCCGGACGGACGAGACCCCGAACAGACTCGGCACATGGATGATGCCCAGGCCGCGGATCTCCATGTGGTACTTCGTGAGCGTCACCGGCGAACCGATGATGCTGCCTCCGGAATCCCGCCGCAGGACGGTAATGTCGTCGGCCACCAGGGCATGCCCCGTGCGAATCAGGGCCAGCGCCGCATCGCTCTTGCCGACGCCGGACCGGCCTTCGATCAGGACGCCGATACCCATGATCTCGACCATCGTTCCTTGCACCTTAAGCACCGGAGCGCGCAGGTTTTCCATGATGATCGTCGCCGCGTTTACGAAATGCTTGGTGATCAGCGACGTCCGGAAGACCGGCACGCCGAACTCCTCCGCGAGGACGGCAAACTCCCGGAACGCCCGCTTGCCGCGCGTCACCACGACGCAGGGAATCTTCCGGGCGAAAAACGCCCGCAGGCGGACCATCCGCTCGACCTCGTCGAGCGATTGCAGATACGTGTGCTCGGCGGCGCCGATCACCTGTATCCGACGGTTCGCGAAGTAACGGTAGAACCCGGTCAACCCGAGTCCCGGCCGGTTGATCGTCGGCTCGTGGATCGTGTGACCGAGCCCGGCCGCTCCCGCGAGCAACTCCAGCCCCATGCACTCGCCACTGGCCTCCACAAACCGGGCGACGCTCACCGTCGCCTTGGTGCCTGATTTCATCGCGGTCATCCTGTCGGCTTCCCTCCTGCACCCCCGTGTGTCAGTCAATGGGGGCGATGGTCCTGAATGCGGTCCTCGAGCTTCCGCAACTGTTTCTCGGCTTTCTCCACGGCGACATCGATCGCCGTCCTGAAGTTGTCCGACGTCTCGCTGGCCTCAACATGCACGTGCCTCTTGGCCTGTACGATGCATTCGGCCACATGCCGATGCTTCTCGACGTCAAGAATAATGTGCACGTGCTCGATCCGCGGAAACGCCTCGGCCAGGGCCTCCCCCTTCTCACGGGCGTACTCCTGAATCCCTGATGCGTTGATGTGACGTACGGTAATCTCGATGGACATGACCGCCTCCCTTCTTCCTCGTTACATGGTGAAGCCGTGCCCCAGGTACAGCTCCCGACTCATCTCGTCGTTAATCAGAAAATCGCTCTGCCCTTCGCGCAGCACCTTGCCCTCATACAGCAGATAGGCCCGATCCACCACCGCCAGCGTCTCGCGCACGTTGTGGTCCGTGATCAGAATGCCCAGTCCGCGGGCACGCAAGCCAACGACGATCTTCTGCACGTCGGCCACCGCCAGCGGGTCAACCCCGCTGAATGGCTCGTCGAGCATGATAATATCCGGACTCGTCACGAGTGCACGCGTTATTTCCAGCCGCCGCCGCTCGCCGCCGCTGAGCGTATAGGCCTTCTGCTCGGCCAGCGACGACAGGTCCAGCTCGTTCAGCAACTCGTCCAGCCGCTCCCGGCGGTGGCGCGCGGGCATGTCGAGCGTCTCCAGAATGGCCAGCACGTTCTCGCGCACCGTCAGTTTCCGGAACACCGACGGTTCCTGCGCCAGGTACCCGATACCGAGACGGGCACGGCGGTACATCGGGGCCTGAGTCACATCGTGGTTCTTGAAAAACACCTTGCCCGAATCCGGACGCACCAACCCCACCACCATATAGAACGACGTGGTCTTGCCGGCGCCGTTGGGCCCCAGCAAGCCGACAATCTCGCCACGATCGACACGGATGTTGACCTGGTCAACCACCCGCCTCCCGCGGTAGCTCTTGACGATATCGCGCGTCTCGATCAGTCGTTCACCAGGCATCCAGGCACCACCTCACGGTTTTACACGCAGACGGTTCATCCCCGTCGATCGACCGCCCGTCCCGGGAAAGATCACGAGCTTTCCCGGTGTGCAGATCACTTTCTGGGCGTTCACATAAATCTGAATCTCGTCCCCGCGCAACGAATCCAGCGCACGGCGCAGTTCGGCCTTGCGCTCCCCCTTGCCCTTCATGACGATCGCCCCGTTCCGGGCCGTGTAGACGGCCTCCTCGCAGAGACCGGTCCGGTCCAGTTGCCGGACTTCGACAGAGCCGGTCGCGACAACCGATTCGACGTCGTTGTCCGCGTTGAACCGCACGACCATCGACGATGCGGTCAACGTCACCTCGGGATCGATAACTACCACGTGGCCCTCGAAAACCGCCGTCATCTGACCGTAATCGAAGACGAGGGTGTCCGACGTGATCACGGTGTTGCTCGACACCGGCGATTGCCCGTACCCCGCTCCAGCCGCGGCCAGCCAGGCCCCGACCGCCGGCGCCAACAGTCTATTCGCTCCGCGCACGCTTGAGTATCCCTTCCTTGTTTAACGCCGGCCGCGCCAGTTCCACGCGCGCCTCGCTGAGAACCTTCAGCAACTTGACCGATGCCTGCCATTCGAAACCGATACCCGTAATGCGTATGGCCTTCCGCGTCAGGCTCACGGCCGAGTCGGACCGCGCCGTCTGCTCGGCCTGGTTCAACAGGCAACGCTCCGCCTTGATCACCGCGTCTTCGGCGCCGGTCTCGGTCAGAAACCGGAACGTGATGCCGCTCGCCTGGATCGTGCCGTTCGTCAGCATCACGGCGCGTTCGGCGAAAAGCTCCGTCTTGACCTGCCCATTCAGGTAGAACTCCACCGGTACGCGCAGGTCCAGCAACGCGTCCTGGCCGGGCGCCGCACCGGCCAACGCCGACCCCAGCGCCGCCATCGCCGCCGCTCTACGAAACCACGCCATGAATCGCCTCCAGCACCCGCCACGCGGCGCCCAGCCGCGACAGCGGAATCATGTTGGGCCCATCCGACAACGCCCGCGCCGGCGCCACATGCGTCTCCACGAACACCGCGTCGCACCCCGTCGCCACCGCTGCCCGCGCCAGCGCCGGGGCCAGCGCCCCATCGCCGCCGGACGACGCCCCCGCACCTCCCGGCCGCTGCACGCTGTGCGTCGCATCGAAGACGATCGGATACCCGAATTCGCGCATCCAGACCAGACTGCGCATGTCCGCGACCAGGTTGTTGTAGCCGAAGGTCGATCCCCGCTCGGTAACCAGGATCCGGCGGTTGCCGGTCGTCTCGACCTTGCCGATGGCATGCCGCATATCCCACGGCGCCAGGAACTGACCCTTCTTGATGTTGACCACGCAACCCGTTTCACCCGCCGCCACCAGCAGGTCCGTCTGCCGGCACAGGAACGCGGGAATCTGAAGGATGTCGACCGAGCCCGCGGCACGGCGCGCCTCCTCCGGCGTGTGTACATCGGTCAGCACGGGGATGCCCAACCCCTCGCGAATCTCGGCCAGGATATCGAGGCCCGCCTCGATGCCGGGACCGCGATACGCCGTCGCCGCCGTGCGGTTGGCCTTGTCGTACGACGCCTTGAAAACGAGCGGTATGGCCAACTCCGCCGCCAACGCGGCAAGCCGACGCGCCAGACCCAGACAACCGCGACGGCTCTCGATCACGCAGGGGCCGGCGATCAACGCCAACGGACACCCGACTCCGATGGAAACCGCGCCCACCTGAACTCGCGTGCCCGTTTTTCCTTTCGCCATACTGCGCTCCCGCTAGGCCAGTCCCGCTTCCCGTATCAGGCGCTCGACACGCGCCACATCGTCCGGCGTATCCACGCCGATGCCGCGATCGTCGGTCTCGATGACGCCGATCCGCCCGCCAATGTGCAGCGCCCGAAGCTGCTCCAGCCGCTCCGCCTCCTCCAGCAGACACGGCGGCGTCCGCACCAGTCGCTCCAGAAACGCCCGGCGATACGCGTAAATGCCCACGTGCCGCCAATGCGTCACCCGCCCCCGCATCGCGTCGTCCCTGACGTACGGAATCGACGACCGCGAGAAGTACATCGCACGATGATCGGCATCCCAGACAACCTTGACCACCGACGACGCCACCAAGTCGCGCTCGTCCCGGATGCGCGTCGCGGCCGTCGCCATGTCCCAGTCCGCCGTTGTCATCATCCGCTCCGCCAGTCGGTCGATCAGCGCCGGATCCACCAGCGGCTCATCACCCTGAACATTGATTACCACATCGGCATCGAAGCCGCAAGCGGCCTCTGCGACTCGGTCGGTGCCGGAAGGATGGTCCGACCGCGTCATGACGGCTCGCCCGCCCGCCGCGACGACCGCACGGACAATCCGCTCGTCATCGGTGGCCACGACCACGTCGCGCACCAACCGGGCCTTGCCGACCGACTCCAATACCCACTGCACCAACGGCTTCCCGCATATCGGGAGCAGGCTTTTCCCCGGCAGCCGGGTCGATCCCCAGCGCGACGGTATGACGGCCAGCACGTTCATCATCGCTCGTTTCCCCTCTCCGGCACGCATCAGCAGGCGCCCAGCGCCCGCAACAATTCCTCACGGTGGCACGGCGCCGTGCCAACCTTGCCGACAACCACGCCGGCCGCCTGGTTGGCCAGCTCGGACGATTCCAGGTGGTCCGCTCCCGCCGCCAGGGCCGTCAATGCCGCCGCTATCACCGTATCGCCCGCCCCGGAAACGTCGAACACCTCGCGGGCACGGGTCGGGATGATCGCCGGCGTCCCGCCGCGCGGCAGAAGGTACATGCCGTGCGGTCCAAGCGTGATCATCAGAAGCTCCACGTCCCAGCGCGCGCCGAGGATGCGCCCCGCCTCGCGCAACGTCGCACAGGCGATCGGATTCGCGTCGAGCGGACGCTCCGGTATCCCCGCCGCGAAACACGCTTCCCGGTAGTTCGGCGTCGCCAGCGTGATCCCGGCCACATTCAGTTCCTCGTTGTCCTTCGGATCGAAGCCCACCGGAATCCGGCGTTCGCGCGCCACCCGCAACACCGCGTCGACAACCGGCTGACTGATGACGCCCCGCCCGTAATCCTCCAGAACCACGCCGTCGCTGACCGCCGCCAAGGCGGCTGCGCGCTCCGCCAACCGCGCCGTCACGACCTCGGCGTCGTCCCCCCACGGTCGTTCGCGGTCGACTCGCACCACCTGCTGCCGCTCGGCGATCACACGCGTCTTCACGGTGGTCTGCACGCCGCCGTGTCGCGACACACCGTCCGTATCGATGTCATGCTCCCGCAACAGCCGCGCCAACTCGCCGCCGCCGGCATCCTCGCCGACAACGCCGCAGACCGACGCTTGCGCACCGAGTGCGACAATGTTCAACGCCACATTCGCCGCGCCGCCGGGACGCGCGCTCTCCTCCCGCACCAGAACCACCGGCACCGGCGCCTCGGGCGATATCCGGGTTACGGTCCCGAACACGTACCGGTCCAACATCAGATCCCCGACCGTCAGTATCCGCAACTGGCGGAAGCGGTTCAGGATCTCAGTCGCACGTTGCATCGAAATCATGGCTTCCTCACACCTTCCCACGTTTACCGATCCATCGAGCCATCGCTCCGCGCCCCCACCGCACGCCCACGCGAGGCCAACTCCATGTAGTCCGAGCCCTCCGTCGCCAACCATTCCCATCGCATGTCGCGCAGGTGCGCCGCTTCCGCTCCCCGGATGCTGTGAACCTCAAGCACGAAATGGAACAACGCACGCTCCGGCACTCGGATAGGCGTGATCGACAAACGGATGCCGTTCGCGGCCGCGCATTCCTGCCCGTCCGCCGCCAACCACACGAGTTCGCCCTCGCTCACTCGCACCCGCAGCCACTCGCGAAACGATGCCGTCATGGCGGAGACATCGGAGACACGCGCCCCCAGACACTCTCCCAGCCGCGCCAGCGTGGTCGGCGTCCACGTGCCGTCCCGCTCGTTGCGCAGCCGCACACGGCATCCGTCAAGGGCAAGCCGCCAACCCGATGGACGCCACCCCAGCCGCATCCGACGTACGGCCACTCCCGGCCCCGTACCATCGGCAAACGAACTCGACCGCATCCCGTCGATCCGCAAGTCGTAGGGCCAGACGATCCGCGTGTCGTCCGCCTCGATCGCCATCCCCAGCCGCTTGCCCAGCCAGTCCTGGATCAACCCGCGCGCGCCGGCCGTCCGAACCGCAAACCAGCCGCCGACCGCCACGAGCACCAGCAGGGCCGCCGTCACCCGGACAAACCGCTTCACACCGCCCCCTCGGCCTTCGGCGTCGTTTCCCGTTACTCGCATGCCAGACCTCCTTCCGCGCCCCGGTCATCCGCGCGGACCGAACAACGCCGTTCCCACCCGCACGAACGTCGCGCCTTCCTCGATCGCCACTTCGAAGTCACCGGACATCCCCATCGAGAGTTCCCGCAACGGGAACCCGCTGGCCGCGGCCCACCCGTCACGCCATTCGCGCAGACGGCGGAAGTACGGCCGCGCATGCTCGGGGTCGGGATCGAAGGGCGGAATCGTCATCACCCCCTCGACGTTGATCCGCATCAACCGCGTCGCCGCTTCAAGCGCGCCTGGCACCTCGTCGGGCGCGAACCCGAACTTGGCCCCCTCGCCGGAAACATTGACTTCGAGACAGACCGGCATCGTCACGCCAAACTGGGCGCAGGCCGCGTCCAAACCTTCCAGCAGGCGTACGGAGTCCACGGCATGCATCATCTGGAACAGCCGCACCGCGTCGCGCACCTTGTTGCTCTGGAGGTGACCGATCAGGTGCCAGTCAATGCCTCCCGGACATTGCGGTATCTTCTGACGCGCCTCCTGCACCCGGCTCTCGCCGAACACCCGCACGCCACATTGCGCCGCATCGTACACCGCTTCCGGCCCGTGACGCTTCGACACGGCGACCAGCGTCACATCGTCGACCGACCGGCCGGCGCGCGCGCAAGCCTCCCCCACGCGCCGCATGAGCGCCCCCACCCGTCCCTCCAATGTGTCCAATGCCTCGCCCATCGCAAACCCTCCCTCCCCCTGGAAAACCCGATCTCATGCCTCACACCCCGCCCCGCCCCTTCAACGCGCGGGAGAGGGTCACCGGATCCGAATAGAGAATCCCGCTGCCAGCCGGAAGCCCGTAGGCCAGCCGCGATACGACGACGTTGCACGGCCTCAGCACATCCGCGAGATAAGCCGCGGTCCCGTCGCTCTCCACATCGGTGTTCAGCGCCAGAATCACCTCGGCGATCCCCCCCGCCTTGACGCGCTTGATCAGCGCGCCAATGCGCAACTGCTCCGGTCCCTCGCCCTTCATCGGCGAGATCTTCCCCATCAGGGCATGATAGCGCCCGCGGAACGCGCCCGACCGTTCGAGCGCCGCGATGTCGGACGGCGTCTCGACCACGCAGAGCACCGCGTCGTCCCGTCCGGGATCGGTGCACAACCGGCACGGATCGCGCTCGACCGTCGTCACCGCGCCGCAACGCCCGCAGAACCGCACCGTCGCGCCGGCCGCGTCGAGCGCGGCAATCAGAGCCCGCAGCAACCCGTCGGGATCCTCGACCAGTCGCATGGCCATCCGTTCGGCTGTCTTGCGCCCCACGCCCGGCAACCGGGCCAGACACTCCGCGAGCCGCTCCAGTGCCTCAACGCTCATCGCTGGTCCGATCGCGTCACTTCATGCCGCCGAGGAGATCGGACAACCCGCCCAACCCGCCGGCCATTTTCGACATCTCGCCACCGGCCGTCTTCTTCGCCGCGTTGAGCGCCGCGTTCGCGGTCTGCTCGATCAGCTTTTCCATGCGCTCGTGACTCAATTCCTGCCAGGCGCCCGGCGCGATCGTCACGCTCTTGAGCGTCATGTCGCCGCGCGCCACCACGGTCACCTTGCCGTTGTTACTCTTCACTTCGACGGTCTGGCGCGCCAGTTCCTTCTGCATGTGCTTCATCTTGCTGCGCATCGCCAGCGCCTGCTGGGCCATCTTCATCATGTTTGCCATCGCTGTATTCCTTTCCTATTTCGTCAATCGCGAACATCCACGACGTTGCCGTTGAACGCCTCGAGCACCTGCCGCACGTGCGGTTCCTGCATCCACTCGCCGCGCGTACGCTTCGGCCCGCCGGCCTCGCCGCGCGCCGGCGCCGGCGTCGACTCCAGCCGGAACTCCGGCTCCGGCGCCGGTGCCGCCGGGGGCTCCTCGCGCACCGCCATCGCGTCGAGATCGACGGCGGCCGCTTCGGCCACGGTCATCTCGACGGTAACGTCCCGGTGCAACACCCGTTCGACTCCATGTTTCAAGGCCAGTCGCGCCTTGGGCGACCGGAAGTTGTCCGCGTCGCGCGCGAACTCGGGGTCGAAGCCAATGGTCACGGTATCGCCGTCGATCGCGATTGGACGCGCGTCCAGCAGCGGTCCGTGCAGGCTGCCCACCAACCGGGTGGCGTGCCGGACGACTTCGGCCCATCCCTCGATCAACGCCTCGATTTCGACTTCCGGCGATGCCGGCGCCCGCCCCGCTCCCCCCGGCTGCCGCACGGGCAGGGGGCGCTTCTCGACAAACCCGGCGCTGCGCGTACGCACCGCCGCCGGCGCCGGGTCGACCGCCTCGGCGCCCCCACCCTCGTCCAGCGCCTCGCGCAACGCGTTGACCTTGGCCAGCAGTTCCTCCAACGACACCACCGTCGCCGCGCGCGCGCACCGGATCAACGCCGTCTCCAACAGCGTCCGCTTCGCCAACGCGAACCGCATCCGATCCTCAAGCTCGGCCAGAACATCGGCGATGCGGAGCACCCGCTCCGTATCGGTACCGGAGGCCTGTGCCTGCAGCACGGACACCTGCTCGGGCGTCAAATCCATCGTGGCCGCCGGGTCCGGCACATTGAGGCAGACGAGCAGGTTGCGGAAATGCGTCATCAATTCGGCCACCAGACGCTGGAGGTCCTTGCCGGAATCGTCAAGCTGAGCCACAGTCGCCAGAACCTCGGGAATGGCGCCGCGCAACACCTCGGCGGCCAACCGCTCCAGCGTGGCGCGGGCCACGAGGCCGAAAACCGCCAGCACGTCCTCCTCGCGAATGACGTTGCCCTTGAACGCGATCAACTGGTCGAGCGCGGATTGCGCGTCGCGCATGCCGCCTTCCGCGCCGCGGGCGACCGCCAACAACGCATCGCGGTCGGCATCGATGCCGTCCGCCTTGGCGATATGTTCCAGACGGTCGACGATCAGGGGAACCGAAATCCGTCGCAGGTCGAACCGCTGACAGCGCGAGACGATCGTCGCCAGAATGCGCTCCGGCTCGGTCGTGGCGAAAAAAAACTTCACATGCGGGGGCGGCTCTTCAAGGGTCTTGAGCAGCGCATTGAACGCCGCCGCGCTGAGCATGTGCACCTCGTCGATGATGTAAATCTTGAAGCCGCCCCGCACGGGCGTGAATTTCACGGCATCGCGGAGATCGCGAACCTGGTCGACCCCGTTGTTCGAGGCGCCGTCGATCTCCATCACGTCCATACTGTTGCCCGCCGTGATCTCGCGACAACTGTCGCAGACGCCGCACGGGGTCACCGTCGGTCCGCCCTCGCGACAGTTCAACGCCTTCGCGAAAATACGCGCCACGGAGGTCTTGCCGATCCCGCGCGGCCCCACGAAGAGGTAGGCATGCGCGATACGGCGGGACGCGATCGCATTCTTCAACGTCTGCGTCACATGTTCCTGGCCGACCACGTCGTCGAACGTCTGCGGGCGCCATTTGCGGGCCAATACTTCGTATGCCATACCATCTTCCGATCGAAACGAACCGACCCCGCGGGGCCCGTCCCTGCCGTCATTCACCGTGTCCGCGCGCGGACACCTTCATGGCCTGAACCTACCTTGCGGACGTTCTGTTTGACAAGCACATACGCTTCCCGCAGAGTCTGCCCCCGCCATGCACGTCCACGAGCACTACATGCGTCAGGCCCTCCGTCAGGCGGAACGCGCCTACGCTATCGGCGAGGTGCCCGCCGGCTGCGTCATCGTGACCTGGGAGGGCGAACCGATGACCTCCGCCGGCCGGATCGTCGGCAAGGCCCACAACCAGGTCGAGCAACTCAACGACCCCACCGCGCACGCCGAAATGATCGCCATCACGCAGGCCGCCTCCACCCTTGGCGACTGGCGTCTGACAAACACCACGCTGTATGTCACGAAGGAGCCCTGCGCCATGTGCGCCGGCGCCATCGTCCTCGCCCGCATCCCCACTCTGGTCTTCGGCGTCCCCGATCCGCGGCGCGGCGGCGCGGTTTCGGTCTTCCCCATCGTCAGCCATCCCGCCCTGATCCACCGCTGCACGGTGGTCCCCGGCATTCTCGAAACCGAATGCCGCGACCTGATCCAAGCCTTCTTCCGCGAACGCCGCGCCGCCGGCAAGGCCGACCCCTCCGACGAGTCGTAGTCCCGCCCCCCGATGGTCACAGAACCCGTTCCAGCAACTCCGGCAAGGCATCCATGTCGTCGATACGGTAGTCGGCATCGCCGGGAGGCAACGTGTCGTTGACCAGAACGGTCCGGCATCCGGCCCGTCGTCCGGCTTCGACATCGGACGGCTTGTCACCCACCATCCACGATCGCGCGAGATCGAGGTTGTGCTCGCGGGCTGCCCGCAACAGGAGTCCCGGCTGCGGCTTACGGCAGTCGCAGGTGTCCCGCTCGTGCGGACAGGTGTAGACGCCAAGGAGGGCGACACCCGCCGCGTGCAGCGCCGTCGCGAGATTGGCATGGATATCGTCAACCGCCGCGGCGGACATGACGCCGAGCGCGATGCCGCGCTGATTGGTCACCACCACACACACGAACCCGTGCGCCAGGGCCGTCCGCGCGGCCCGCACAAACGCCGGCAGCAACCGGAAATCCGACCAGCGCTCGACGTACCCCGGCCCCGGCGACGCGTTGACAATGCCATCGCGGTCGAAGAATACACAGGGCCGCCGCATGCTCATCGCGCCTCTCCCATCGCTACGGTAAACGCCTTGACGCCGTGAATCTGCGAACGCACGAGTCCCGTACGAAAGGCCACGACCCGCAGTTCGTGCACGCCGTCGCCCAGTCCGACAGGGTCGATCCGGGCGGGTAGCGCATTCGCCACCGAACGACCATCCACGAAAACCTCGTACCGCGCGAAATGCGTCGCGACGGCATGGTCCATCGGAATCGGCTCGGCCTCGACCGAGAACGCCGCCCGCACCGCTCCCTCGGGCACGCCCTTCACCATCATCCCGTAGCGCGGTTGCCAGGGACAGGCCAGCGGATCGCCGACCATCGCAAGCTGCAGCGGACACCTCACCGACTGGTAGAAACTCTCGATCATTGTGCATCCGGACGCGTAGAACGCATAGAACCGCGCGATGGGAAACTTCGCGGCGATCGAGTACGGCTCGACGACCGCGCCCGCGGAAGCGGTCGCGCCGGCGGCGATCCAGGCCGTCAGCTTCGTCTGATACCCGTGCGAAAAGTCGCCGGCGAAGCTCGTCAGATGCTCGGCCATCGCGCCCGGCACGAAGGTTCCCACGCGCCGCGCGTCCACCGTGGCCGCGCCCATCATGACACCCAGGATGTCGCGTTCCCCCGCGGGGTATGTCCGCGTCGTCCTCGCCCGCAGCCCCAGCCCGCGCAGGGCGTTGACGGCGGACGGATATTGCCACGCGCGACAGGTCGACCGCACATCGTCCGACTCCACGAAGATCACCTGCGCATCCGGATGCGTCGCATCCGAGGCAACCCCTCGTCGCAGGCACGCCAGGATATCGGATTCGCTGTTGCCGTGCGCGCCGGACACCCCCAGCGCCATCGCCGGCAGCGGCATCTCGTCACGCAACCACTCACGAAAGACGTCGAACGTCTGCGGCGCGAAACCGGGACGGCCCATCAACCCCTCGCCCGCGAACAGCGGCGACGCATACGTGCCGTCCTTCACATCCTCCGCCGCCGGCAAGCGGTTCCGCAGGAAGGTCAGTCCGAGAATCGAAATGGGCGGAGTCGCCGTCACGCGCAGCGGGATGTCCGTCGCGTACGCCCATGCGAGGATCCGATCCCGCACACCACGGCGCGCAAGCGTCTCCATGACCGGGCCCCAGATACGGCTCGTGAAGTCCTCGGGACTCATCTCGAACGGCACATGCCCGGCCCGGCCCGGCACATGCACACCAACCAGATTGACACGCGGCACGCCGCGAACCGCCAGGTAGGTCTCCGCGATCCGTTGCGAGGCTTCGGAGTCCCTGTTGTACACGACCGCCAGTTCGTGCGGCCCAAGGCTCCATGCCGACATCGGCAGCGCAAGCGCCAAGGCCATACCCATCCATGCTCGATACGGTTGTGTCATCACGGCCATGCACTGTACCCGACTCCATCCCCGCGGCCAATGCTTTTACCCCACGGCACTTCCGCGTCGCAACATCCAACAGCGATCAAGGAACGCCGAACACCAATGACCAATGACCAATGATCCAATGACCAACTTCTCGTTGGGCATTGCTGGTCCCATCCGCCGCTCCCTTGACCGCGGCGGACGAAAATGCGATCATTCAAGGGTGTTTCAACGGTCCCGTTCGCGCCGGGCCAACTCCGATTACGACGAATCGCCACGGGATCAAGCCGGCACCCATGATTGCAGACAGCACCCATAAGAACCCGCCTCTCCGGCACACCGCCACAGCGTGCGGCATCCTCCTCGCCGCCTGTGTCGCAACCCTGCGCGCCGCGCCCGCGTACGTGCCCGGCGAGGCCATCGTTCTGTATGCCGATGACCGTCCCCTCGCCCGCATCGCCTCCGAATCGGCGCCGCACGAGGCGCCCGTTCATCGCATGACGCTACTCGTGGACGGCCGGCCGCGCAGTTGCGCGGTCATCCGCTCGACCGATCGGTCAACGGCCGCACTCGTGGATGACCTGCGGCATCAGGACGGCATCCTGGCCGTGTCCCCCAACTTCTTTCGCCACGCGCTCGCCACCCCCGCGGACCCCGGTTTCACCATGCAGTGGGGACTCCACAACACGGGCCAGACCGTGGAAGGCGTCACGGGACGTGCCGATGCCGATATCGACTTCCCGGAAGCCCTCCGCCTCCAGCGGCCCTCACCCGGTGGCGACATCGTCGTCGCCGTCATCGACACCGGCATCGATTACGGGCACCCCGACCTGGTCGACTGCCTGTGGATCAACGCAGGCGAAGTGCCGGGCAATGCGCGCGACGACGACGGCAACGGCCGTGTCGACGATGTCTATGGCTACGACTTCGCCGGAGACGGAGCGGGCGCCCCACCCGACGCGTTCCCGCTCGATATCCATGAGAACGGCCACGGAACGGCCGTCGCCGGCATCATCGCCGCCACCATGAACAATACGCTGGGCGGCGCGGGCGTCTGCGAACGCGCACGCGTCATGACCTTGAAAGCCGCCTACTCGAACGGCGTTTTCCGCACAGCGGATATCATCGCCGCCGTCGGATACGCCGTCACCATGAAGCTGCGCGGCGTCAATATCGTGGCACTCAACTGCTCATTCGGCGATGACGGCAGCTACAGCGAACCGGAAGCCGCCGCTTTCCGTTCGGCCGCAAGTGCCGGCATCGTCATCTGCGCCGCCGCCGGCAACGGGGGCGGCGACCAGATCGGCGACAACAACGATGTCCTGCCAGTCTATCCCGCCAGCTACGACATCGATGGCATGGTCAGCGTCACGGCGTCCGATCCGTCCGACCGGCTTGCCGCGTTTGCCAACTACGGAGCCGAGTCTGTCGATATCGCCGCTCCCGGAACATCCATCTACTCCACACTGCCGCGACACCTGGCCACCGAAGCGCGCATCACGTCCGGCGCCACGGTCATCGCCGCCCAAGGCATGGCGTTCTCCGGCATCGCCGCCGGACTCGCGGCGCGCCTCGTCAACTGCGGCTATGGCGACGTCGGCGGCTTTCCATCCTCGGTGGCCGGCAAGATCGCCCTCATCCAGCGCGGCCCCGCCGCCACGCCGCTGACGTTCGCGGAGAAGGCCACCCATGCGATGGCCGCCGGCGCCATCGGCGTCGTCATCTACAACTACGAACCCGGTCTCGTGCATGGCTCCCTGGTGACCCCCGGCCCATGGCCGCCGGTGATCTTCGTCTCCCAGAACGACGGCCAGGTGCTCGTGAGCATCTCCGCCGGCATGGGCATGACGACCCTCGTCAATGCCGTGAGCGACGGAGCGCCCTATGCGTTCAGCGACGGCACGTCCATGGCCACACCCCATGTCAGCGGCGCCGTGGCCCTGATGGCCGCGGCGTTCCCGTCGGACACCGTCACCACGCGTGTCCGGCGCATCCTCGACAGCGTCGATCCCGTCACCGCATTCGCGGGCCGCGTCACAAGCCATGGCCGTCTCAACCTCGCGCAGGCGCTGGACACCGACCGCGACACCTTGCCCGACTGGTGGGAACTGGCCTTCGCACCCGACCTCGCCGCGCTCCATGCGGCGGGAGACTTCGACCACGATCTCCAGAGCGACCGCCACGAGTTCCTGACCGGTACAGCCCCGCACGATGCGTCCGATGCGCTGCGCGTGACGGACGTCGAGAAGCAGGCGACAACAGCGCGCCTCCGCTGGGAGGGCACGGTCGGCGTATCCTATCGCGTCGAACGCGCATCGCAACCCCATGGGCCATACACGCCGGTCTCCGCCCTTATCCCCGGCGCCCCGACTACCACCTGCGATGCGCCGCTGACCTCAGACGCCTCGTCGTACTTCCGCGTCACGGTCACCGAATAGTCCCTCTGTTTTTCCCATCACTTCGTGCTCTTCGTGACCTTCGTGGTAAATCGGCTGCCGTTTCCAGGCTCAGTTATCTTCTCGTTCTTTCATCGGCTGCAACTCGCTCTGTACAGCCGCTTGGCGAATCGCTACTCTCGCAGCAGTTGGATTACCTGTTTGGAGAGATTAGGGCGAATGAATAGGGCGAAAGATTAGGGAAACAACGAGATTCTCCCCTAGTCGTTCGCCCTAATCGTTCGCCTTAATCTGCACTCACTGGGTGCGGGCAACGAGTTGCGCGACAATATTTATAACCAACTGTTGTTTAACGTATTACGGAACATTTGGCCAACCTCGGCGCAGTTGAACTGCCGGATATGGGATGACCGATGAACACGCGGCCACGAAGGGAAACGCGCGAAGCCATGGCAAGCAACGAACTGAGCAGGCACGGCGAATGGACGCGATCGTTCTATCAGGGGCTCCGCACGCTGGTCGATACCGCGTTTCCGAAACGGTGTCCGAAGTGCGGTCTCACCTTCGCTTCCGCCGACGATTTCCTCCGCGAAACGGTGCCTGTCCGCAATATCAAGTTGCAGGAGACCAGCGGGCTGTTCGCCCTCGATCCCGATGCGGTCGATGGCGGGGTCGGGGTCTTCCGGAACTGCACCTGCGGCACGACCTTGATGGCGGATTTCAAGACGCGGCGCGACAACTCGGCCGACGGCATCCGCCGGCGCCAACAGTTCGAGACGCTGCTCGACATGCTGACCGCCAAGAACATCGATCGCGCGATCGCGAGAACCGAACTGCTCAAGGTGCTCGCCGGTCAGTCCAGCCGGATCGTAGACGAAGTGATCGACGCGGATCAACTACGCCCGTTGACGTGAACCGCCCGAACATCGTTCGTGTCGGCTTGACAGCGGCGCACCGGTCGCGCATCGTGCGTCCCCACCATGGTCCTGACCGATTCAGAAGCGCCGGGGCGCCTGCGGTTGGCGGCGGTCGCGCTTGCGGCAGTCGCCGCCGTCGGTTGCGTGGAACAACGCGCGCCCAACGCGGTCGGCCATGGGATCGCCGATCGGGTACCGATGACCGTCGACCCTCAACGGGCACTTGCGCAGACTGCGTTCGACCACGCCATCCGCGGCGGCATGCCGTCGAACGCCGTCCTGCTGCTCGTCCGCATCGATGCGCAGCGCATGGATATGATCGCCCGCGCCACGACCGTGTGTACGTTTACCGTCTCCACCAGCAAGTTCGGCGTCGGCCATGCCGAGGGCTCCAATAAGACGCCGGTCGGGTTGCATGAGGTCGTCCGGCGCATCGGCGACGGCGAACCCGCCGGTCGCGTGTTCAAGAACCGGCAGGTCACGGACCTGGTCATTCCCGAGGCGGACTGGCGCCGTCCGTCCGCCGCCGACTTCGTGGTGTCGCGCATCTTCCGTCTGGCCGGACGGGAGCACGGCGTCAACCAGGGTCCGGGCATCGATTCCTTCGACCGATGCATCTATATCCATGGCACCAACGAAGAACACCTCCTCGGCCAACCCGCCTCTCACGGCTGCGTCCGCATGGCCAATCGGGAGGTCATCGACCTCTTCAACGCAGTGCGCAATCGCCCGGTGTGGTGCTGCCTTGTACAAAGCGATGCGGATCTGTCGCGGGATTTGGTTGCGGCGGGCAATCCGGTCAGATAGTATCGCCCGCGTTTGTCTTGAACCGCGGTGCGGTTCCTGGCGACGCACATGCAGGCTCGCGGGCGGACGGGTTATCCGCCGTGTTGTGGTTCGGCGTAAACGAAGAAACGGGGCATCATGAAAGTAATCGGTACGGCACTGGCGGTCTTGGCGATGGCAACGGGGATGACTCTTGCGGGGATCGTGCCCGACAACGACGCGAAAGCTGCCGTAGCGGGTGAAGCCAAACCCATCGTTCAGCCCAAAGCCGCGACAAACGAGACACCAGCCGCTATTGCCCCGACCCCCGTCACGACGGCACCCGTGCCGGCACCCGCCGCTGTCACCGCACCCGTCCCAGTCGCCGCTGTCACCGCACCCGCCACACCGGCACCTGAACCCGTCCCGGTCGCCGCACCCGTCCCAGTCGCCGCTGTCACCGCACCCGCCACTCCGGCACCGGCACCCACCGCCGTCCCGCCGGCCGTGGAGACCAAGCCGATGCCTGCCGCCGACGTCGTCAAGTCCGCGGAGGAACCCGCC
Organism: uncultured Victivallales bacterium; assembly: GCA_964472315.1. Classification (GTDB taxonomy): domain Bacteria; phylum Verrucomicrobiota; class Kiritimatiellia; order UBA8416; family UBA8416; genus CAYYJS01. Next base: position 619 of record CAYYJS010000010.1, on the reverse strand, counting down.
GCCGTACCGGGCGAGATCATTGCCGTCGACGATGCGGCGCCGGCCGTAGTCAACGCGCCGAACGGGTTCCTGACGCGCAGACTCGGCGTGGCATTCATGGCCGGACAATGCGATAACCACGCCCGCACGGCCATCGCCGCCATCAACCTCTACAGCGGCTGGGAATGGTGCGGCGGCGGCAAATGGTACCAGACACCCTATATCGAGGCCCTCGGTGCGTATTGGTCCGGTCACCCCGGCTGGACGCGTGTCGATACGTTGAAGGAAGCCGGTCTCACCGCCGTCGTGCGTACCATTCACCACGATACGGTCATCCCCACGCCGTATCTCGATCTCGGACTCGGTGTCCATTACCTCACCGAGGATCGTATCGAAAACAAGCTGTTCGGGTCCGATGTGCTGTTCGGATCGAACATCGGCATCGGCATGCTCTTCGGCCGCGACGGACGTTTCGACGTCGGCTTCCGGGCGCGTCACCTGTCCAACGCCGGGATTGACGAGATCAACTGGGGCATCAACTTCTACATGGTGCGCCTCGCCGTCAACATCTAGCAACCTGTCGGACCAGCACCTGTGTCACCACGCGCACATCCACGACGCTTTCCACGGCGGGCACGAG
>CAYYJS010000009.1:43996-84414 GCA_964472315.1 uncultured Victivallales bacterium | reverse complement strand
GGGTGGCGGCAGTCGGGTCTGTAGTGGGCGCGAGCTAAGTCCGACAGGCTGCTAGCCCGGCCGGTCTGGCGTCTCGTCAGGGGCGCCCTTGCGACAGGTCGTTCGCTTGCGTTTCCGGCGGCCAGTCGACCTCGTCGGGCATGGGATCGGCGGCAACCAGATCGTCCGACGTTCCGGCCATGCGGTCGGCGCCCCCGCTACGTACGGACACGCCATTCGTTCCGGCGTCATACAGGTAATTGCGCCGCCACGGGTCGGGCTTGACGATGGTAACGTAGTGCCGCCGCCAGTTGGTGACCGTGCCGGGGTCCAGGACCAGCGCAGTCAAGCCCTCCTCCGCGCTGGGATACCGCCCCTGATCGATGCGAAAACGCTCGAGCGCGATCCGCAACACACGCAACTCGTCCGACGCCACATCCTCGCGCGTGCGCGCCTGCGGGGCGCGGAACGCAACCCCGACACGACCGATCAGCAAGGCCCCGGCAAAGAGCAGCACCCCGATCGCCAGGATCAAGAAAAGCGGACTGCGCCCCGGCCGGAACTCGGGCGGATGGCCCAACGCCCGCCGTTCGCGATCGGCTTTTCGCTCGATCCGGACGCGCTCGCGGTTGCGCTGCCGCAACGTCGTGCGGCGCAACGCGGCCGGCAACCGCATCATGCGCCCGCAGCTTGGACACTTCGCGCGCGCCTGATCATCCGGAAACACACACCGACAATATGGACAACGCAGTCTCATACAGGGGAGAACGCATACCACGCCGCCTTCTTAGCCGCAACTTCCCTTTCCCCTCTTCCATCTTCCCCGCCCATTTTCCCTCTTCCCTCCCCCCGCCTGTTGGTCTACGATTCGCTGGTCTAACCGAAACCGCAAACGGGAACGAAGCCATGTCCAGCACCTTTGGATCGATCTTCCGCATCACGACCTTTGGAGAATCGCATTGCCGGAACGTGGGCGTCGTCGTGGACGGCTGCCCCGCGCGCCTGCCGCTGGCGGAGGCCGACATCCAGCCGCAGCTCGACCGTCGCCGGCCGGGTCAGAGCACACTCGCCACCGAGCGTGACGAGGCCGACCAGGTGACGATTCTCTCCGGCACGGAGAACGGCGTCACGCTGGGCACGCCGATCGCCATGGTGGTCCCCAACCGGGACCAGCGTCCGGGGGACTACGCCGACATGGACCGGATACCGCGCCCGTCGCATGCCGATTACACCTACCTCATGAAGTACGGAACCAAGGCATCGAGCGGCGGAGGCCGTGCCAGCGCGCGTGAAACGATCGGCCGCGTAGCCGCCGGCGCCGTCGCCGAGAAACTCCTCACGCTCACCCACGGCATCGAAATCGTCGCCTGGGTAAGTGCCGTCGGGAACATCGCGGCCCCGGACGTCGACCCGGCCACCGTCACGCGCGCACAGGTCGACGCGACCCCGGTAAGGTGTCCGCATGCCGCGACAGCCGAGGCCATGGCGGATCGCATCCAAGCCGTGCGCGGCATGTCCGATTCGGTCGGCGGAGTCGTCACCTGCGCCTGCCGCAACGTTCCAGTCGGATGGGGCGAGCCGGTATTCGACAAGCTCGAAGCGATGCTCGCCCACGCCATGCTCTCGATCCCCGCCACCAAGGGCTTCGAAATCGGGGCCGGTTTCGCCGGCGCCGCCCGCCTCGGTTCCGAACAGAACGATATCTTCATCGCCGACACGGACGGATCCCTGTCAACCGCCACCAACAACAGCGGCGGCGTCCAGGGCGGCATCAGCAATGGGCGACCCATCGTGTTCCGCGTGGCCTTCAAGCCACCCGCCACGATCGGCAAGCCCCAGACAACCGTCGACTACGCCGGACGCGGCGTCATCCTTTCGGCCAAGGGCCGCCATGACCCCTGTGTCGTGCCGCGCGCCGTGCCGATCGTCGAGGCCATGGCCGCGCTCGTGCTCGCCGACCTCGCCATGCGGCACCAGCGGCTTACGCTCGACCCTATGTCTCCTGATCGCCACGGGCCATCAGGACACGGCCGGTGCGAACCAGCTCGATGATGTTGAAGGTCCGCAACATACCGACGCAGGCGTCGATTTTGTCGGTGTGGCCGGTCACCATGACGATCATGGACGTCGGCGTCAGGTCCACGGTCTTGCAGCCGAAATGCTCGCATACCTGAAGCGCCTCGCCCCGATGCGCCGAATCGATGCCGATCTTGACGAGCGCCATCTCGCGAATGACGGCCTCCTCGTACGCATGGTCGGTGCAGTGCAAGACGTCGACGAGCTTGGACACCTGCATGATGATCTGCTCAAGGCCCTCGACCGACCCCTTGGCGGAGATCGTCATGCGCGAATACCGGCCGTCGCCCGAAGGCGACACGACAAGCGAATCGATGTTGTAGCCGCGGCGGGCGAACACTTGCGCGATACGCGCGAGCACGCCGGGCTTGTTCGCCACGTAGACACTGATCGTATGCAACGGGTTCTTGGTCGTATGTTCAGCCATGGGTCTGTCCTTTCCGGCAAACGGGTATGCCACGCGTCCGGATCAGGTGGATCCGGTCGGCTTCTTCAGACTCTTCTTATCGACGGGTTCGGTCACCATCATCTCATCGAGCGGCGCCCCCGCGGGCACCATCGGGAACACATTGTCGGTCTTCTGCACCAGGGCGTTGATGATACAGGGGCCATCGTTATACGCCATGGCGCGCTCCAGCACCTTCACAATGTCGCCGGAGCGCTTCAACGTGAACCCCTTGGCACCCTCGTACGCTTCCGCCAGCTTCGCGAAGTCGGGGTTTCCGAGCAGGTCGCAGCCGCTCTTGCGGTCGTCGTAGAACAACTCCTGCCACTGCCGCACCATCCCGAGGTAGTGGTTATTCATGACGATCACCTTGATCGGCACCTTATTGATCGCCGCCGTCGCCAGCTCGCACATCGTCATCTGGAACCCGCCATCGCCAACGATCGCCCAGACCGTCTCGCCAGGGCGCCCGAACTGGGCGCCAATGGCCGCCGGGAACCCATACCCCATCGTTCCGGCGCCGCCGGAACTCAACCAGGTATGCGGTTTCTCGCTCTTGCAGAACTGGGCCGCCCACATCTGGTGCTGACCCACATCCGTCACGACGATCGCGTTTCCCCGCGTCATGTTCGACAGCGTATCGAGAATCTGTTGCACGTTCAGCCCGCCGCGTTTCCGATACGTCAAGGGGAACCGCCGCTTGTAGGTGGCAAGCCGGTTGAGCCACTCGCCGGTCTTCAGCTCGCCGACATGCTGGTTCAGCGCTGCCAACGCCTTGCGCGCGTCGGAATGACAGTAGTGATGGCACTTGATCATCCGTCCGAACTCGGCGCGGTCGATGTCGATGTGGATACGCGTCGCGTCCTTGCAGAACATATCCGCCTTTCCAATGATGCGGTCGTCATACCGAGAGCCGACCGACATGATCAGATCGCACTCGGTCAAGGCCTTGTTCGCATACGCCGTTCCATGCATGCCCAGCATGCCCAGCGCCAACGGGTGCGACTCCGGGAAGACCCCCTTGCCCAGGAGCGTCGTCGTGACCGGCGCCTGCAGCCGCTCGGCCAGCGCCAGCAGTTCCTTATCCGCCCCGGCGATGAGCGCGCCATGCCCCGCCAGGATCACGGGACGACGGGACTTGCCGAGGGCCTCCGCGATCGCCTGGATCACAGTCGGATCAGGTTCGCCGTCAGCCGGGGTGTAGCCGGGAATGTCCATCTCGGCATAGAGGTCGCCGGAGAATGCCGCACCGCTCAAATCCTTGGGAATATCGATCAACACCGGCCCGGGACGCCCCGTGTTGGTGATGTGAAAGGCCTCCCTGACCAGCCGCGGGATCTCGTTCGTCTCACGCACCAGATAGCTGTGCTTCACTACCGGCATCGAGATGTCATAGACATCCGCTTCCTGAAAGGCATCTTTTCCCAGCATCTTGCTGAGCGTCTGCCCGGTCAGCACGACCATCGGCACCGAGTCCATGTGCGCGGTCATCACACCGGTCAGCGTATTCGTGGCGCCCGGCCCGCTGGTCACCAGAACAACGCCCGGCTTCCCCGTCGCCCGGGCATAGCCGTCAGCCATATGAGTCGCGCCCTGCTCATGGCGGACAAGAATCAACTTGATCTTCGACGAAACCAAGGCATCGAAGATCGGAAGCGCAGCGCCCCCTGACAGCCCAAAGATGTACTCGACACCCTCGTTTTCCAAACACCGAACGAGGGCTTCGGCACCCGTCATTTTTATCGCCGCCATTTCGTCACCTCCAGTTTCGACCCGGTGTACAGCTTTGATCTGTCACATGGTCACGCACGCATCATCTCAGACCATTAAATGGCATGCAACATAAAAAACGCGACTCTAACACCTTTAATTGCAGTCGCACACGCGAATCGCAAGCTCTACACACCACAATCAATGGCACATCGCATGCGACGACACAATGCAGCCATGCAACGCGATATTCTATGCTTGGTTTTGCACGGCACCATGGTTGCACGCCATTAGATGCCCGATATCGGATGAAAACATAGCCGCCGAATCCTCCGCAGTGACTGGCGAAGCCCGCTTGTCTGCCGTGCCATGTGGCACGGACCAGCAAGGAGTAGGCGCATGTCTCCGAGACACGCCCAGGCCGTGGGCCGGCAGCGCAAAGCGCGGCGTGCGCCTCGGAGATGCGCACATACGCTCGGCCTGCCGCCGATCCAGAGCCACTCCTCATGTCCGCATGTCCGCAAGCGGCGCAAGAGGCGTTAGCCCTGATCCTGCCCTTGACCCATCGCGTTCCTGCGAGTACATTCTTTAGTTGGTTCTCCGGGGAAAACACCGTTGCGGACATCGTGACAACGTCCCTGAATCGATGGCGCGGTCGGACCACCGCGCATAATCGACGGGGACGGAGTCTGCCACGACGCATGCACGCTATCGGGCCGATCCACCAAGGGAACGGATGACCACACTCGAAACCATTCTTGATATCGTGTCGGTCGAACTACCAGAAGCAGGCATTGACTGCATACTTGTGGGGGGGTTCGCCGTCAACTATTACGGCTATACGCGGAACACCCTGGATGTGGACTTCATGATCTTCACCGAGCAACTCGGTCGCGTTCGACAGATCATGGCCAGGAGGGGGTTCACGAACATCACCATCGAGGACACGGTTGCGTTCTTCAGTACCCCGGAGTCCCCCTTGCGTGTGGATTTCCTGCGGGTGGACCAGAACACGATGCAGCAACTCAGTCTCAACGCCGTGGATGCGCATATCTTTGGACATCGGATCAAGGTCCCGTCGCTCCGCGATCTGATTGCAATGAAGATCTTTGCGCTGTCCCGGAACGTAGCGCGCCGCACGGCAAAGGACCTCCCCGACATCACGTACCTGAGCCTGCTAAACGACCTGGACTTGGAGTCCGACATAGAACCGTTGTGCGTCCGCTTCGGTACCGCGGAAGTCTACGACCTAATCCGCGGTCACCTGGCCGAGATGAAGGAAACACCATGAGTCAGGCACGCGCCAACACGACGATGCTACCGCCCCGGCTCTCCATGGATCAGTATGCCCATTTCATAGAAGCCTCGCTTCGAACCTGCGATCGCGCCAAAGCGGAACGTCAGAAGCGATTGGAAGAACGGGTACGACAGGCTTTTTGCCTTGCGGGAGGCCAGACATGCCGTGAGGCGGATCGCCGGTAGAGATTCGCTGGAGGCGCTGCATGAATGCGGAAGACCTTGCCGATACGGGAGCGTTTTCGAAGAACCTGTTCTGGGATGTGGATCCTGCATCCCTCGATGCAGGCAAACACAAGAAGTATATCGTCGCTCGTGTACTGGAATCGGGCACTATCGCGGACTGGCGGCTGCTGTGCCGTCGGTTCACGTTGCCCGGCATCGTTCGAATCGCGCAGACGCTGCGATGCATGGACCCCAAGGCGCTCGCCTTTCTTTGCGTCGTCGGACACGTCTCACGGGAGAGCTTCCGATGTTGCACCTCGAAACCATCGACGGCGACACACTGGATCTCCTGAAGAGGATCCAGGGCAACCCGGTTTTCGCGGAAACGCGCCTCGTAGGCGGCACGGCCCTTGCCTTGCAGATTGGCCATCGAAAATCCGTCGACTTGGATTTCTTCGGGCATATCGGCATGGCGCCGATCGAGCTGAACCATGAACTGCGCGATCTGGGCCCCGTAACCATTCGAAATGCGGGACGACTCGTCCATGCCTTCGTCATTCGTGACATCCGCGTCGATTTCGTCGAGTATGACTACCCATGGTTGGACCAACCGGTCTTGTACGATGGCGTAAGGCTCGCATCATGCAGGGACATTGCCGCCATGAAACTCGCCGCCATCACGAATCGGGGCACGAAGAAGGACTTCGTGGATGCAGCATTCCTTCTGAAGCAGTTCACGCTTCTCGATATGTTGGCATTCTACACGCGGAAGTATCCGGACGGCTCGGTCTTTCCGGTATTGAAAAGCCTCGTGTTCTTCGATGACGCGGAGGACGACCCGATGCCGAACATGATCGAGGCATGCACCTGGAGTTCCGTGCGACAGTGTGTCGCGCACGCCGTCGTCGACGCTGCAAGCACCGGATGCTCGTCGAAGACACCCGATGAAATGAACTAGACCAAGCACAAGCACTTCGCTTGCTTAATCTCACCCCATAAACCCCAACCGGAGATACACCATGACCCGTGGAGCACCCAAAGGACAGAAACGCATCACCATCAAAATCGCACGCCTCTTCGCGGACGCTTCCGGCGAAGACCGCACCGCCCTCCTCAACGACTTCGCGACCTTCGGCAAAGCATCCCCTCAGGAACTCGAAGCCGCACTCGTCGCCAAAGCTGCAGACGCCCCACCCCCCGCAGCCCGCACCGATACCGCCTCCTGGTTCGCGCCCGCCTCATCCACCAAGGCCTACGCCGCCCTCGACATCGCGCAGATCACGCGCATCCGCGATGCCGCGCAACAGGCCATCGACGACTTCGCCCGGATCGAAAAACAGCGCAAACTCCACGAAATCCAGGCCCTCGAAGCACGCCTTAACACCCTCAAAGCCGAACTCGACAACTGACCCGGATCCCACCATGACCATCGCCCGCCCTTTCGATGTCCGCGCGGCACGTGATCGTCTCATCCACCGCGAAAAGGCGGAGCGTGCCAAGAACCTCCGTCTTCATGAGCAGGCCAGCGAAGATGCCGCCGCGATTATCGCGTGTATTGTCAAGATTGCCAAACCTACCCGGATATACCAGTGGGGGTCACTGCTTGCTCCAGCGCTTTTCAGAGAATACTCGGATATCGATATCGCTTTGGAGGGCGTGCGCGACCCCGAAGTATTCTTCAAGATACTGGCCGAGACTGCGGGAATGACCTCATTCCCTCTGGACATTGTCCAACTCGAGACCATTGAGCCAGAGTTCGCCGGGGAGATCCGAGAGGCGGGGAGACTTGTATATGAGCGCACATGAAAAAATCCGGACGTTGATTGCCCGTATCGACCATACCCTCGCCGTACTGGAACGTATCATCGCCCAATACGACGAGTTTCTGGAGATAGACCTGCCCAGACTTGGCAAGAAAAACACCTCCGCCATGGTGATCGCCGAACTGCTGGTTGACTACTACACCTGCCTGGAGACGCTCTTCCTCCGAATATCGCAGTTTTTCGAGAACAACCTGACGACCGACCGTTGGCATGCCGACCTTCTGGAGAAGATGACCTTGCGCATCGAGGCGGTCCGCATACCCGCAATCTCGTTCGAGACAAGTCAGGCACTGGGCGAACTCATGCGCTTCCGCCATTTTCGGCGATACTACTTCGAGCTGGAGTACGACTGGGACAAACTCGCCTTCCTCCAAACGAAACTCCGGTCCCTACGAACCACTGTCCCGCAAGACCTCGCCAGCTTCCGGAACTTCCTGCTCCAACTCACCCTCACCGATGATGCGCCAAAGAACGATAATGGTCCGGTCACGCGTGTTAGCCAAACGGCTGCAGAGAACTGAACGAATTCTCAGCATCATTCTGTCAAAACAGACCACGGACGACAGACCACAGACCTAAGACAATACACCTTCTACCGCTTCTCCCCCGCCCTCTAAGTGTTGAATGTTAAATGTTGATTCTGCTGAAAAACCTCGGTCGGTGGGGCGCTGGCCCTATTTGACAAATCGTCCTCGTCCTTCGTTCTCGTACTCGGAAACACGTGCGAAATCGAGGACGAGGACGAAGGACGAGGACGAGGACGATCACGATTGCCGGTGGGGCGTCAGCCCTACGGGAACAGACTTTTTCAGCGGAATCAAATGTTTAGACGTGCCCCCTCAAGCCCCCAGGAATTCCACAAGGTTGATCCATTGGTCTAACAGATGCTTCCCCACCTCACAGACGCAAGACACGTCAATGCGTACAACTTCTTCGTTCGGTTCAACACCGGGGAAGAAGGCATGCTCGACTTGGCAGATTACCTCCAGGAGGCCCCGGACAGGTTCGGCACCGCGTTCCGTGACGATACAAGCGCAGTTCAGGACTTCTACCTTGACCCTTGGCCAACCCTGGCATGGAAGAATGGATACGACATAGCCCCGGAACGCCTCTACGAACTCTTCGGTGCCCAAAATCACAGAAAGGTAGCCGAATCACGCGAGAACTACTCCACCGAGAATCCCAATGCACCCGGAACCTGATATTGAGGGCCTTCTTGGCGAGCAATCTCCAGCTCCCATTCAGCCCTGCTTCTCCCATCCCGTGAATCCCATTCATCCCGTCCACACTTCCCCATGGTCTCCGGTCGCCAGGCACCTTCGACTTTCGCGTCCTTTAGTGCCTTAACCGCCGGGAACGGCGAAGAAAAACAAGATGTTTCCGCCCTCTCCCGCTGGGAGAGGGCCGGGGTGAGGGTTGGCGAAGCCATTAGTGTGTTTCGCGGGCAACTCTCCCTCTGCTTCTCCAGTCTCCGGTCTCCGGTCTGCAGTCTCTCCGGCGCGGGCAACCCTCTCCCGGCAAATGGCGACAGATGTTCCATGTTAAGACCTGACCCCTCCAGCAGATGTTTACAACACTATTCCTGATTAGCTAGCATGGTCACATGATCGAACTTATACAGAGTCGCCAAGCAGAAATTGTCGACATTTGCCGTCGCCAGGGGATACGTCGTCTCGACGTATTCGGCTCGGCGGCGACGGGGCTATTTGATCCACAGACCAGCGACGTGGACTTCATAGCAGAATTTGACGATCAGTGCCCAGCCGGGGGACTATTGGATCGCTACCTCGATCTCGCCACTCGACTCGAGGAGTCGCTGGGCATAGCCGTAGACATCATCACACCTAGATCGATACGAAACCCCTACTTCAGGGAAAGCGTCAACTCTTCCAGAGAGAACGTCTATGCCGCCGGGAACGGCGAAGAAAAACAAGATGTTTCCGCCCTCTCCCGCTGGGAGAGGGCCGGGGTGAGGGTTGGCGAAGCCATTAGATGTTAAGACGTGACCCCTCAAGCCCAATACAACCGGAGATACACCATGACCCGCGGAGCACCCAAAGGACAGAAACGCATCACCATCAAAATCGCACGCCTCTTCGCGGACGCTTCCGGCGAAGACCGCACCGCCCTCCTCAACGACTTCGCGACCTTCGGCAAAGCATCCCCTCAGGAACTCGAAGCCGCACTCGTCGCCAAAGCTGCAGACGCCCCACCCCCCGCAGCCCGCACCGATACCGCCTCCTGGTTCGCGCCCGCCTCATCCACCAAGGCCTACGCCGCCCTCGACATCGCGCAGATCACGCGCATCCGCGATGCCGCGCAACAGGCCATCGACGACTTCGCCCGGATCGAAAAACAGCGCAAACTCCACGAAATCCAGGCCCTCGAAGCACGCCTTAACACCCTCAAAGCCGAACTCGACACCTGACCCGGCTCCCACTTGCGCGATCCCATTCCAGCTATCGAGCATCGAAGACCATGGACGGCGACACACCGGACCCTCCTGCGGCGTATCCAGGACAACCATGCAGACGACCCTGCCGGCTCACAAAACGCCTTTCGGTGAGCCGATTGGCGGGGCGATATCGGCTCATGACGTATAACTGGCAACAAGCACAATGGCCTGCATTCACCTGCGGGATGCCGGAACTCGAGTGCGCGGCACGCGATTTCGACATTCAGTTGGAGCGTGTGCGCGCCGTGCTTGCGTCGTTCGATGTTGCCACGGAAGAAGGGAAACGGCTGGAGGCGATGGTGTCCGAGGCGGTCAGCACATCCGCTATTGAAGGCGAGACATTGGACCCGCGGGACGTAATGTCCTCAATGAAGAACCGCTTGGGCCGCAATGCCAGACCGATATCCGTCCGCGATTACCGGGCATCAGGGATCGCCGCGATGCTGCTCAAGCTCCGGGACGAGGGCGATCAACCGTTAAGCGAAGCGATGGTGTTTCACTGGCACCGTTTGTTGTTCGAGGGCTATCCCGAACGCGAGCGACCGGAGATCACGGGGGGCTATCGCCAGGACGGCATCGTCGTCAAGTCGTCGGAAGTCGACTCCGATACCGTAAGATTCGAGGCCCCGCCTGCCTGGACGGTGCCGCGCGAGATGACGCGTTTTGTGAGTTGGTTCAATGCATCGGACAATCCCGGAATGGCACCGGTGATTCGGGCCGCTATAGCTCACCTCTATTTTGAGAGCATTCATCCCTTCTGCGACGGCAACGGACGCCTGGGGCGGGCGCTGGTGAGCAAGGTGGTGGCGCAGCACGCCGGGGCGTTTGTCATGATTCCGTTTTCGGTTGGCTTGTTCGAGCACCGCACCCGATACTATGACGCCTTGCACGAAGCATCCTTCACGCTGGATGTTACCCGCTGGATACAGACCTTCTCATGCTTGCTGACCGATTCCATCAGGGGCTATGCGTCCGAATTGCAGTTCCAGATCCGCGTCATGTGCCTGTTGGGTCCGGTAGCGAACCGGCTTAACGACCGTCAGCACAAGGCCTTTCATAGAATGGCTCGGGAAGGGGTGCGGGGCTTTGCCGGAGGGATGAATGCAGGCAAGTACCAGAAGATCGCGCACACCTCGAAAGCCACAGCCACGCGCGATCTGGCCGACATGGTCAAGCTGGGCATACTCCTCAGAACCGGCAAAGGCGCCGGCGTAAGGTATCGCATCGCATCGTAAACCTATTGAAACCCACCTTCAGAAGGACGACAGATGACCATCACAGATACGGAACGCGAAATATTCCGCAAGATGACGCCGTCGGACAAACTGCGCCTAGTCGGATCCATCCACATGCAAGCCCGCGCATGGAAGCGGGCGGCATTCAAAGCACAGCATCCCAACTGGACGACCGAACAACTCGATCGGCATGTCAAAGAGGTATTCCTGTATGGAACAGGTTGAAGTCTTCCTCATCTTCACCCGACGCCTGGAAAACGGCGGAATCAACTACATGACAACAGGTTCCGTAGCCAGCATGCTGTACGGCATCCCGCGGTTCACCCATGATCTCGACCTGGTGATCGACCTGCCATCAAGCCAGATTCCGCAGATGGAAGCAGCCTTCCCGTTGAAGGAGTTCTACTGCCCCCCATCCGAGGTACTTGTCGTCGAGAGCCGACGGCCACTGCGTGGTCACTTCAACATCATCCATCACGAAACTGGCTTCAAAGCCGACATCTACATCCACGGCACGGATGAGCTCCAAGGCTGGGGGTTGGCTCACAAGACCCGTATTGAACTGCCCAGCGGGGAGGGGCTATGGACCGCGCCACCGGAGTACGTCATCGTCCGGAAACTGGAGTATTACCGGGAAGGGCACTCCGAGAAACACCTACACGACATCTCAGGCATGCTCGAAGTCTCAGGAGACATGATCAACACAGCAATCATCGAAGACTGGATCCAGAAACTTGCCCTTCAAACCCAGTGGGCGGAAGTGACCGCCCGGTGGAAACCCTGAGTAGATAAAGCGGGAGCAGTTACCCCATGCAAACGCGCGAAGATATCATGCAGAAACTGAAGGCGCTGAAGCCTATCATCGTCGAGCGGTATCGGCTTCGGTCCATCGGTCTGTTCGGCTCGTACGCCCGTGGCGACCACACTGAAACGAGCGATGTGGATATCCTGGTGGATGTCGACCCCTCGATCGGGCTGGCATTCGTCGACCTTGCCGACCTGATAGAAGACCGACTCGGGGTAAAACCTTATGCCTCTCCCAAGTATCTCTCGACTCATCCATACGCCTCTCGCCGACCGATCTGGCGGTAAAGTTAATTCTTAAGGGCTGACCCCGACGCGCCCAAGAGAGTGCTCTTGCAGTCGTTGTTGCGGAATTCAACGAAGTCGACGTGACCGGCTCAATTGTTGACCGAGCAATCAGGATACGGCGCGCAAAGCGCATCAAAGTGCCCGATGCCATCATCGCGGCCACGGCTCAAGACATGGGAGCCGCGCTGATTACGAGAAACTCAAATGACTTTGAGTTCATCGCGAACCTTCAAATCATCAACCCCTGGACGACCCCACTTGACTGATCATCCGTTCTCCCATCCGGTAAATCCCGTCCATCCCGTCCACACTTCCCCATGGTCTGCCGTCTCCAGTCTGTAGTCTCCAGTCTCATCCTCCCTTTTCGCGTCCTTTCGCCGGCACCGATTTCGACACTCAATTCTCACCTTTCGACTCTCGACTCTCGATTTTCGACGATCTACTCGCACCCCTTGCCTCCGTCGGCAAATGTTCGATGTTAAGACGTGACCCCTCAAGCCTGCATGCAAACAACGATTGACATGACATCCACACATGATGCATGATTTGCTGTATGAAAACATTGGCGACAGTGATTACAGAACGCGGACAGGTATCAATTCCCAGTCAAGTCAGACGGCAACTGCATCTGCACAGCGGGCAGCGCGTCATGTGGGAAGTGCTGACCGATCATGCATGCAAAATGGTCGTTGTCACAGAACCGCATGTGAGCGGTGCGGAAGCGATGCTAGGTTATGCCGCCAAATTCAGAAAACCCAAAATAACGCATGAATGGATGACAGAGCTCCGGCAGGGAGATAGCGCATGACTTGGGTTGTGGACACCTGCGTTATTCTTGATGTGCTGGAAGGTGACCCGGAATTCGGGCTGGCATCTGCCCGTTTGATCGACAAACTGGCAGGCGAAGGAATTACCTTGTGCCCTGTCAGTTACATCGAGCTTGCGCCCGTTTTTTTGGGAGACAAAGAAAGGCAGAACGAATTCCTGACCGAGATTGGAATCGATTACGCACAATCCTGGGACTGGAGCGACACCCAGCAAGCCCACAAGGCTTGGGATCGCTACGTTAGCAAACGTCGGCAAGACCGAATAACAAAACGTCCGGTGGCCGACATTCTGATAGGCGCCTTCGCCAGCGGACGGAAGGGTCTATTGACCCGGAATGAGGATGATTTTCGATCCGTATTTCCCACGCTCACCATAGCCAAACCGTGAAAGTGCAAAGACGAACACCGCAGAACCAGGAACTAAGAACAAGAAAACAGCACATCAAACTAAATGAAGAATGGCGAGATGTGACCCCTACCCCCTCAAAACGACCCAAATGTTGAATGTTAAGATGTGACCCCCAAAGTTAGCACGATGGAGGGAGTCTCCAACTGCTACGATCTGGCAACATGGATCTGCGACCCGTCGCTCAACGGCTATCGCCTTCCCTCTGAGGTGGAGTGGGAAGCGGCCGCCCGGGGCGGAACGCTTGGCGCAGGCACGCGTTACAGTGGCAGCGATAACCCGCAACTTGTTGCCTGGTTCGCGGGCAATGGCAACATGTTGCGGCGTGGCGGCCTCCTGAATACGAACGAACTGGGGCTCTTCGACATGTCCGGGAATGTCGCGGAATGGTGCAACGACTGGTATGCCGCAGCGGCCTACTACGAGGCTATACAATCACCCACTGACCCGCGCGGTCCAAGCACGGGAACACAAAAGATCCGCCGCGGCGGTGGCTACGGCAGCAGCGAAGCAGTCTGCCGCGTCTCGGCACGCACGATGGCCACGCCCGTCTCGGCTTCGGCAGCCGTAGGGTTCCGCGTCGCGCGCACGATAGCACCATGATGAGCCTTCCAGTGCAGCCAAGGCAGCCCGATGACATCCTCTGGCCAGCCCCGCATGCTGGGCTGGCAGGTGGGGTGTCGTGTCAGCATCGCGCCTGACCTGCCATCTGCTCACTCCTCTTTGCGTTCTCCCTGCGTGCCTTTGGAGACATTCCGAATGGAACTTGCGGTGTTCTCCCTCCCATCCAGCATATTCGCTTCACTTTTTTCTACTTGCCACAGCCCCCCGATTCCCGTTCGTTTAGAGGTTTGTTTCCAATAGGCGACAAGATCGTAACGATAATGTGTCGGTGTGTATATGAGCCCCGAATCAGCCCACCAGCCTGCTAGCGTATTTAGGGATAGGAGTTCAGCATGAATAGCTACCGCTTGTGGCACACGTTTCGGCTTTGCACGATTCGAAGTGCACACGCACGGGCCGATTATGCGAGGAAGCAGGGCATATATGATGCGGTTGGCAAGAATGTATTCATCATGGATAGAAAGATACCTTTGTATTCCAAGTTGATTCGGTTCCACAACAACATTGGCGTCGCGTCTAATGTCTTGTTTATTGCACACGATGCCACCCACCATATTCTAAACCGATGTGCAGAGGGACATGAGCACACACTGCCAGGAAGTTATCGGTTGCATTGAGATAATGGACAATGTGTTCATTGGCTCTAATACAATAATTCTCGGTAATGTCCGGATTGGTCCTAATGTGATCGTGGCTGCCGGCAGTGTTATTAACAGAGACGTACCACCGGGCACGATTGTTGGCGGGGTACCTGCAAAGGTAATTGGAGACTTTGATGCATATGCAGAGAAACGAAAGCAGCAGCTTTATCCTCAAGAACTCGCTCCGAGACGGCAAATGCTAAGTGGCCAATTATCAAGCTACTTGTGGCGTTGTTTTGTTGAGAATAGAACGACCGAGGGTAAAGCACAGATATGACAAAACAATCAAAAAGAGTCTTGCAGGGAAGAGGTTATGAGAAAGTTTAACTTATTCATTAAGCGTGCATTTGATATCGTTGCCAGTTTTACTGGTATTGTCTTGCTCACGATCATACCCGTATATATTGTTATCCCCATCATTATTCGTTTAACTTCAAAGGGACCTGCGGTCTTCACGCAGGTTAGAATTGGACTTGGTTTAAAACCTTATCGAATGCTTAAGTTCCGCACCATGATCGTCGAGCAATATGATAAGAACGGCGTGGAAATCATGTCGGAAGACAGAGTCACGAAAGTCGGCAGATTCCTGCGCAAGACCAGCCTGGACGAGATCATGCAGCTTTTCAATATACTGGCAGGGTCAATGAGTGTTGTGGGGCCGCGTCCAATGCTTGGATATCAGGTTGACAGATGCACGGAAGCGGAAAAGCGTCGCTTTGACATGCGCCCCGGTGTGACCGGATGGGCACAGGTCGCCGGAAGGAACAATATTAAATGGCCTGAACGAATTCAGTACGACATCGAGTATGTGAACAATTTTAATTTCTGGCTGGACCTGAAGATATTGTTTAAAACCGTTCTGGTCGTGTTGAGGAAAGAAGGCGTAGATATTAAGACAGAATACAGGCAGGTTGACCGTTTCTCAAGGGATTACGATCCCACTTTAGAAGCGAAGAATTCAAGCAATAAATAGAACCAATAGTGAATGGAAAGGAAAAGAAATAGTGAACATTCTAATTACCAGCATTGGCCAGAGAGGGTATCTCGTCGAACATTTCAAAGAGGTATCAGAAGGTGTGCATGGGATATTCGCCGCTGACGCGTTGAAATACGCACCCGCACTCAAAAACGCCGACAAGGCATTTGTTTTACCATATGCATCCGACAGGAGCTATTGTGATATACTTATCAAGGTGTGCCAGGAAAACGACATCGGTGCCGTTTTTTCGATTAATGACCTGGAATTACCTTGGCTTGCACAATATAAACCTGAACTCGCAAAACACGGCATCAATGCTGTCATCTGCGACAAGGCCGTCATCGATATGTGTACGGACAAATACTTGACCTATCAATTCTGCCTGGCGAATAGTGTGAATGCCCCTAGGACGTATCTGTGGACAGAAAAGGAGCGGCTTTTTGCGGATATAGCCTGCGGTCTCATGACGTATCCGGTTGTGGCTAAACCACGACGGGGCAGCAAAAGCATTGGGATTCATATGTTGAATAACGAGGCTGAGTTGCGCGAGGATATTGACGCGGCCGCAAGCAGCGCCATGCCGGAGGATCAGAAATGCATGTATCAGGAAAAACTTAACGGTGTACTGATAGGGGCGCATGTACTTTGCAATAAGAGGCAGGAACCGGTTTCCATTGTGACCATGAAGAATTTGACCGAGCATTTTGGCGAGACCTACCAGAATATTGCGTATCATGATCAGAAGCTGTTTGAATACGTGTTTCACACCGTCAATCATGTGGGTGCATATGGTATTATCGACCTGAACATCATGCAGAAAGACAACGGTGATTTTGTCCTGCTCGAGTTCAACCCGAGAATGAGCGGGGGCTATTCACTGTCACACTATTCGCATCCGATCTTCACGAAGACTCTGATTGATATTGCGGTTGGTTTCGATGTTCCGCAGGATATGGACACGATATACAATTTCAAGAGGATCATCATGCTCAAACAGTTCACAACAACATGGACAACCGATGATGAAATCACCGCGACGGTCAAAATGTATTCGTGAGGAACTTTAGAATCACGCTGTAGCCGAGAATATACAGCGAACCGTGCTCATCCAAGAAGTTAAGCACGGACGCTTAAACCGTGCTTGGAACAAAATGACAGCTTTGACCGGAACACGAAGAAAGGCAACATCGCGATTTCGTGATCTGGCTTCGTCAGGAGGCTGCACCGATTCGTATATCGGTATGTTCTGCGCTTCGGTCTTGGCGATTAGCCCGATACTTCAGCATTATAAGGGGCCCATTGGAAACGCCGGGATTACGGTGCTCGTGGGATTGTCTCCTTTCATATATTTGAAACTGTTATTGAAGTTACGCACGCCAAATCTTATGCACATGGGAGCGATAGCCCCATTAATGCTGTTCTATTTGTACAAGGTGCTTTCTCACGACACGAGCTTGCTTGAAGTCATGCACGCAGCAGTCATGGTCATGTATTTCATTGCGGTTGCAAGCGGCTGCATTAACAGGATCTATTTTGTCAAGATTGCATCCGTTGTGGCTGCATCGGCAAGCATATTGCTTCTATTGCAGTACGTTTGTTTCTATATGCTGGGTTTTCATCTGCAACTGATTCCAACAAACCTTTTACTTCTGGAAAGCGAGCAGTGGGTACTAGGCGCACAAACCGGCATGGCAGGAATTACTGGGCAGTACAATAGTTTCTATCGCCCTTCGGCCTTCTTTCTGGAGCCGTCGCATTTGTTTATTTATGTGATGCCGCTGCTCTGCATGCTCCTTTTGGCTCCCGATATGAGACCGTGGCGTTTACAATTAGCGTTGCTTCTTACGGCGGGCATTTTTTTATCGACATCCGGCATGGGGATTGGCGTAGGCACAGGCCTGTGGATGTTATATGGCGGTATGTACAGAGGAAATGGCAATATCCCCAGAATAACGAAACTGTTTACGCCCACGAACATTATCATCGTTGTAACGGTCATGCTTGCGTTGGTGCTTTTCTATTGTAATGTTGCTTTTTTTAATCAAAGCATTAATCGGATCCTTGGCATTGATTCGGACGAAACGGATGCTATTTCCGGTCGAGTTCGTCTTGCATCCGAGTTCGCGAAGACGTTAACGGGATCAGCGCTGTGGTTTGGGATGAAAGATTCCCTCGGTGAAGTAGAATTCAATTTGTCCGGTTATTATGCTACCTTGTTCAAATACGGCATCATTGGTACTTTTCTTTCTTATGTCTTTTACGCGCAAAGCCTATTAAAGCTAAAAGCCCAGTATTTCTGGTTGAGTTTTGTCATCATACTTATCTCATTCTTCACAGCCCATACTCATGGAACCTTTTATATGTTGTATTTTGTTGTTATTTTAATGGCCGGGTACCATGAGAAAAATAGAAGTCGGCAAGGTGCTCCCTGTGAGCGCCTGCCTCACCCTTTGCCGCGACGGGTGGCTATAGCCAGCCGGTGATCTATTTCAGCTCACGAACATATGAGTAACCCGTCTGAAAGAAGAGTGTGCCTTGAGTAAATATGCAAAACTTGGGAAAAACATAGGCCTTATTGGAATGGGCAGCATTGCCTCAAAGTTGCTTGTGTTTCTTCTTGTACCGCTTTATACGGCGGTACTTTCGACCGAGGAATATGGTGTAGCCGATACTGTAACACTATTTACGCTTTTAACGATGCCGATATTCCTGATGATGATTTATGAAGGAGTGATGAGGTATGCCTTAGATGAATCCATGGACAAGAGAGAGGTGTTTTCAGTTGGTCTGAATGTGATGGTGGTTGGATTCGCTGCGCTGATGGCATTATCTCCAGCGCTCAGGCTTTTTGATGTCATAAAACACTATTATTGGCAGTTTATTGCGTTATTTCTGACACATGCTTTATATCAATTCCTGAGCTATTTCTGCAGGGGGATAGAACGAGTTAAAATATTCGCAATAAGCGGGATCGTGACGACAGCGTTCGCCGTAGGCTTCAATATTCTGTTTTTGTTGGTATTAAAGATGGGGGTGCAAGGGTATTTCCTGTCATATATTCTTTCCTATGCCATGGCGGACGTTTATCTGCTGTTCGCAGGGTCATTGTGGCAGTACTACAGAGTACCGCAGACTAAGGATCTCGAACTAACTAGAAAAATGATTGGATACTCCGCTCCGCTAGTAATGAATTCAATTAATTGGTGGATATGCAATTACGCGACGCGGTATGTTTTGATCTTTCTGGTTGGGTATTCGGCAACCGGTCTATTCGCTGTATCCTATAAGATTCCCACTATAGTTATGACTTTTGGGATGATTTTCACGAGTGCATGGAGAATCTCCGCTGTTGAGGATTTCGGTTCGAACGAATCAAAGAAGTTCTTCAAGAACGTTTTTGATTTGTATTCCATGTTTTGCTTTTGCCTGGCAGCAGTATTAATACTCCTTTCAAAATTGATCGGCACCATCCTTTTTGCTAAAGACTTTTTTGTTGCTTGGAAGTTTGCGCCTCTTTTAATCATTGCAGTCAGTTCATACAAACTTGCTGAATTTATGATGTCCGTATACACGTCATCGAAAAGAACGAGGAATATTATTGTTGCGTCACTCTTGGGTGCCCTTGTTTGCACGGCGGCGAGCTTCGTTCTTATTCACTATTATGGAATCCAGGGAGCCTCCATCGCCACACTTTCCGGACATCTGACGGTACTCGTATTTTGTTTGATCGATACAAGGAAAATAATGAAGTTCGATCTGGATTTAAGGGCAAACATAACTTGTTTCCTGCTTTTGCTGCTCGAAGCGATCGTCATCATACAGGACGCCAGATTCTCCTTTGCTATCGCGTTAATCCCGGTTGGTGCAATCCTTTTAATCAAGCGAAAGTGCCTGATGCGCTTTATAACTGAATTGCTTGCAAAAGTGAAGATTACGAGAGCAAGCTAATGGGGATATTCCATGATTAATGATAGCGATATTACGATGCATATTCGCTTGAAACGTGCTGCTGTGAAAGGGTTAGAAAGGTAAGTTGCCGGTGAAAACAAAGTGGTGGTGTCTTCATGTGCTCGTCGGTTTTTCGGCAATACCGGCATACGCGCAGCAACCGGTTGCGTGGCAAGCGCAGGCGGTCGAGCATGCCCGCGTCATGTCGCACGTGAAGTGGACACCGGTTGCCGGCAGCATGCCGAATCGAAGTGGCGGATACTTCAAGGAAGGAACCGAGTACACGGGAGTCCCTTATTCAAGTGTCAGTACGGTGGGACGATGTATCGGTTTCGATATCTACCTGAAGACGTTCCTGGCTGCTGTTGAAAACCCTCAAAGCGTCCTGTACACCGAGAAGCTTCATGGCAAGGTGCATAACGCCGCCCCCTATTACGGCATGGTCTGCTCGACATTCACCAGCTATGGTTTGCAGTGCGCGCTTCCCTATCGAAGTTCGCATCATGACCCAAGGTTCCGCAACGGTGTCGTTCTTGTTGCCCCTCAGTCGGCACAGGCTGCCGAACCGGGCGATATTATATACACACCGCCAGCAATGCTTGGGGGAGGATCCCATGTGGAACTCGTGACGGCTGTCGAACGAGATGGCGATAATGTGATTGCCGTCAGAGTTGCGGATAGCCATGCCCCGACCACTCGAAACCTGCTTCGAACGGTCGCGAACTTTGATTTCCATATGTTGTTCAGAAATCGCAAATTGTATCGGGTTACCGACCTTGATGCCTGGCGCGAGCAGAACAGGGCTGATTCGTTCCTGTTCCCGAATTACGACGAGGATGCGGCAACACATGCCATCAATCGCGTTCTGCTGCTTGACCGTGGAGACTGGGTTCCCTATTTCAGCAAACAGACCGTTAAGTTCAACGTCATGGACAAGGACGCTCAGGGCGTCCAATCGCTCGTCGTCAAACGCGGTGATGCGATCATCGAAAAGATTGCCTTGCCTGGCGGGGGCATGGTCGAACGCCTGTTCAGCGACTATGGCAATTACTCGGCTTACTGTGTCATGAGCGACGGTTCCCAGAGTCAAGCGTGTGAGTTTTCCGTGTGCGATCTGGACTTCGGCATGCCACCCGAATCACCAACGCCAGGCAAACCGTGGGAGATCACGTTCACCGCCAGCAACCTGGACGTCATTGCGGTGCGGCTGATACATCCCCGCCCCCCCGACTGGAACTGCCACTTTGTGTGGCTCACCGATCAGGACCGACGCAGCGGGCGCGTAACCGTTCCCGCAGATCTGATTCGTGACGCAGGAACCTGGTATGTCAGCGTGATCGGCGAGAATGTATATGGCCGATTGACCAGGCGGCAAAAGATTGCTATTGTCAAACCGGAATCGGAGAATGAGATGAGTGCCGTTGTATCTGTGAAAGAAATCTGAAAATCGGTTTCCAGTGACTATGCTTCTTTATTGAATCCCGCCGCGAAAGCTATAATGAATAAAACGAATCTGTTTCTCCAGTGTATGCACGATTTTTCACGAAAGCCGATACCTGATTCCGTCAAGCTACGGTTCAAATTGGCACTATTGGACTATATCGGCGTTACGCTTGCCGGCGTTAAGGCCCAGGGCGATAAACTGTCCGGGATGATCGCGGAAGCGGACGCAGGAAACGCTCCTGTGATAGGTATCGATAAAGAGATCTCGATGGAGAGTGCTGTTTTTTATAACGGGCTCTCCGCCCATACGCTTGATTTTGACGACGGCACTAACGCGGGCATTATCCATCTGGGATCGCCGATCTTCTCTGTGTTGCTGCCAATTGCGCAGCGGTATCACATTCCGGCTGACAAGTTCATGCTGGCGGCTCTCATCGGCTATGAGGCCTCCTTCACGATGGCCATGTCAATCCAGCCGAAACACAAGCAACTCGGCTATCACGCCACTGGAACCTGCGGCACGCTAGGCATTTCCCTCGCCATAGCGGAAGCATTGGACTTTACGACGCAGCAGCGCAGGGATGCGTTTTCTGCGGCGGCCGTATCGGCGACAGGTACACTCAAAGTACTCGAGGAAGGGTCGGAATTGAAACCGTACAATGTCGCAAAAGCAGCTCTCATGGGTTATATGGCCGCGAAAATGGGAAGAGCGGGATATGCGGGCCCCGACGATGTTCTTTCCGGCGACAGGGGATTTTTGCAAATGATGCACGGCGACGATGCCGTTGAACTCAAATCGCCCTTGTTGAACGGCACCTATGCGATTGAAAAGGCCTACATCAAGCCTTACGCCGCTTGTCGCTATTGTCACCCTTCTATTGAGGCTGCGCTTGCTATACGGCAGAAATATGGTATTAACTCAACGGATCAAGTCAAGGGCATCAAGGTCAGGACCTATTCGCTTGCGGTCAACAAGCACGATCATACAGAAATCGCCGGATGTGGCTCGGCGAAGATGAGTATACCTTACAGTGTGGCTGTTGCAATATGTCGGGGAAAGGCAGGAATG
This sequence comes from uncultured Victivallales bacterium, assembly GCA_964472315.1. Lineage (GTDB taxonomy): Bacteria > Verrucomicrobiota > Kiritimatiellia > UBA8416 > UBA8416 > CAYYJS01. The sequence goes on along the minus strand of CAYYJS010000009.1, from coordinate 62,201 downwards.
CAAGAGTTCGAGTTTGACAGCGTCACGGATGCCGTGATACTGGATCTGACACGGAAAGTCACGGTCGAGGCGGATTCGGAAATGTCAGCGCACTTTCCAGGTAAACAGACGGCTTGCGTTGACGTTACCACGACCGCCGGGACGGTTTTCTCCGAAACGGTTGATTATCCGAAGGGCGAACCGGAGAACCCGATGTCCGTCGATGAAGTAAAGGGAAAATTTGTCGCACTCACGCTGTTCAGCGGGCGGTCTGAGGAAGAGGCGATTGAGATATTTGATGCGGTTATGGATATGGAAAACCGATTCGATGAGATGCGCGGTATCATTCACGGGACGATGAATTAGTTCTTGAAATCGGAGGGAAGACAAATGGGGGTCAATCTAGTACTAGGTACAATGACGTTCGGGCAGCAGAATTTCCTGGATGAGTCGATGGAGATGGTCCGGTATTTTCTAGGCCAGGGATACCACGAGTTGGACGCAGCCTACGTTTATAACGAGGGCGAGTGTGAAAAAATACTCGGCCAAATCATCAGCAAACTGGGCAGGGAGCAGTTCAGGATTGCAACGAAAGTGAATCCGAGGATTTCAGGCAGGCTGGACGGTGCCGCCGTCAGGAAGCAGTTGCCGGAATCGCTGCAACGAATGAATACTGAAACGGCAGACATCCTGTATCTGCATTTCCCCGATCCTGCCACACCGGTGGAAAGTGCGCTTGAAGCGTGTGATGAAGCATACCGGTCGGGACAGTTTGTCGAGCTTGGATTGAGTAATTTCCCCGCCTGGATGGTGGCTGATGTGTATCACAAGTGCAAGGCGCACGGGTGGGTGCTGCCAACGGTGTACGAGGGGGTTTACAACGCCTTGACGCGGAACGCGGAAACGGAACTGTTCGATGCACTGGATGCCTTCCAGATGCGTTTTTATGCGTATAACCCGCTTGCCGGAGGTCTTTTGACGGGCAAATATCGAACGGTTGATGACAAACCGCGGGACGGGCGATTTGCATTAAGAAAGAATTACCAGGGGAGGTATTGGAAAGAGTCCTTCTTTGATGCGGTCGGAATCATCGGGGAAGCATGTGCGCGGCACGACGTCCCGATGGCTGAAGCCGCCTTGCGATGGCTTGCATATCACTCGAAGCTGTCTCAATCTAGGGGCGATTCTATTATTATCGGGGCTTCAAGCTTAGCGCAGCTTCAACAGAATCTTGCAGCGCTTGAAAAAGGTGCGTTGCCGGGCGATGTGGCTGGCGTATTTGAAACAGCATGGTCTGTCAGCAAGGCTGATTCACCGGCGTATTTCACATATTACAAGGGGTAGGAGGTTTTGCTGTGATCGACCAGCAATCGTTCTTCAAGGCACTCAGCGATCAAGGCGTGGGGTTCTTTACCGGCGTTCCCGATTCGTATTTGAACGCTTTTTGCACATACCTTACAAACAATGTATCGTCATCCAGGCACATCATTGCCGCCAATGAAGGCAATGCCATCGGATTGGCGACCGGATATCATTTTGCAACCGGCACCGTGCCGCTTGTCTACATGCAGAACTCAGGTATGGGGAACGCGCTGAATCCGTTGGTATCGCTGGTAGATAAGCATGTATATTCCGTTCCGATGGTCCTGCTGATAGGCTGGCGTGGCGGTCCCTCCGTCAAGGACCATGTGCAACATGAGACGCAAGGGCAGATTACAACCAAACTTCTGGATATGCTTGAAATCCCGTATGTTGTTGTAAAGGACGATAACGCCTGTATTGAGGAAACGGTGGCATGGGCGGTTCGGACGGCGAAAGAGTCAGGCATACCGACAGCCCTGATAGCTCGAAAAGGCATATTTGCGGAAAAAAAGAAAAAAGCTCTTGTGGACGATAGTTATCCGATGAGCCGTGAAAATGCGATTGAAGTCATTTTGGATAACACTCCGAAGGACTCGATTTTCGTCGCCACCACGGGCAGAGCGGCACGGGAACTATACCATCTCAGGGAGTCAAGACGCGAGAAGCATGATTGCGATTTGCTGAACGTCGGCTCCATGGGACACGCCTCATCTGTTTCCATGGGGCTTGCGCAGGCGCTCAAAGACAGACTCGTTGTTTGCCTGGATGGCGATGCGGCGGCGATTATGCATCTCGGCGCATTGACGACTGTCAGCATGTACGACATGTCTAATTTCCTCCACATTATTTTAAATAACGGTGTGCATGAATCCGTAGGAGGGCAGCCGTCTGCCGGACACCGCGTTGACTTTACGAAGATAGCGCAGGGCAGCGGTTACCGCGCCCAGGTTGTTGAAAATGAAAATTCACTGATCAAGGCACTAAGTGAATTTGCGGATGGAAAAACGGCATCTTTTATCGACGTCAGGATACGCAAAGGTATACGTTCCGGATTGCCACCATTGGACATAGACAACAGTCGTCAACTGAAGACCGATTTCATGTATCGAAACATCATAAGAGAGGCTACCGCAAATGAATAAGACTCGTGACTTTCTCGCACAGTTAGGACTGCCAAAAGGAGACGCATACGACCTCCCATCCTCCCAAAAGCGTTTCCCAGACAACGCGCAGTATCGATTCGAAGTGCCTGGCATTCAGGGACCAGGCGCCATGAAGTCACTGCTTGAAACACTTGATGGCTATGGCATAGCCATCCATCGGGTCACGCAAACGAAAGGCATCATGATGCTCACGGATGCCGAAATCTCAGCCATGGTTGAACTGGCCGTAAACTGGCAGGTTGACCTTATCCTCGCCATCGGTCCCCGGGCAACAACCGACACAAGTGCATCCGTCCACACGGAAGAGGGACAGAGAATGGGTTATCGCTTGCGTGGTCAGGAACAGATCGTACGGGCTATCGAGGATGTGAAAAGGGCGGCTCGCCTCGGCTGCCGGTACTTCCTTGTTTACGACGAGGGCTGCCTGTGGGTGCTGGACAAGTTTCGCAAAGCGGACGAGATACCAGCGGATTGCAGGTTCAAAGTGTCAGCGCACACCGGGTTTGGTAATCCATGCTCCGCAAAATTGCTGGAGGATATTGGCGCCAATTCTGTCAACCCCGTGCGCGATATTCAGTTGCAGATGCTTGCTGCTATCCGGCAGGCGATTGATATACCTATCGACATCCATACGGAGAATCCTGAATCGTCCGGCGGCTTCATTCGGCATTATGAGGTTCCGGAGATGATCCGTATTGCCGCTCCGATCTACTTGAAGACAGGCGGCTCGGTGGCGAAAACGCATAGCTGGGAAACCACGAATGATGACGCCAAGAAGAGAGCGAAGCAAATCGTCCTGGTCCAAAGGGTCATTGACGAATATTTCCCCGATGCGGTTTGTTCTGCGAAAGGTTCCATCAACTGAGTTCAACGAGGCAAGCGAGAGGCGATATTGATACACCACAAGTACAATCCGAATTTCACGTTCGTAGAGAAGCCGCTGGACTTCAACAAGTACACAGAGAAGAGTCTGCTTCAGTATTGTCTGGGTGCAACCATGTATATGCCAGGCAACAAGGATTTTGCACCAAAGATTTTATCGAATGCAATGCCTGGCCTAACTTCTCTTGTGTTCTGTTTTGAAGATGCATGCTCCGAGGAAGACGTTCCGGCGGCCGAAGAGAATACGCTCAATGTCCTTGAAACGCTCAGCCGTGCGCTGGATGATGGTGCCATCACCTATGATCGTTTACCGTTGATCTTCATCAGAGTCCGGTCGCTTGAGCAATTCAAGGCTTTCTCTGAAAGGCTCACCCCGCATCATCTCAAGGTGTTGACGGGCATCAATTTCCCAAAGTTCACCTCTTCGAATGGCGATGACTATTTCCGGCACTTGAAGACCTTGAATGAACGATTTGGTGAAATCCTTTATGGCATGCCTATCATTGAGGATGCGTCGGTGGCATTCACGGAAACGCGTGTCGGCGAGCTTATGTCAATGAAGGCCATCCTCAACAAGTACTACGATTATGTGTTGCAGGTGCGCGTCGGGGCGACCGACATTTCGTCTTGTTTCGGTGTGCGGCGCGGCGTTGATTACACCATATACGACATCATGACAGTCAGGGAAGCCCTCTGTGACATCCTGAACATCTTTACCCGCAATAATGAGTATGTGGTTGCTGGTCCGGTGTGGGAATATTTCAGGCAGAGCAAAGCCATGATGTTTACAACATTGCCGAAGCACAACATCGAAGACAGTGTATTGAAGCGGCAACCCATCGTTAATAACGAGGTAGACGGTCTTCTGCGTGAAGTCATCATGGATAAAGCCAATGGATTCATCGGAAGAACGGTTATACATCCCACCCACATCAAGTATGTCAATGCGCTTATGGCCGTGACGCAAGAAGAATACGCGGATGCGTGTCAGATTCTTAAAACATCAGGAGGAGTAATCAAAAGCTCAACAGCTAATAAAATGAATGAAATCAAACCGCATACGAGTTGGGCTCAGAAGGTTTGCATGAAAGCTAAAGCCTTTGGTGTAGTTGAGAATGAACATAGTTATTTCGAGCTATTCTCTGTAGATGAGTAATGATACAGCATCAGAGCAGCAAGGAAAAGAACGCAATGCCCTCATCCTCCCTGGACTCAACCTACTACAGAGACATGTTCGGTACCGACGCGATGCGTACTGTTTTTTCGGATGAAGCGCGGCTTGTGGGATGGCTGCAAACCGAAGTGGCGCTCGCGCAAGCGCAGGCAAACGTCGGCATCATTCCGGCCGCAGCGGCCGAGGACATCGCCGCCATCCAACTTGATTCGATTGATCTGGATGCCATGAAGTCCGAGTTTGACCGGGTCGGCTTCGCGATCCTGCCTTTTGTGCATCAGCTCAATAAGGTTTGCCCGCCGGAAAGTGCCCGGTGGCTCCATTTTGGCGCGACAACCCAGGACATCCTGGATACCGGCATGGTACTGCAAATGCGGGAAGGCTTGCGTATCGTGGAATCCGGTATGCAGCAAATCCGCGCGGCATTGACGTCCCTGGTGGAGAAATACCGCGACACGGTCATGGCAGGACGCACCTTCAAGCAGGTCGCCGCCCCGATCACATTCGGGTACAAGGTCGCCGTCTGGCTCGATGAATGGCTACGGCATCTGGAGCGCCTGCAGGAACTCCACCCGCGATTGCTTGTCGGGCAATGTTCCGGTGCCGTCGGCACCTTTGCTTCTAACGGACAACAGGGGGCAGATGTACAGCGGGAGATGATGAAAACGCTCGGGCTCTCAGTCCCCAGGATTTCCTGGCACACGGCCCGCGACACCTGGGCTGAGTCCGTTGCCTTTCTAGTGAGCCTGACGGCGACGCTTGCAAAGATTGCCACCGAGGTGTCCACGCTTATGCGTTCGGAAATCGGCGAGGTCAGCGAACCTTTTGAGCCTGGCAGGGGTGCTAGCACGACACTTCCCCAGAAGCGCAACCCGATTTCCAGCGAACCGATCATCGCCTGCGCCCACAAGCTCCGCGAATGTGCCGGATCGCAGTGGATTGCCATGATCCAGGAGCATGAACGCGGGATCGGGCATATCGAGATCGAACGCATGGTAATCCCCGAAGCCTTCATACTCGCATCCGGTGCACTACGCCATGCGACCGTTATCCTTGAAAATCTCTTTGTGGATGCCAATCGTATGCGTACCAACCTGAACTGCGGTGGCGGCCTTGTTATGGCAGAAGCCGTCATGATGGGCTTGGCTCCAAAGGTTGGCAAGAAAGCCGCACACGATTGGATTTACAGGGCTGCCGGCAATGCCTATGAACAAGGCCACACACTGAAGGACGCCCTACTGGCCGACGCTCAGATTATGCAGCACCTTTCTGAAACTGAAATCGACCGCCTGCTCGACCCGGCAAACTATCTGGGAATCACATCCTCGATGTTGGATACCGTGCTGGAGGCCTCGCGAAAATTCTCCGGGGACACGGCATGAACACAAGATGGAAAATTCGCCCGCCAAGGTCTACTTGGGGGGACTGGGGCGAGAACGATCAATTGGGCAGACTCAACCTTATTGATGCTGCCAAAGTCAGACAAGGGCTTGCGGAGGCATGCAATGGCATAACCTTTTGCTTGAGTCTTCCGTTAGATTATCCCGGCGGGCAGGTTATCAACAAAGTACGCCATCCTCCCGTTTTGAAGCCGGTCATGCGTAATGGCGAAGATTATTTCAATTATCGCTGGGACAGGCTCGACCCCCGTCACACCGATATCGGTTCCGATGATATGGTGATTCTTTACACGCAATACTCCACCCAATGGGATAGCCTTGCCCATCGTGGCGCGCTTTTTGACACGCAAGGTGATGGCATCTTACGCCCCGTATATTACAATGGATTTTTCGCAGACGAATACCTTTTGCAGAACGAGAATGGCGAATCCTGCGCACATGCACTCGGCATCGAGCACATGGCCTTCCATGGCGTCCAGGGCCGCGGCGTACTGGTTGATCTGCATAGCCGGTTCGGCGATTTTCCTCGTGTCGACGTTGGATATGCCGCGCTGAAGCAATTGCTGGATGAACAAGATGTTGTCGTCGAACCGGGGGATATCCTCTGCCTCTGGACAGGACTTGATCAACGCATCTGTTCTATGAGAGGGAAGCCCGATCTTTCCATCAACGAAGCCTGCGCCGTGCTTGACGGATTCGATCCCGATTTGCAGCAATGGATTATCGATAGCGGTGTGGCAGCTATCGTCTCCGATAATCTCGCAGTCGAAGCAATCGGGAAAAAGGTTCCCTCCGGCACAACCGGGACAAATCTGCCACTTCATGAACTTTGCCTTTTCCGCCTAGGCGTGCATCTTGGCGAACTCTGGTGCCTCGCAGATCTTGCAAAATGGTTGCAGGCAAACCAACGCAATCGCTTTCTTTTAACTGCGCCCCCCTTGCGTCTCCCCGGCGCCGTCGGTTCCCCCGTTACCCCTATTGCAACAGTATAACACTATCAAGGTGATCGAGGATTGCGCCCAGGCGCATGGGGCGAAGTACAAGGGCAAATTCGTCGGCACAATCGGCGATGTCGGGGCGTAGTCGTTTTGTCAAGACAAGATCATGACCACCGGCGGCGAGGGCGGCGAACAAATGCTCTCGTCGGCGCGCACAGCTTTGTCAACAGGGATATCCCGGCCAACTGCATCGCATATGGTGTCCCGGCAAGGGTCAGTCCGTTTTGTGAAGGGAATCGGGCAGCATGAGTAGGAAACAGGTCTGGCTGTCGCTCGCCACCATGGGCGGGGGCGAAATGGCGTTCATCCAAGAGGCTTTCGACACTAACTGGGTTGTACCACTGGGACCGAATGTCACGGGATTCGAGAACGATCTGACCGCTTATCTCGGGGAAGAGAAGTCTGTCGTGGCGTTGTCTTCCGGCACCGCCGCGCTGCACCTGGCCCTTTTGCTGCTGGGGGTGGGTCGTGGCGACGAAGTAATTTGCCAGAGTTTCACTTTTGCGGCTTCGGCCAATCCGATTGCCTATCTGGGTGCGCATCCTGTCTTCGTGGACAGCGAGCCAGGAACCTGGAACATGTGCCCACAGTGGCTGGAGGCGGCAATCGTTGACCGCCTCGCCAAGACGGGCAAGACGCCCACGGCGATCGTCGGGGTGGACTTGTATGGCATGCCGGCAAAATGGGACGAGATTTGCGCCATTGCCACCCGCCACGACATCCCGGTAGTGGAAGATGCGGCCGAGGCACTGGGTTCCGCCTTTCGCTCGCAGAAGTGCGGCACCTATGGCCGGTTCGGTATTCTATCGTTCAACGGCAACAAGATCATCACAACCTCGGGCGGTGGCGCGTTGGTCTGCCCGTCGGCTGCAGCGGCCAAACAGGCGATTTTCTACGCGACGCAAGCACGCGACCCGGCGCCTCACTACCAGCATTCGAAGATCGGCTTCAATTACCGGATGAGCAACATCTGCGCCGGAATCGGTCGGGGACAGATGCAGGCATTGGACCGCTTTGTGCGTCGACGTCAGGATATCCACGCGCTATATGGCCGACTGCTGGAGCATGTTCCCGGCGTGACCGTGATGCAGGCGCCAGGACCTGAGCATGATCCGAATTACTGGCTGACGACGATTCTCGTAGACCCCGCCGTTGCCGGCAAGACGCGCGAGGATGTCCGCCTGGCGCTGGAGGCGGAGCACATCGAGTCGCGCCCCCTCTGGAAGCCCATGCATCTACAACCGGTGTTCTCGGATGCGCCATTCTATGGCAATGGAACGAGCGAGGCACTGTTCGACAAAGGCTTATGCCTGCCATCCGGGGTAAGCGTGACGGATGACGATGTGGAAAGTGTGGCGGGTGTGGTGAAGTGGAGAATGGGTTGACTGCGGCATGCCACTACGTGAAGCAGCGGCCGCACAGAGTTCAGCCACACAGGGGGGATCGGTCTTGGCGGGGTCTTGGCGGTGACCATGTTTGGTCAGTAAGCATTGACGAGAAGGCTACGTCCTGCAGAATCACTAGCCATGAAGGACGAAGTCCTCATCCACAACCTCTTCAGGGAGTCGTCCGAACGGCTGGATCCCTGCTATGTTGTGCGTGATGAGCCAACCTGGATCGTTGGCATGTCGAGCGTATGTGCGCATCTCCGAGGCGTACGCCGCGCCGCGCGCGGCCGGCCCTCGGCCGGGGCACGTCTCGGAGATCCGTGCCTACTGTTTGTCGGCTATAGGGCATCCGGACTCGCGCGCTTTCGACGCCAATGGCCCGCGGCGAAGGCGATGGTCGTGGGCGGCAATGAGGATCTGAAATCATGACTGCAAGACTCCATGTGCTTTACGACAAGATAGTTCAGTACCGGCATGGCATTGTGCTTGGCACTCACATTCTATTGGCGGCCATTGCCTACACATTGGCATTCTTCTTGAGGTTCGATTTCGGCCCGATTCCAGAACGCTACGTAATCACATGGTTCACGACTCTACCCTTGGCCATTGTCCTCAAGGTCCTGGCGCTTCGCTATTTCAGCGCCCTGAGCGGTCTGTGGCGCTATGTCGGTATGTCCGACCTCGTCAGCATCGTGAAGGCCTGCACGACTAGTTCTTTGTGCTTTGTCCTTGGCATCGTCCTCTTCTACGGACATGGGTTTCCGCGATCAGTCTACGTGATCGATTACGTTCTGACCCTGCTGCTGTTCGGCGGTGTCCGGTTTGCCATTCGCCTGTCGCGTGAAGCATTACGGCCCGCGATTCGTCACAACTCCGGCCGGCGCACGCTGATCATCGGCGCCGGCGACGCAGGCGATATCGCACTCCGATCCCTGATGAAGGATTACATGGGTGTCTATCAGGTCGTTGGCTTCCTCGATGACGATCCGCTCAAACGGAACATGCGTATCCACGGCGTGCCGATTCTCGGGCCGATTTCCAACGCCGCGAAGTTCGTTCGCGACCTCGAGATCACCGAGGTTCTGATTGCCATTTCGGCGGCCGACAAGCGGTTCATACGGGCCATCGTCGAGAGCTGCGCCGGCCATAATGTAAACTTCCGCATCATGCCCGCCATTCGGGACCTGATGACGGGTCGGTTCGAGGTCGAGAAGATCCGCAAGGTTAGGCTGGAGGATCTGCTCGGCCGTGACCCGATCAAGCTCGATAAAAATGCGGTACGTCAGGACCTGACCGGCAAGCGGGTGCTGGTCACGGGCGCTGGCGGCTCGATCGGTTCCGAACTGTCGCGACAGATCGCCAGCTTTGATCCCGGCCATCTCATCCTGCTCGATGTCGCGGAGACGCCTTTGTTCGAGATCCACCGCGAGCTGAGCGAGCGCTACCCGGATCTGCGCATCACAGCCGCGCTCGCTGACGTGAAGCACGTCAATGAAGTCGAAGATGTCTTTGCCGTGCACCGCCCGGAACGCGTCTATCATGCGGCGGCCTACAAGCACGTCCCGATGATGCAGGCCCATCCGGTGCATGCGGTGCGCAACAACATCATCGGTACGCATAACGTGGCCGCGACCGCGGCAGCGCATGGCACCGAGCGGTTTGTCATGATCTCGACCGATAAGGCGGTCCGCCCGTCGAGCGTGATGGGTGCCACGAAGCGCCTCTGCGAGTTGGTGGTTGCCCACATGAGCCATGGCCCGACACGGTTTGCCTCGGTGCGATTCGGGAACGTGCTCGGCAGCAACGGGAGCGTTATCCCGATTTTCGAGAAGCAGATCGCCGCCGGCGGTCCCGTGCGGGTCACCCATCCGGAGATGACGCGCTACTTTATGACCATTCCCGAGGCGGTCGAGTTGGTGCTTCAGGCCGGCACCATGGCGCGTGGGAACGACGTCTTCGTTCTGGAAATGGGCACCCCCGTCAAGATTATGGATCTGGCGCGCAACATAATTGAGTTGTCGGGCATGGTGGCGGGTGACGACATCAAGATCGAAGTCACCGGCCTCCGCCCCGGCGAGAAGCTGCACGAAGAGCTCGTCACCTACGGCGAAAGCCTGGAACCAACCGGCATCCCCAAAGTTAACCGCCTGCGCAGCACCCTCGCCTCCCGTGTCTACCCCAAGTTCGGTAAGCACCTCGCCGCCCTCGCCGCCGCCTGCAAGACGAACAAGGAAGACGAAATCACCGCCCTCCTCTGGGAATCCATCGCTCAGGATCAGAAGTACGGTGAGGCGGAGCAGGGGGAAGACTGAAGAGTGGCGGCTGGAGACCACAGACCGTAGACTGTGGGCTGCAGACCAGAGACCTCCTGACCTTTTCCCTCCGCCCGCCATCCCACACTCCACGCTCCACCGCCCCACACACTCACATACTCACGCACCCACACCCGTCCCCACATCCGGCCTCCGTCCTCCGCCCCCTCCCCCTTTCGTGTTATTTCGTGTGTTTCGTTGGCCTTTCCATCCCATCCCCCGCTTCATCCGATACCGCAACATGCATATGTTAGGCATTGTATTGCACACCAATCTTAGTTATTGTGCACTGTGATATGAAAGAAGTTGTTGCCAGCCACAGAATAGAGCGTGACGAGCTGCTCAAGCAGCCGTTTGTCCCCCGGCATTCTCTAGCCGAAGCCGTCCCCTACATGGCCGGCAAGCGGATCAAGGTCGTTATCGGACCCCGTCGTGCCGGCAAGTCGGTCTTCGCCCTGCAAATGCTCAAGGCGGTGGGAAACACAGATTTCGCGTATATCAATTTTGACGATGAACGACTACGCCCTCCCCTCAATCTGGATGACCTGCTGACCGCCATGGTACAGATCTACGGAGAAACGAAGACGATATTCTTCGATGAAATCCAGAATGCCGAAGGCTGGGAGTTATTTGTAAATCGACTCCAGCGGCGCGGCTATAACGTAGTTTTGACCGGATCGAACGCACACCTGCTCAGTCGCGAACTTTCTACGCATCTGACTGGCCGCTATCATGAGTTTCGCCTGCTGCCATTTTCGTTCTCGGAATACCTCGCCGTACGTGCATTCGAGATCGACGACCGTCTGGAAGCGAGAGAACGCCAAGGGCTGCTGCTGAAACATCTGGATGATTTCCTGCAATGCGGCGGCTACCCTGAGATTGTCGCGGGCGGCGACCCTCCAGACGACTACCTTAGGACCCTATTTGACAGCATCCTGTTCAAGGATGTTGTCAAACGACATAACGTGCGCGACGCTGCCAAGTTGTACGATGTGGGACAGTGGCTGATCGGCAATGTTGCCCGCGAATACACCTGCTCAAGTCTGAATAACGCACTGGGGTTCCGGAGCGTGCACACGGTTGATCAGTATGTGGCCTACCTGGTGGAGGCATTTCTCTTTATGTCAGTGACCCGCTATTCGCCAAAAGCAAAGCTGCGCATGACGGCACCACGCAAGATATACGGTTATGATACCGGCATGATCAACGCCGTTCGGTTTCGGACGGGACGCGACGCCGGTCGCCTGCTGGAGAATCTTGTGGCAGTCGAACTCTATCGGCGCGGTATCGAATTCTACTCATACAAGACGAGTGGCGGTAAGGAGGTCGACTTTCTACTACGGAAAACTGGAGAAGCGGATCAACTCATTCAGGTCTGCTACGACCTTTCCGAAAGCAAGACCCGCCAGCGCGAAATACAGGCCCTGTGCGCAGCGGGAGTCGAACTGAAACACACACGGGGGACTATTTTGACCTGGGACGAAGAAGGACAGGAAAATATTCACGGCTTCAACATTTCATTGAAGCCTGCGTGGAAGTGGCTGTTGCAGACAGACGCGCCATGATTGGGCGGTTCAGTATGGTATCCCCCGTCAGCGAAACCGCATCCCCCCGTTCTAGAGTTGGCTCTGTGAGCCAAGGCGAGGCGCAGCCAAGACGCCCCCACCCTCCCCCGTTGTAGAGTTGGCTCTGTGAGCCAAGGCGAGGCGCAGCCGAGAAGTCGACCCCCAACCCACCCTGAGATCGGCTCCCGCTTCGCTCAGAGCCGACACTACAACGCCCTCGCCACCAACACGCAACCTGAGCATCAGTTTCTTCCTCCCCCTTTCGTGTGTTTCGCGTGTTTCGCGGGCCAACTCCCTCCCTCCGCCCTCCGCCCCACACACGCACATACTCACGCACCCACACCCGCCTTCCGTCGTCCAACTTCCGTCCCATCCCCTTTTCGCGTCTTTCGCGTGTTTCGTTGGCCAATCCCTCCTTCAATCGTCCACCGTCAAGCCGTCACTGCGCCTTTTCGGTTCTCAACCTATCCACTTGACGGCGATATTCGTTTTTGGAATATAATACCAGCGAGATGAATACATTTGTCGACAGGCAGCATGAACTGGAAACGCTGGAAAGGCTGTATGGCAGCCCCGGCAGCCAGCTTGTCGTGGTCTACGGGCGGCGACGGCTTGGAAAAACCACCTTGCTGAGCCAGTTCTCACACGGGAAGCCGTGTGTCTACTACATGGCCGACCGTGCGGCAGAAGTGTCACAGCGAAACGCCCTGGCGCGCGCAGTCAGCGCGAGTCTTGACGAACCCTTGCTGGGGCAACTCCAGTATACCGATTGGTACGATCTGTTCGCGGCGCTCGATCGCGTTCGACTGCCGGACCAGAAGCTGATCGTGATCCTTGACGAGTACCAGTACCTCTGCCAGGCACAACCCGCGTTCTCCTCCTATGTCCAGAAATGGTGGGACGAACATTGGAAGAACGGGAATCTCATGCTAGTGCTCTGCGGATCGATCACTTCCATGATGTACCGTGAGACGCTCTCGCACAATTCCCCGCTCTACGGTCGGTCCACTGCGCAGATATTGCTGCGCCCCCTTCCCTATCCGTATGTGAAGCAGTTCGTGAGCGACCCCAGCGAGCGGAACTGCGTCGAGCGCTATGCCCTCTGCGGCGGAATCCCCCGCTACCTTGAGCTCCTGCGCGACTTTCCCGACTTCGATGCCGCACTGCAAGGCGCCATCCTCGATCCGACGGCGCCTCTCCATGCCGAGGCACGCTATCTCCTGCATGACGAGATTGATGTGCCCAATGTCTGTTGGAGTCTCCTCGAGGCCATCGCTTCCGGTGCTACACGCATCTCGGAGATGGCCGCAAGACTGGCACAGCCCGCCAACGGCCTGACCCGCTATCTGTCGCTACTCCGCGACCTGTCGATCGTTGCACGTGACGTGCCCGTGCTGGAACGGAATCCGGCGAAGTCCAAGCGTGGGCTCTACGCCATTACCGATCCGTTTCTGCGACTCTGGTTTGGGTGTATCTACCCTTACGAAAGTTTCTTCGAGATCAATGCCACCGAAGCCATCAAGGGGAAGTTGACGCCTCTGATCGAGCGTCATGTCCAAGTCTGCTACGAGGATCTCTGTCGCTCCTACACCCGACAGGCAATCGCCCCAGAGACCGGCGCCATCAAGGTTGGCCGCCAGTGGGGCGCACACTATGAGATCGACGTGGCCGGCGTCGATATGCACAACCGCGTGTCCCTGCTCGGGGAATGCAAGTGGTCCATGCAGAAGGTCGGGCTCTCGATACTCAACAGGCTGCAGGCCGTCGCCACCACACACAACCTGGAACTTGCTGCCAACTGCAAATGGCTTCTGTTCAGCCGCTCCGGATTCACCCTGGAACTGGAGCAATATGCCGCCGCACACGATGACGTCCGCCTGATCCGTCACCTATTCGCGTGAAACGTCATAATTGCCCAAGCTTTGACACTATGCTGCTCCGTTGTAGACCTCTGTGAGCCAAGGCGAGGCGCAGCCGAGACGTCCCCGGAGATCGGATCCCGTTACGTTCCGCTTCCTGCTTCGCCGGGGCTGACTGTTCGCCCCCACGGTCCTGAAAATATGCACCGTCCAGCTTGCGCCGTCCGCATCGTTGTAGTTCGTCACAAATCCGCCCGTGGCCTTCACCTGCTGCCTGAAGGCTGTCCCGCTCAATACCAGCAAGCCAGACGCCATCGCCATTCCCAAACTCGATGCTTCGCATGTTGCACCTTTCACTCCTTTATCACCGACTGCGTCAACCGGCTCTATGCCAAGTGCGGTTCGTTCTTCGCGACACCTTCAAGCGGCCAGGCAACCGTATGATGAACCGTTGGGTGATGGAGTTCAGCGGGGGGGGGGCGGAGAGACTGCAGACTGTAGACTTTTTGAGACAGGGGACGGTGGGCAGGTTGACCGACATAGCCTTAGCGAAGTCGGGTGGATAGTGGGCAGTGGGCATAGAGCGGTGACCATGTTTGGTCAATAGGCATTGACCAACCTGTCGGGTGCTGTCAGAATCCGGTGCCATGAAGGACGAAGTTCTAATTCACAACCTCTTCAGGGAGTCTTCCGAACGGTTCTTCAGCGAAGACCCGCATTTGCGGCGTGCCGCTCATTTCGGCCGGAAATACGGGAAGACCTATTACCTCAAGGGTGCCAAGGGAGAGGTAGATATCGCCTACCTGCGGGACGGGACGTTCTGGCCTGTTGAAGTCAAATGGACCCTGCAACTTCGGCCCGAGGAGTTGAAGCAAGTCATGCTATACAGGAACAGTCTGATTCTTGGCCGCCAGCGTGAACCATCGCGTATCGCTCATGTGCCGTATGCCTCTCTCGTCCGGTACTTGCTGGGGGTATAGGCGCGGCCGTTGCAGCGTGTCACGGCGGTGTCACAGCAGTGGGCAGTGGGGCGTCGGCAGAAGCATGAAACGGTTGATGGATGTTGTCGGGGCTTTGGCTGGATTGGTGGTGCTATCCCCGCTTCTGGGTCTTATGTGGCTGGCCGTGGTCGCGGAATCAGGGTTGCCTGGACTGTTCCGGCAGTGTCGTGCGGGACTCGGCGGTCGTGACTTCATGCTGTTCAAGTTCCGCACCATGACTGTCCGAAAAGGCACGGAGCAGGGGTCGTTCGATGCCGGATCCGCCGCACGCGTCACCCGCGTCGGGGCGTTCCTGCGCAAGACCAAGCTCGACGAACTGCCTCAGCTCTGGAATGTGCTGAAGGGCGATATGTCGCTGGTGGGGCCACGGCCGGAGGTCCGCAAGTGGGTCGAGGCCTATCCGGAGCGGTGGGCAAGGGTGCTTACGGTCCGGCCTGGCATCACCGATCCGGCCTCGATCGAGTTCCGGAATGAGGAGGATATCCTGGCCGCCTCGCCCGACCCGGAGCGCACCTACCGCGAAGTGATCCTGCCGCGGAAACTCGATCTGTACGAGGAGTATGTGCGGACAAGGAGCTTTTGGGGGGATGTTGGGATTCTGTTGAAGACCGTGTGGGCGGTGGTGGGAAGGTAGCAGTTGGCAGGGGCAGTAGCAGTGGGCAGGGGCAGGGGCAGTGGGCAGTGGCAGGGGGCAGTAGCAGTTGGCGGGGGGCAGTTGACAGGTGCAACCCTGGGTGGCGTATGCTGGCGCACTTGACTGACCCCCTCTCGATTGTGTACATTATGTTTGTACTCATTGGAGAGGGAGGAGTGCTGATATGATAACAAGAAGCATCAAGGAAGCACGATCGACGTTTTCTGCGTTGATTGACCGTGTGCAGAGCGGGGAAACCATAGAGATCACACGACACGGTAAACAGGCTGCATATCTCGTTCCGGCGAAGGTTGCGGGGGCAAGTCTGCCTAGCCTGCGGCAGTTCAGGGAAAAGATTGTGTCTGCAAAATCGCCTTTGTCAAATACGGTGATCCGATCCCGCAATGAGGCGCGGTTTTGATGACGTATGTCGACACAAGCGTTCTGGCCGCCTATTACTGCCCTGAAGCACTTAGCGAACAAGCCGAGGCCGCCATTCTGGAAGGCGTACCCCCTCTGATCTCTCAACTTGTCGAAGTGGAACTGCAGTCTGCCGTTGCACGGAGAATCCGCGAAGGAACGCTTGTAAAGGAAGATGGCTTGGAAATTCTGACCCGGTTCCGCCTGCACCTGGATTCCGGCTGCTATTCGCGTTTGCCAATCGAAGCAAGTCACTATGACATTGCCGGATCATGGATTGGCCGATTTGACGTACCATTGCGCACGCTGGATGCGCTGCATCTGGCCGTTTGTTTTGATGCAGACGCCCTGCTGCTGACAGCGGACGCCGGACTGGCAAAAGCTGCTCGCCATTTCAGGGTCAAGACAAGGCTTTTATCCTGAAACTGGACAGGCAATCCTCTTGATAACGTGAGTACACATTTGAAACCACTAGCATCCCATAGGCTCACCCACTGGCGCGAAAAAAGTGCCGACCGGGAGGCCGTTTGCCTGTAGCCTACCGGCATATGAAAAAACACCAACCCCGATGCCGCAAAGCACCAAGCGCCCGCAAGGGCGGACCTTCCCGGCCGACGAGAAGCAAGCATACCGTGTTCCGGCAGGCCTGCAACCTGATTCCCGGCCATCTGATCCCGGAGTTCGCGCGCGAGTTCGATGGCATCACGCAAGGCTTGATGGCCACAAGCGGCTGATGGATCGCGCAAAGCCCTTGCTATGACACACTAAAGTAGTATATCGTTTTGTCATGTACAAACGAATCATTGATTTAGGTCTGTGTAATCGCCATAGCTGCTTTCTATGGGGCCCGCGCCAAACGGGCAAAAGCACGTTGCTGCGCACGCATTTCCCGGATGCCATCGTGTACGACCTGCTGCTGTCGGGCGAATACAGGCGACTCCTTCAGAATCCCGGTCTTATTAGGCAGGAATTGCAGCAACGCAAGCTGACGGGAACCAACCAAGACACCCCGATCATCATCGACGAAATCCAGAAGGTACCGGATCTGCTGGATGAGGTGCATTGGATGATCGAACGGATGGGACTGCGCTTCATTCTTTGCGGCTCAAGTGCCCGTAAGGTCAAGCGAGGATACGCCAATCTGCTCGGCGGGCGTGCGCCAACCCTGCAGCTTCATCCCCTGACGTCGTCCGAGATTCCTGATTTCGACCTGACCAGTGCCCTTAACCAAGGGCTGCTGCCACCCCACTACGGAACCATGGACAGCCGCACCTTGCGCGATGCCTATGTCGGGGCCTATTTGCGCGAGGAGATCGCATCGGAAGCCATGGTGAGGAATCTTCCCGCATTCGGTCGCTTTCTGGAAATGGCGGCGCTGACAAATGGTGAGATGGTCGTCTACCAGAACATCGCACGCGATTGCGGGGTCAGTGCCCCGACGGTAAAGGCATATTTCGAGATTCTGGAACAGACCCTGCTCGGGCATGTCCTGCCTGCCTATACGCGCCGGGCACGGCGGCGGACCATCCATGCCCCCCGGTTCTACTTCTTCGATGTCGGAGTCGCCGGGGCACTGGCACGCCGGGGAACGATTGAACCGGGCTCTGAACTCTGGGGGCGGGCGCTGGAGCATTTCGTTTTCATGGAGCTGGTTGCCTGGCGTGACTATGCCAAGGGGTTACCCCTTGCTTACTGGCGCACGGCATCACAACTGGAGGTGGACTTCATCCTTGGCGAGGCTGAAGTCGCCCTTGAAGTCAAGGCTACCCGGATGGCTGCTAACCATGATCTGCGCGGCCTGCGCGCCTTCAAAGAGGAATTCCGCCCGAAACGGGCGATTCTGGTGTCCATGGATCCGAAACCACGTCGCACAGACGACGGCGTCGAAATCCTCCCTGTCAACCATTTCCTCACCGAGCTCTGGGCGGGGCACCTGTGCTGACAAGCAGAGTATTGCGAAACGGATGGTCGGTTGGCAGTGGCAGTAGGCAGTAGCAGTGGGCAGTGGCAGTAGGCAGTGGCAGAAGGGGCAATATGGAGAAGGAAGGATTTGAGAATCTGAGGGCGT
>CAYYJS010000009.1:0-43896 GCA_964472315.1 uncultured Victivallales bacterium | reverse complement strand
CCCCAGACTGCCAACTGATCCCCAGACTGCCAACTGATCCCCAGACTGCCAACTGATCCCCAGACTGCCAACTGCCGACTGCTGCCCCAGACTGCCAACTGATCCCCAGACTGCCAACTGATCCCCAGACTGCCCACCGCCCACTGCCACTGCCAACTGACCCCCAGACTGCCAACTGCCACTGCTGACTGCCAACTGATCCCCAGACTGCCAACTGATCCCCAGACTGCCAACTGAGCCCCAGACTGCCAACCGGTGGCGGCGTATTCTATTGCACGAATCCTCATATAATGCGAGGATATGTGCGCCATGAAAAACAAAGAGACGCAAGACCGGCTTTGGGAGACGGCGGAAGCCCAAGGTGGATTCTTTACCACCCGACAAGCGCTTGTGGCCGGATTTGCCGATAATACCCATCCCTATCAGGTGCGCGTGGGCAACTGGATGCGGGTGCACCGCGGCGTCTATCGTCTGGCGCGCTACCCACAAGAGGACAACGCGCAACTGATCCTTTGGGCGCTTTGGGCGAGGGACCGCCGCGGACGGCCCCAAGGGGTGTATTCGCACCTCACCGCGCTGCGCATCCATGAACTTTCCGATGCCATGCCGGCCCGCCTGGAAATGACGGTTCCGCCGGCCTTCCGCAGGCGAGCGCCCATCCCGTCGGGCCTGGTCCTGCATCGCGGCGTATTGGGCGAGAGCGACATCCTGCGCAGATCCGGCTATGCGGTGACAACCCCGCTACGTTCCATTCTGGATATTCTGCAAACCGGCACCGCTTCTCGGGACATTGTGAGGCAGGCCATTCGTGAAGCGCGCCAGCGCGGAATCGTCACCGCGGCCGAATTCGCCGAAGCGATAGCCCGCGGCCACATTCCGTCTTGGGCCCATGAATAATCCGTGAACCAATTATGACGGGAAAGAGCTACAGAACCGCACCGGCGTTCCGAAAGGCGTTGGAAGACCGGCTCATCCGGCTGGCGGAGGATGAGGGCACGGACGTGCAACGCCTTCGCCGCCAGGTTGCCTTCGATCGCTTCTTGTGCCGGTTGTTTCTGCATTCCGGCGGTTCCTGGGTATTAAATTGATCAACAACATGCTGAATCGAACGCAAATTGCAGCCGCTATCCGTGATACCTTTGAGCGGCGGCATACGCACCCGATTCCGACGTTGCTTCCCCCGCCTCCCGGGTTCTGGAAAGATCCTTTTGCGGCACTGGCTCGGGAGTGCGGGCTGGATTCATCCATCGCCGGACAATTCGAGATTCTCAAGCGATATTTCGACTCCCTTGTGCCTGCGCTATCCCGGCGGAGCATCCCCTTTTCCAAGGTGGGCCGATCACTTCTACCTATCGGAACCCGAGGCTCTTGCCGTTCTGGGGACTGTTCATGGCGCGATTGCCCGGTGGCGCTCTTTGGCGATGAGCGCCGAGGTGGGATTGGCGGCGATTGAAGTCGAAGACTTCGCGCCGGCATTCGAGCATTCCGAAATGGAAAGGGCTGGAGCCCTGCTATGTTGTGCGTGATGAGCTAACCTGGATCGTTGGCATGTCGAGCGTATGTGCGCATCTCCGAGGCGCACGCCGCGCCGCGCGCGGCCGGCCCTCGGCCGGGGCACGTCTCGGAGATCCGTGCCTACTGTTTGTCGGCTATAGGGCATCCGGACTCGCGCGCTTTCGACGCCATTGGCCCGCGGCGAAGGCGCTGATCGTAGGCGGCAATGAGGAACTGAAATCATGACTGCAACGATCCAGCCAGTCTACAGCAAATTGGTCCCATACCGACGCGGTATTGTGCTTGGCATCCACAGTAAATCATGCCTGTTACGCGGACGGCTCATTTCCGGCTTCCGCAATCGCTGGCCATGTCGTAGGTTACGCGTACGCCATCACCATAAGGAGTGTCTCGCTATGATTGTTTCGCCTATCCGCCGTCTGGCGGCAATCGCCATTTTGACCGGATCCCTTGCCGCTCGCGGCACCGAACCGGATATCGTGCCAGCCACGATCAGGCTCCGCGACGCGACGGACCCGCAGGAGTTCGCGTGCCGGAACGACACGCTCGACTTCGAAACGACGGCGGGACGGCTCCGCTTCAAACTGGCCGAGATCCAGAGCGTCACCGCCATGCCGGGCGCCGATACCTATCATGTGCAAGCCGTGGATGGTTCGATCTGGGTCGCACGCCTGACATCCCGTCGGCTGGCCTACCGTTTCCTCGATGCCTGGCGCGAGATACCGCTGCGCGACGGCCAGGTGGCGGCTCTGGTGACGACCCCCAGCGCCCGGCGACTGGCTTATGCGCCGTCACGAGCCAAGGTGCTGCTCGAGGACGGCAGTCAGGTGCTGCTGCGCACCGAGGGGTTCGACATCGAGGTCGAAAACGCCTGCGGACGATGGACGCTTCCCGTCGGGGCGCTGAGCGCCGTCAAGTTCCTCTTCATGGAAACCGACGACAAGACACGCGCGGTGGCCATTGTGCGGTTCATGAACGGCTATGTCGAACGGATGCTCATGCGGTCGTCCGACGCAATCGAGGCGTCTGACGTCTTGGGCAACACGGTCCGCCTGGACCTGGCGCATATCAAGGGCATACTCGGTACGGCCGTCACATCCGATATGGGCGAACCGCCCGGCAGCGGCTTCCTCGGGCAAGCCGTGGTTCTCGCCACGGACGGCACCCGACAGGATATCGCCCTGCCCACCGTCGCGTGGGACGTCCGCACGGCTTGGGGACGATTCCGACTGCCGTCGCAATCGGTCGCGGACATCACGCCAAGCGCGACGGACGATGCGTGGTCGGTTCGCACGATCTTCGGCGAAACTTTCAGTGGTCGGCTCACACCGGCGACGATCCCGGTTCCGATCAAAGGCAACGATGGCGATGATGGCGCGCGGCTAGCTCTGGGCGCTTACGCACGCATCCGGTTCGCCGAAACGACACACCCGCTGCCGGCCGGATGGCTGGTATGGCACCTCGTCTCCGGCGAAGTCTTCTGCGCGAAATTCGCCAACGAAGACGATGTCGTACCCGTGACGGCGGAACGTCAGATGCACCCCGAGAACATCTTCTCCCTGAGCTGGGCCAACAAAGAACAT
Source organism: uncultured Victivallales bacterium (assembly GCA_964472315.1). Taxonomy (GTDB): domain Bacteria; phylum Verrucomicrobiota; class Kiritimatiellia; order UBA8416; family UBA8416; genus CAYYJS01. The sequence continues at coordinate 40,798 of CAYYJS010000009.1, read as the reverse complement.
CTGGTCGTTGTCTCCCACAGCCGTGCCACCCGCCTCTGCACACCCAAGTCGCGTAAAGTCAAAGCCGTCCTGCTTTCGAACGGCATGCCCGTCGAAATCCCGTGGTCCGATATACAGGGCATCTATACGAAACCACGCATCGATAGCGCCGTTCCCGAAGTCCCCGCCATCGCAAGCGCGATGGAAGACTGCATCACACCACCGGCGGCGGCGCCGGAAACCTTGGAACCGATACCAATGCAGATACGCCTCCGGACCGCAGTCGGCACGGTCGAAATCGACGTGGGGCGGATCGAGTCGGTCCTGCACGATGTCTCGAACGAACGAAGCGTCGTACGGACGGTCGGAGGCGACACGCTGAGCGTGACGGCGGTGGACGAGAGCGACATCAACGCGGTCGCAGGAACGGCGGTCATCCTCCCCGATTCCGGCATGGTCAAGGTGCTCAACCCCGCACGGACCGTCATGGACCCACTGCCACCCGTATCCTGTCGCTTGCGCTCCGGTGGCGTGATATGCGGCTACTTCGTCACGCCAAGCATCGCCGTCTACGCAACCGTTGGCAGTCGCGAACGCATCGATGTCCCATTCTCCGAGATCAGCGCCATCCATCGCAACGACGACGGCGACCTTGAGGTCGCCCTGACCGACGGTCGCTCCTTGGGCGCACCCCGTGACCGCTCGATGGAATTCGGCATCGCCGCGATCGGCACGACAAACCGGATTGTCTTCTCGACTATCGACGCACTGACGGTCGGCCCACCGTTGCGCCTGCCCCCGCCAACATGGAGCGGACCCGATATGCTGCCGGCAGCCCCAGGTATGACTTGCGTTCGCGGCGGCACGTTCAATCAGGGCCGATCCCGCGGCGAAGGCGCGGAGGACGAAACCCCACCGCACACGGTTGTCCTGCCCGGCTACCTGATCGATACCACTGAGGTGTCGCGTAACCAGTTCGCCGCATTTGTCGCCGATACGCGCTACCGAACCGTCGCCGAGCTTTCGGGCAGCGTCGTTACGTGGCGCACTCCGGGTTTCCTGCAACGCTACGATCATCCCGCCGTGTGCGTCACCTGGTTCGATGCCGTCCAGTACTGCAATTGGCGTAGCGCACGGGCCGGTCTCAATACCTGCTACGACATCAAACGCGACGGAACCGTCATCACCGACCGCGCGGCAAACGGGTTCCGCCTGCCGACCGAAGCCGAGTGGGAATACGCCGCCCGCGCCGGCGGCAGGGATATTGCCTACCCCTGGGGCGCCGAAGACGGATACCGGAACGCCGATGACGGCGGCACGCGCATATTCCTGGCGAATTGCGCGGCGCGACCCGGAGCACCCACCGACCCGTGGGAATGGACAAACCCCGTCGCCGAATTCGCGCCCAATGAACTCGGTCTCTTCGGAATGGGCGGCAATGTCTGGGAGTGGTGCGAAGACTGGTACTTCGATCGCGCTTACGCGCAGCGAGCCAACCAGACGGTCCATTCACCATGCCTCGACACGAACGACGCCGGCTTCTACACGTCGCGCGTCATGCGCGGCGGCTCGTTTATGAACGACATTGACCTGCTGCGCTGCACGAGCCGCGGCAGCGGCATCCCGTCGGCATTCAACGCCCGCGTCGGCTTCCGATGCGTCCGCAACGCCACATCCACCGTTGTAGTCGGCAGGAAGTGAGGACTCCCGATCTCAAACCGGCGGACGCCAGTCCCGCCGTCGGTCGTTCGGTCCGAAGGGCTTCATTCGCGGCGACAATCCTGCCGCTCACCCTGATCCTCTGTATGGGGCTTGCCGCCGGGTGCGCACACACCCATCCCCATGACCTCATTCTCGACTTGCCCTTCCACCGGCAGTCGCCCCACGAATGCGGTCTTGCCGCCCTCCGCATGGTGCTCGACTTCCATAACGTCCCGTATGATTCCGACAGACTGAGGGCGCGTGTGTTTATCCCCTCGCTGCCAGGCACGCTTGCATCCGTCATCGCGGACGAGGCGTGTTCGATCGGCCTCTCCGCCTCCGTGCGGTCGGCGACAGTCCCCGAACTGCGCGAGGCGCTTCTGCAACGCTGTCCCCCGCTCGTTCTCCTCGCCCCCGCAAACCCGGACGACGCCGGTCACATCGCCGTGGTTTCAGGCATCGCACATGATGACCGCACCATCTACCTCCAGGACGGCAATCGTCGGCGCACACGGACGACCATCCTGGAGTTCACCAACCGCTGGCACAAAGCTAACTGCACGACCATCTTCCTTGCGCCAGCCATCCCAAAGCAGCCTGAAGGTCGACAGAGATGAAGCGTCGCATGGGGTTGGGCCTTTTCTCGCTCGAAACCATCCGTCTTGCGGGCGAGACGCCCGCGCTCCCAGGATCGCCCACCCGCCATACACGAACCAAATGCGAATTTCCGGACGTCTACGAAACCGCGCTTGACCTTCCGCCGGGGATACGGGATTATCGGCACATGGACATGAAGGTCAGTCATATCTCGTGCGTTCATTGCACAGCCTTCAGCCCGCGAGCACCTCGCATGCGACTCGCTAAAGCATTCCTGATCTCAGCGGCTCTCGCCGTCCTTGTCGCATCGGCTGCGCCATCCATTGCAGACCCACTAAGCGGCAAGCTGTCGGATTCGCGCATCGCCGCCAATCGCCTAACGGAAAGACTTGCCACCGATCGACTGGGCGGGATCGGCGAACAGGAACTCCGCGATACCGCCATCGCCAAGACTGCCATCGCGACACGAAAGGCGGCCGGGCCCATCACGGTGTCAAGGCGACGATCCGAGGCTGACGCCCTGCGCGAACAGAAGACAAGAAGAGTTGCATCTTTTCGCTAGACATGAGTGTGCCTAATGATCTATAAAGCATGATGTTGTCGTGGGTAGGCCACGGTTTTTGGACTTGGAACGGGGTCAAGACATCAGAAGAAGCATAGGAGAGGGGTAGTCAATGAAGAGTCATGCGGTAACGAGTATTGTGGCGGCGATGGCGGCGCTTGGCATCGCGGTCGCGGCAATGGCGGATCAGACGACGGAAGCAGCCGGCGCCGTGCTGAAGATGAAGGCAGGCACGTGCAAGTTCACTCTCGTGCAGTCGGACGGCATCCGCCCGGCAGCCAAGGCGGAGATGCGACTCACGGATACGAAGGCCGCTGACCACGTCGTCACGGGCAAGACCGACGCCTTGGGCGTCTGCTCGCTGGATGTGCCGGGGGCTCGCTACCTGATGACCGTGGATGGCAAGACCATTGGACTGATCGACACGTCGTTGGGAAGCGAAGTCACCGAGTTCCGCATCATCCTGCCCGCATCCGCGGCCATGACCGCCGGCCAGGATCCCGTAACGGGAGGCGCCGTTGGCGGGTTCTCGTTCCTTGGGGTGCAGGGCGGCGCCGGTGTCGCACTCGCAGGGGCTGTGGGCGCTGTCGCCGCTGGTGGAGTGGTTGTCGCTGGTGACGAACTCGACGCATGGGATGTCGATGGCATCGACGACGACAACGATGACCCGCGCGGTCCTCAGCCGCCAACCTCGCCGTAGTCGACGATTCGATAGACGGTGACGATCATAGAGGTGCGCTCCTCAGAGCGCACCTTTTTTATTGCCATGGCCACCATTGCAGAGATATGCTTTCAACTCCTTATCCTGTATCGACAACCGGCGGGGACGTCTCCAAAGCAGTAGTACGAACGAGGGGAATTGACGATGCGCTGTATGGCACACATAGCAAGCCTGGCTCCACTGATCCTGCTGTGCGCGGGATGCGCAAGCTCGTACGGACCGCACCTGGCACCGACCGGAACCGGCGTTCGAGGCACGTTGGGCGGCCCCGTCCAGTTCAGCGACGAAATCAGCCGGGCCCGCGCTCGGCAGACCAAGTCGCTGCTGGGCCTTAAGGAACGAGATTACCTTATCGGCCCGGACGACGTCCTCGAGATCAGCATTTTCGAATGGGAGATGCGCGAGGAGACCAAGACCCTCGAGTTCCGCGTCTCGGAATCGGGCATGATCTCGTTGCCTGCGCTCGGACCGGTCGCCGTCGCCAACAAGTCCATTCAGGATATCCAGCGCACCATCGAAGCCGAGTTGTCTCAGAAGGGCGTCCTGCAGAATCCGCGCGTCGGTGTTTCCATGAAGGAGTACCGCAGCCGCCGCATCGCCGTCGTCGGCGCGGTCAACGCCCCCGGCGTCTATGCCATCCACGAGAACGTGTCGACGCTGATGGATATGGTCACACTCGCCGGCGGCATGAGCACGTCGGCGGGACAAATCGCTCACGTGCTGCGCAAGCAGCAGGGCAACGATGAACCCCTGCGGATCGTCGTGGACCTCGAGGAGCTTTTCGATGAAGGCAAGTTCGATCTGAATGTCGTGCTTCAGGGCGATGACATCATCTACATTCCTCAAGCCCCACTCATCTTCGTCTACGGCAACGTACGTCAACCCGGCGGGTTTGCCCTGCACCGCTCGATGCGCATGGTCGAGGCTGTCGCGCTGGCCGGCGGCCTGGCGTCGCGCGCGGACAAACGCAATTGCTTTCTCGTTCGCCGTGTCGGCAAGTCGGGCGAGCAGGTCACCAAGGTCAACCTGAAGGCGATCGAGCGAGGCAAGGCGCCCAACCCCTATCTTCAGGAAGGCGATGTCGTACACGTTCCCGAATCGCCCTCGCTGGTCGCCCTCGGCGAGGCGTGGGAGGTCTTCCGCGGCATCTTCACGTTCACCTACCGCCTCGACAACCGCGACTAGCCCAAGGCAACACCCGGAACGCGCATGAACTACGAGCAAGCCGGCCATTCCGAGAACATGGACTACACCGAGTACGACCACGGGGACACCGTCCACCTCCTCGATTACGTGCATGTCGTTCTTCAGCGACTCCCGTTGGCCATCGCCGTATTCGTCTCGGTGGTCGTCATCGCCGGGCTCTACATCTGGACGCGGACACCGCGTTTCGAGGCTTCCTCGCGCCTGCTCGTCGAACGCAACCAGATCGACCTGACCGATCTGAAGAGCGCATTCGACCCTCTCATGCAGGGCATCTCGGTCCGCGAATATCTTCAGACCCAAGTTGAGATCATGCGCTCGCAATCCGTACTCGAACGGGCTATGCACACATCAGAGCTACTGAGCGATCCGGATTTCGCCGCAGCCATCGATCCCGTGGCTGAATTGGCCAAACGGATCGATGTCGTGCCGCTCCGCAATACACAGATCATCGATGTCGCGATCCAGCGCGAGGACCCCCAGCAGGCGGCACGCATCGTCAACGCGGTCGTCGACGCCTTCCGCGAGCAGGCGCTGAACCGGCGTCAGGGCGTCTCGGAACTCGGACTCTCCGAACTGCGTAAGAAGGCCATCGAACTGCGCGAGAAACTCGATGCGGCATCCAGTGACGTGCATACCTTCATGAAGGATAACCGCATCGTGTCGTTCGAGAAGACACACAATGTCGGCCTCGAACGCCTCCGAGATCTCAATGACAGTCTTGCGTCCGTCGAACCCCGACGTATCGGACTTCAAGCCAAGATCGAGGCAGCGCGCGACGCCCTGCGCAAGGGTCAGTCGGTCGACACCTTGCCGGACATCCTGGATTCACCAGTCGTCCGCACCATGCGGCTCAATCTGGCTACTCAGGAACAGGAGTATTCGCAGATGCTCCAACGTCTCGGGGCCAACCATCCGCAACTGCAAGCCTCACAGACACTGCTGGATGCCGCCCGGTCCAAGATGCTCGTGGAGGCCACGGCCATTCTCCGCTCCATGGAAACGGCTTTCGAGCAGGTGCAGAACGAGGAGAAGATGATCCGCGATGCGTTGGCCAAGCAGGAAGATGAAGTCATCCACTTCAATCAACTCGCCATGCAGTTCAACATCCTGGCCCAGACACGCGATTCGGTCGATTCGGCCTATCGCACCATCATCCGCCGGATTGAAGAAATCGACCTGAGCCGCATGGGCGGCGGCCAGGGCGAAAGCATTTTCGTGGTCTCACGGGCCACCCCGCCTCCAAAGAAGGCATGGCCGCCGCGCATGAAGTACCTGCTCCTCGCCGGTATGCTCGGCGGCGCGCTGTCAGTCGGGATGTGCTTCTTCATCGACTACATGGATACCACCGTCAAGAGCGAACACGACGTCAAGCGGTTCCTCCGAACCACGGTTCTGGGCATGGTTCCGAACGCGACAACCGAGGGTATTCAACCCGGCGACGTCGATCTGGTCTTCCAGAAGAATCCGACCAGCCATACCGCTGAAGCTTTGCGCTCGCTCCGAACGGCTCTGGTACTCGGCCATCACGGCGCACCGTTGCGCAGCATCGTGGTCTCCAGCACGCTACCCAGCGAAGGCAAGTCGCTGCTCTCAGTGAACCTGGCCGCGACTCAGGCAAGAGCCAACCGTCGGACGGTGCTCGTCGATGCCGACCTGCGAAAACCGCGGTTGCATCGCGTGTTCGGCATCGATAACACACGCGGGCTATCGGCGCTGCTGCAAGGCGAGAAGGGTGTCACGCTCGATGGTGTCATCCACGAGACCGGTGTCGAAGGGCTCTCGTTCATCCCCTGCGGTACCATTCCCGCCAACCCCGTCGAATTGCTGGAGTCGCCGCGCATGGACGAACTGGTCGCCCGGTTGCGCGAACGGTTCGAATTCGTCATCTTCGACTCGCCCCCCGGTTTCGCGCTGGTCGACAGTATCGTCCTCGGCAAACGCACGGATGGTCTCGTGCTCGTCCTGCGCAGCTTTGTCACACCGAAGCAGGCCGCTCAGCAGTTCGCCGACCGCCTGCGCGAAACGGGCGTCGACCTCCTTGGCGTCGTTCTGAACAACGTCGACATGCCCCGCTCCAGCTATTACTCCCGCTACTACAAGTACCGCTACGGCTACAGCTACCACTACAAGTACCGGCATGAGGAGCACGCATAGCGTCCCCTCGCTGTATCCCGTTTTTTCCCGCGAGGCATCGTCCTGAGAGTTCGTACTCATCACCGCTACGTTCTGGCAACGGTCTTGTTGGCCGCCGTCGCCGCATGGGCAACCATCCCGCTGGGCAGCGTGGCGCACTGGACACATGCCCTGCTCTGCCTTCTGACCGGCATCGCGACGCTCGTCGCCATCGTGCTGCTGCCCCGCCCTCCGACAACGTCCGGGAGCGTGCAGAACGCGATCCCCGGCGCTTCGTGGGCCCGACTCTCGCTCATTTTGCTCGCCGGGTGGATCGCCGTGCAATGTCTCGCCCTGCCGGCGCCACTCCACCGATACCTGCACCCTCGACTGTGGCGCGCGTTCCCCGAGATCCTTGCCGACGCACCCCGTATGTCGGTCGCACTCGATGTCGGCCGCGTGCCGGCCACGGCCCTGCTCTGGGGCGCCTATGCGCTGCTGACCTGGGGCGCCATGCGTATCGCGGAATCGCGTCACGCCTCGCGCGTCATGGCTGTCGCCATCGCGGGGATTCCTGTCGCCCAGGCCGTCTACGGACTGCTGATGCTCGGTACGCCGGCCCTGCGCCACATGCCCTTCCCGTCCGTCCGTCTGTGCGGCACGTTCAGCGGCGCCAATGCGCTTGGCGGCCTGCTGGCGCTGGGCATCCCGGTCTGCCTGGGCATCCTGATGACCGCGGTCGCCGGCATCCCGCGCGCACCCGTCGGACGCCGGCTGGCGCAAGCCTTCCATGTCGTCACGAGCACGTCGCACGGCATCGCCGCGCTACTTCTCGTGCCCTGCCTGAGCATCCTCATCGTTGCCCTCTTTTTCACCGCGTCACGCGGCGCGACCCTCGCGACCGCGGCCGCGTCAACGGCGCTCCTGCTGGCCTATCTGCGCAAACAACGATCGGGTGCAGGCCATCTGAGCCTTGCCGCGCTCATCCTCGTGGTCGGCGCGCTCGTCGCGGTCATCGGCGCCGGCGGCGTCTATGCCCTGCTCGCCGACCGTCTATCCACGCTGGAGACGGGCACCGATACCTCGCTTCGCGCTCGATTGGCCATGATCCCAGCCGTTCTGGACATGCTCGCCATGCACCCGTTCGGCGTGGGGCCGGGTTGTTTCGCAATCGGCTTCAGCCGCTTCCAAACCGCCGGTTTCGGCGCCACCCGCGTGTACAAAGCTCACAACGACTATCTCCACCTTGCCACCGAACTCGGCATCCCGGGCATCCTGCTCCTGCTGCCTGTCGCGGTTTTCGCGATCCGTCACCTGGGACGCGCCCTGCGCGGCGCCGGTGCCGGCTCCCTGCCGTGGCTTTCAGCCGGCGCGGCGGCATCCGTCGTCGCCATGCTTCTGCACGCGACGGTCGACTTCAACCTGACGTCGCGCCCCGGTGTGGCGATCCCCTGCTGCCTCGCTCTCGGGTTCGTCATCGGATGCAACCGCCGCGCCTCCGGCGGCGCTCGCCACACGGTCCCATCCGGCCCGCAGACCGTCTCCGGCGCCGCACGCTCGACAGTCCCCCCGCCATCCTGGGCGCGGGCACGGCTGCGGAGCGCACCCGTGCTCCTGCTGGCATTGACCGCAACCTCACTCGCCCTTCCGTGGCTGCACGCCGAACTCGCCGCGCGACAGGCCTACCACGCGATGGGCGGACCGCCCGACCCGTACTTCTGGCTCACGCCGCGCCGCGCCGCGGCCAACCTGAATATGCTGCCCATCCAAAACGCCATTCGGCTCCTGCCGTTCGATGCGGAATTTCATCAGATACTGGGCCGCGCGCACAACCTGATCGCCGCACGCACGCTACGGACGAGGATCGATGCGGCCCTGGCATCGCAACCGGATGGCGCTTCCACCAATCAGATCGAGCGGTTCGTTCATGTCGCCTCGCGTCAGGAACTGTGCGCCGCATACACCGCGGCCGCCGGCGCCTTTTCGCGCGCCGTGACGCTTTCGCCCTGGGAACCGGAGTACCGGATCGACCTCGCGGAAGCGCTCGCGCGCACGGCGCTCCCCAACGACACCACCATGGACCCCATCGGCGCCCAGGCCCTCGTCCAGGCGCACCGGGCCGCCACACTGGCCCCCAGGAACGGCCATGTCCTCGCCCACGCGGCCCAGGCCGCCGCCACGGCTCTGCAGTACGCCGCGGCACCCGGTCCCGCGGCCGCGGATGCCAAAGCCAGGCTGCGGGACTGGAGCGTCAGCGCGATACACCTGGATCCATCGTCGCGATACATCGCGTTCGATGCGCTCCTTCGCGCAGGCGTCGGCATGAAAGCCCTGGTTGCCGCGCAATCGTTGCCGGCCGATGCCCTCTGGGCGCTCTTCACGCACTTGCGGACCGCCCGACACCCGGCCACCCCCATCGTGCTGGCCGCGCTGAACCATATCCTCGAACGCCCCGATGCCCAGGCGATGCCGTCGTCGTTCGCGACGGAACGGGTCGCGGAGACCCTTCAGCGACTTCGCGCGCAGGCATCGCAGGCCATGCTGCGCCAGATGCCGATGGAGGGCGATCTCGCCGCCTACCGCCAAGCCGGCAACCAACGTATCCCGCTCTGGCAGGATGCCACCACGCGCCTGCTCGGGGACGCACCCGTACAGTGGGCTCTTGCCCAGCGCCGCGCACCCAGACTCCGCGAGCTGTATGCGACGCAAGGGCTGCCGCCCGAATGGCAGCGGTGGCTGGCCGTCGTCGAAAGCGTTCAGGGCACCGACAAGAGCGTACCGATCCGCATGCTGTGCGAAAGCCTTCTGCCCGAAATCCTCTTCGGGCTGACGGTCGCCCCGGATATCGCCGCGGCCCAGCGCGCGGCGGCCATGACCGCGCACGACGCGCAGGTCATGGCCGTCATGGACAGCCTGGCCGCACCATCCGTCCCCCCCGCGTCAGGGACGGCCTCACATGCCGCCGCACGCGGACCAATGCCGGACATGCCCGCCTCATGCCGTAGCCTGTTGGAGCTGCGATCCACCATGCAATCCGGCGGCATCTCACGACTCGATCCGCTCGCCCTCGCGCGCTTGACGGCGCCGGCGACGCCGCCGCACGAACTGGCCCCGCCCATACGAACCGACGTCGCTTATCTTGGCGGACGACTGGTTCTCCTCGGCTTCGATGCCCATCCACGTATCGCTGCCGGAACGCTGTCCGGCTATCTCCTGACCACCTACTGGCAGGTCAACGGTAACATTCCGCCCGACACCGAACTCAGCCTCGCCGCCCTCGACGCGGACGGACACTGGATCGCAGGCAGTCAGTCCGCCTTCGCGGCCGCCGCCCCGGAGGTGGTGCGTCTGCACAACTACCACGTCGGCCAGGTCATCCGCGTCACGAACATCCTTTCGGCCCGCGCCCATCAGTCGTCATCCCTGCGATTTCACCTGCAACACCAGAAACGCAGCCGCACCGTTACGACACTGGAGGGCCTGTCCGCTTTCGAGATCGGGAAATGGCTCGCGTTCCTGCGGCCGACGATTCTTATGCGTGCGGGGCGGGACACGACGCCGCCGTGCCAAGTCGTATCGCCCCGGCCCGAGCAGTCCGCAACCATCCTGGACCGACTCCGCGCTGCATGGGGCGACACGTGGCCATCGGCCGTCATGGGCACGGGCGGGGCGGCGCCGCTGACCATACACGTCCACCACGGCGACGTCGATGCGCTGTCCGGCCTCGACCTGACCGGCCTCGGCCCCGACGCCTACTGCCTCAGCGCCCGACAGGACGGCATCCATGTCCTGGCGACCACCGATACGGCGCTCGACGCGGCCATCGCGCAACTGGGCGCCTTGCTCGCACCTCGCCCGGCACCGGAGGACAAGCCCTCGTCGCGCACCCGGCGCGATCTCACGCTGGCCTTGTACGACCCGCTGTGGCACACTGGCGTCGTCCCGAATTCGACGAGCGCTCAGCCCAGCGACGCGACCGAGGCAAAACCATGATGGCGCCATGCATATCTTGTGAACCGCCTTTCGGCGATCCCTACCTCGCGCCGTTCCGGGAAGCGTTGGCGCTTCGCGCACGGGCCATCGCCGCGATGCGTCAACGCCTTGCAGGCGCCGGAAGGCTCGATGCCATAGCGGCGGGCCATGAGTTCTATGGACTCCATCGCACGCCTTCGGGCTGGACGTTTCGCGAATGGGCGCCGCATGCCTCGGCCGTCTTCTTGACCGGCGATTTCTGCGGGTGGCGGGTCGCCGACGAGTACCGGTTGACGGGCGATGGCGCCACCGGACAATGGGCGATCGCGCTCCCGCCGGAAGCCTTGCGGCACGGCGATCATTACCGCCTGCACATGCGGTGGCCCGGCGGCGAAGGCGGCCGCATTCCCGCCTACGCGCGCTACGTGGTGCAGGACCCGCACACGCATATTTTCAGCGCCCTGGTCTGGGCGCCCGACGCGCCATACGCCTGGCGGCACGAGACCCCGCCGCGGCCCCGGGCTTGCCTGATCTACGAATCGCATGTCGGCATGGCCCAGGAACCCCCCCGCATCGGCACCTACGACGAGTTCCGGCGCCACATCCTGCCACGTATCGTGCGGGCCGGGTACAACACCATACAGCTCATGGCCATTCTGGAGCACCCCTATTACGGCTCCTTCGGCTACCACGTCTCCAGCTTCTTCGCCGCCTCGTCACGCTTCGGCACGCCGCATGACCTGAAGGCGCTGATCGACGACGCGCACGGTCTGGGCCTGCGCGTGGTCATCGATCTCGTGCATTCGCACGCGGTGAAGAACGAAGCCGAGGGACTCTCGCGCTTCGACGGCACGACCCACCAGTATTTCCATGCCGGTGGCCGCGGCGAACACAGCGCCTGGGACTCCCGGTGTTTCGACTACGGCAAGCCCGAGGTGCTCCACTTCCTGCTCTCCAACTGCCGTTTCTGGCTGGACGAGTACCGGGTCGACGGCTTCCGCTTCGACGGCATCACCAGCATGCTCTACCACGACCGCGGCCTCGGCAAGGCGTTCGTCACGTACGACGACTACTTCGACGCCAACGTCGATCTCGATGCGCTGGCCTATCTGGCGCTGGCCAATGAAGTCGTACACGCCGTCCGCCCCGATGCGGTCACCATCGCCGAGGACGTCAGCGGCATGCCCGGCCTCACCGCGTCGCCGCGCGAGGGCGGCTGCGGGTTCGATTACCGGCTGGCCCTGGGCATCCCGGACTGCTGGTTCAAGTACGTCGAGAAGGTCAGCGACGACGATTGGAACCTGCGGCACATCTGGCATGAACTGACGAACAAGCGCCGCGAGGAACATACGATCAGCTATGTCGAGTGCCACGATCAGGCCATCGTCGGCAGCAAGACGCTCATCTTCCATCTGGCCGACGCGGAGATGTACACGCGCATGCGGACCGGTGACGAGTCGCTCGTCGTCGACCGCGCCATCGCCCTCCACAAACTCATCCGGCTTTTCACCGCGGCCACGGCCGACGCCGGCTACCTGACGTTCATGGGCAACGAGTTCGGACACCCCGAATGGATCGATTTCCCCCGCGAAGGCAACGGCTGGAGCTACCACTACGCGCGGCGTCAGTGGAGCCTGCGCGACGACCCCGGCCTGAAATACCATTTCCTCGCCGATTTCGACGCGGCACTGACCGCCTTACTCGCCGACGCCTGCGCCGTCGGGGTCACGCATCCCCAACTGCTTTACCTGCACGATGCGGACAAGATCGTGGCCTTCGAACGCAACGGCCGCTTCGTGATTCTGAACTTCCACCCGAGTTCCTCTTTCACCGACTATCGCATCGAGACGTTGCCCGGCCGCTACCGACTCGTCATGGATACCGACGAACGGCGGTTCGGAGGGCACGCACGCCTCGCACCTCTCCAGGAATACGTCACGCAGCCGCGCGTTCAGAACGGCGTGCTTCAACACTGCCTCAGCCTCTACCTCCCGTCCCGCTGCGCGCTCGTCCTCCACCGGGACGGCGCCGGTCGGCCCGACGCCACCTGGTGACGCGGCGCCCGCGTCCGGGATGCGCCGGTCCCCCACCCTACCACATCTGACGGTCGAGCTGGCGATACTGGATGGCCTCGGCCACATGCCGCATCTGGATGCCACCCGTGCCCTCCAGATCGGCGATGGTGCGCGCCACCTTGAGTATCCGTCCGTAGGCGCGCCCGCTGAAGTTCATGTCCGCCATCGCCACCTTCAGCGTCTCCCGCGTGCCCTCGTCGAGCTCGCAGTGCATCTGCACTTCCTTCGCGCCCATGCCGGCGTTGTTGTGAATGCGCGGGTGCGCCGCGAAACGCTCGCGCTGCACGCGCCGCGCCGCGGTCGCCCGGGCGCGAATCGCTTCCGACGGCTCGCCCGCCGTCAGGCTCGAGAGCTGGCTGAACGGGACCGACGGCACTTCGATATGGATGTCGATCCGGTCCAGCAATGGCCCGGAGATCTTGCTCCGGTAGTTCACGATCTGCCGTTGCGTGCAGCGGCAGTCGCGTTTCGTATCGCCATAGTACCCGCACGGGCATGGGTTCATTGCCGCCACCAGCATGAATTCGCACGGAAACGTCACGGACATCGCCGCGCGCGCGATCGTCACCACGCCATCCTCCAACGGCTGCCGCAACACTTCCAGGACATTGCGGTGGAACTCCGGCAACTCGTCCAGAAACAGAACGCCCCGATGCGCCAGACTGACTTCGCCCGGCACCGGGTGCGCGCCTCCGCCAAGAAGGCCGGCGTCGGAAATGGTGTGATGCGGCGCGCGGAACGGACGTCGTTCGATCAGCGCCCGATGCGCCGGCAAGGTTCCCGCGATGCTGTGGATCTTCGTCGCCTCCAGCGCCTCCTCCAGCGCCATCTCGGGCAGGATCGACGGGATCCGCTTGGCCAGCATCGTCTTCCCCGTCCCCGGCGGCCCGATCATCAGAACGTTGTGTCCCCCGGCGCACGCAATCTCGATCGCGCGCTTGGCCTGCTCCTGCCCCTTCACATCGGCGTAGTTATCCTCGTGCAACCGATTTTCGGAGAAGATTCGCGACAGGTCGATCTCGACCGGCGCAATCGGCGCCCGCCCGGCCAGGAACTCGATGGCCTCGCGCAGCGTCCGCACCGGATACACGGGCAGGCCGCGCACCACCGCCGCCTCTTCGGCGTTGTCGGCCGGCACGATCAACCCCTTGTGCCCCGCATCGCGCGCGCATAGCGCGATCGGCAACACGCCCCGCACCCGCCGCGCCTCGCCGCTCAACGCCAACTCGCCCACCAGCAGGTAATCGTCGAGCGTCTCCGCATCGACCTCGCCCTGCGCCGCCAGCATGCCGACGGCGATCGGCAGGTCGAAGATCGGCCCCTCCTTTTTCACGTCCGCCGGCGCCAGGTTGACCGTCGTGCGCCCGATGTGAGGACGAAACCCGGAGTTCGTCAGGGCGGTGTGCACGCGGTCGCGACTCTCCTTGACGGCCGTATCGGGCAGCCCGACGATCACGACTTGCGGGTCCCCCATCGCCGCCGCATTCACTTCGATCTCGACCCGGTAGGCGTCGACGCCCTGCACGGCGCCGGAATAAACTTTCGACAACATGGAAGACACCTCCCCGCACGGTTAAAGGACAGTGTCGGACTATAGCCGCGTGCACATCGCGAACGCGAGCGAAAATATGCACCGTCAGTCGGATACCGCGATGCGGTAGAAGACCGCGCGCGCCTGACCGACGGATCCCGTGTAGGACATGGTCCCGCCCGTGCCCGGCCGCACCGTCATATCCGGCACCGGCGCCCACTCGCCCGGCGCGTTGCCAATGGAACCGGAGGCGCGGTACAGGCTGTAAAACCGGTGCAGCGCCGTCGGCCACGAGAGGACGAATGTCTCCCCGCCCGCCCCCTGCCACTCGGTCGCCAGGCTCAACACGCTCCCGCCGTCACCGGCATCGGTGCCGGAGACCTCCTCCTCCGCGTTGCGCCGGCCGTCGCCGTCGAAATCGCCATCGGCGCTCAACACCAGGACCTCGCCGGCGGCGGCCGGACCGATGTTCCCCGCCTTGTCCCGCGCCCACACGTAAACCCGGCTGCGCTCGTCCAACGGCAGCCCTTCGACGACGGTATTCGTGCCCGCCACCCAACGCCCCCCCGTCGTGCCGCCGCCATCGGTCAGTCCGACGTAGTAGCCGGCGATGCCGGCAACCGTATCGCGGAACCCGTACCACGAGCCGGCAACGTCCGCCGAAAGCGTATAATCGCCGTACGGACTGACCTGGAAGCGCACAACGGCGTCGCGGGCATCGGGCGGGTCGTTGTCCACGGTCATGGTCGCGGGGACTTCGATCGCGCCGCGCTCGGGATCGTTGGCCGCGAACACCACCCGTGCCGTGCGGACGCCGTCCACCACGCCGGTGGACGCCACGGCGAAGACGACCGCGTCGGAGGCGCCCGGCGCCAGACTTCCGGACCGTTCGTCGACGGCGATCCAGTTCTCGCGCAGGCGCACCGATTCGATCGTCACGTTGTCGATGTACCACCCCTCGTCGACCGTGTACATGTCCGAGCCGAAGCGGAACTGGATCTGCACGTCCCGCCCCGCATAGGCGCTCAGATCGAACACCGCGTTCGTCCACCCGCCATCGCCGCCGAAACACGGCGTATCCGGCGCGAACGGGGAGTCTTCGTTGGGCGTGATCCGGTGCGGATAGCCGCCTTCCGGGAACAACGGCACGAAACTCAACCCGCCGTTTGTCGACACTTCGACAACCCCGCCATCCCAGTAATGGTCATCCTTGCGCCCGTCGTCGTACTCCACGTCGGCCCAGTAATCGAAGCGCAGCCGCGCTCCCGGGGCCGGCGTCACCACGGGCGTCCGCAGCCAGGCGTTCATCGAGTCGGTGTACAGGCGACTGGAGGCCCGGCCGCAATACCACGACGTCGAGCCGGAACGTGCGCGGTAGTCGCTCCGATGCCACAAGTCGTTGGCGCCCCCGGTCGTGAAGGGACGCCCGTAACTCGTGTCGAACGTCTCGTCCCACACGGGACGGCATTGCCAATGCAACACGGCGTTGCCGGCGTTCGTGACGGTCACGGTCACGTTCGTCGCGACACCGGCCGACACGATCACGGCGCTGTTCGTCGGCGACACCACCATCCGCGCGTAGGCCACCCCGAAGGCGTACACCGGCGTCTGCACCGTCAACCCGACGGCGTCGGCGGCCCGGAGGCGATACTCGTACGCATCGCCCAGCGCGTGGGGCGACGGGATCGACGCCGCGTACAGGTTGCCGGACTCCGCGACCATCGGCGTCGATTGCCATGCCCCCGCGTTGCGCCGCCATTCCATCGTTGCCGTACTCACCGACTGGTTGTCGGTAATCGCCGCCTCGATGCGCCAGGGCGACGGCGTGGCTTGCACGGCCGCCAGCGCCGCATGCGCAAGGACCGGCGCCCGCGGATAATCGGTCCGCTCGCGCGGATCGGTGCCGTCCAGATACTCCTGCCGGTTCACGGCGCCATCGGCGTCGAAGTCGCCGTTCGCCGGCATTCCCGTGCGTCCGAAGTGCCGCCGTTCCCACCAGTCCGGCAGCCCGTTGCCGTCGGTATCCAGACTCGCCCTGACATAGACGGCCATGGCCGCGCGCGGTCCGGCCATCGCGATCCCACCCGCCGGATTCGTCGCGGCGTCGTTAAGCCCCGGTAGACGCACGCCGTCGACCCGCCATTCGACGAACCGGTACTCGACACCGGAGACGACGATGGCCGCAACCGCGACCGGCGTAGTCGCGGCGGCGCCCTCACCCCACCAACCGGAACCTATGGCGCCGCCGAACGAATCCTGCGCCGTGAGGCGGTACTGCCGCTGCCAACGCCACGCCAGGGAACTCGGTCCGCGGATGACGAACGAAACGCGATTCGTCGCGCCCGCCGCCGGTACGCTGCCGCCGCCAAACCATCCGACGCAGGCGAAACGCTGCCCGTTCGTCTCCCCGACCACCGCCGGCGCCATGGCTGTCACGGCCTCCGCATACGGCAGCGTATGGCCGCCGTAGGGCGGCGTGACCGTGCCTATGGCTTCCGGCGTCCCGGTGATCGCAAGGTCCTGGGCCATTACAACGGAAAAGGCATGCACCGCGGCGGGAGCGTTCGTCGGACTGGCCGTCGAGCCACCGCCCACCGTAGTGGCGTGCAGCGAATAATAGACCGTAGTGTCCAGCGGCACCGCCGGGATCGTGCCGCGGAAGAGATCGTTGGTCACCCGTGTCAGTATCCCGGTCGTAAAGGAATGGCCCAGGCCGTTCGTGTTCCATCGCACCGTGACCCCCGGCGACGCCAACAGGTCCGCGGGAATGACCCGCGCTTCGATGATATGGCCATCCACCGTGTTGGTCGTGTTGCCCGGCGGCACATGGACGATCCGCGGCGGGATGGCCTTGAACGCGCCATATGCGTTCAGACGTCCGCCCGTAACAGTGACCCCGGCCATCGACGCCACCGGATCACAACCGTCGAGAATCGCGGCCTTGACCTCTCCCCACGTCAATTCGGGCAGATACTCCCACAGCAGCGCCGCCACGCCGGACACGACGGGCGCCGACATCGACGTGCCGGTCTTGTACCCGTATACACCGGGGTAGAGGTTGTAGATGTCCGTGCCGGGCGCACCCAGATCCACCTTCACGGCGCCATAGTTGGACGTGGAGCGGCGCGCGTCGAACCGGTCCGTGTTCGCCACGGCGATGATGCTGGCGTTCTCGTAGTTCGACGGGTAGTGCGCGGTGATGTCGTTGTTCATACCATCGTTCCCGGCGGCGGCGACGAAAAGCATGCCTTCGGTCGCGCTGATCCCGATGGCCAGACGCAGCGTGTCCGAGAACCCGCCGCCGCCCCAGCTCGCGTTGACCACACGCACATTGGCGCCGCGCCGCCGCATCAGAATCGCATAGTTCAGCGAATCGATCGCGTCGGACGTGGCGCCTTCGCCGTCTTCGCCGATGAACCGGATCGGCATGACCCGCACGTTCCAACACACGCCGGCTACGCCATCTCCGTTGTTCCCGACGGCGCCGATAGTCCCGGCGACGTGCGTCCCGTGCGACTGCGCGTCAGTCGGGCTGTTGTCGTCTTCGTCGAAGTCCCAGCCGTTGACGTCATCGATATACCCGTTGCCGTCATCGTCCTTACCGTTCCCGGCAATCTCGCCGCCGTTGATCCAGATGTTCGGCGCCAGTTCGGGATGGACATAGTCGGCGCCGGTATCGATGACGGCGACGACCACGGTGCCACGTCCGGTTGCGAAGTTCCATACGCTCGGCAGGCCGATATGGGGCAGGTACCACTGGTTGTTGTAGAGCAGGTCGTTCGGCACCGCCGCCGCATGCACGAGCATATCCGGTTCGGCGATCGCCACGATGCCGGTCGCCCGGCGCAACGCCCGAACGAGTTCCGGCACGGTTTCCAGGGCCGGCGCCGCGGCGACGAGATAGGTGTCGGCCGTGCGCAGGTCGCGGCGAATCGCCGCCCCATGCCCCGCGGCCAGCGCCGCCAATTCATCGCGCGTGCGCCCCTCGCGAAGCGTGACGAGGACATGATCGGCGACCATTGCCGTCTGCCGCACCAGCACCCATGTCCGGGACGACGCGGACCAGACCCGTTCGTCCTCGACCCTGATGAACGGGTACTTGAACGTTGTCCGCAGCAGCCGCGCGATACGGCGACAGCCGCCCGTATCGTCGGCCTGTTCGATGGACGACAAGACTTCGGCATCGGCATAGCGGTCGGCCATGGCCACGGGATCTCCGGGCCGCGTCGACGACGGCCCGGCCGGCGCATGCATGCCGCCACCGATCAGGCCCGCCGGGGCGGCGCCTGGCAACGACGGCGGCGTTGCCGCGGCAACGCCCGACGGCGCCCCGTCGGCGCCCACGACCGCGTTGCCGCCCGGTTGCATCCCGGGTTCGACGGCCCGCGCGGGCACCCCGGACGACGCCGTTCCGTGTCGATGCGCGCCGACCGCGGCGAGGACCAGACACACGGCCCCGACAACCAGCGTGGAAATCGCCAGTCGGGCGGCCGCCTTCGCTATCGGCCCCATCGTTCTCATACGTGCTCCCAGTATAGACGCCGCGCGCACCGCGCGCCAGCCAGAACCTCTTTTTCCTTGTCTCTCCGGCGTCGTGTGATACCGTTCGTGGCTCAATCGCTGCCGGCATGGTGCCTGGTGGCGGAAGCGAGCGCCTTTCTTTCCACAAGAAAGGCCAAAGCGGATTCGCATGTGGCCGTGAACCGGCTACAGGAAGGAGTTCATTGTGGAAACAGCATTAGAAGAACGTCCCGCCGTCACCGTACGCGACCTGCTCGACGCAGGACTCCACTTCGGTCATCAGACCAAGCGGTGGAACCCGAAGATGAAACCCTACATCTTCGACAAGCGAAACGGCATCCACATCGTCGACCTCTCCAAGAGCATGGCCATGCTGACCCGCGCACTCGAGTTCGTGCGCGAAGTGGCCGCGAACGGCGAATCGGTCCTGTTCGTCGGCACCAAGAAACAGGCCCAGCAGGTCATTCAGGAGACCGCCGCGAGCGCCGGGCAGCCGTGCGTCGTGCAACGCTGGCTGGGCGGCATGCTGACGAATTCGGCCACCGTCCGCACCCGCGTCAAACGCTTGAAGGAGTTGCGCCTGGCCGAGAGCTCCGGCGAACTGAGCCGCATGCTCAAGAAGGAAGCGTCCCTGATGCGCCATGAGTTGGCCAAGCTCGAACGCAACCTGAGCGGCGTCGCCGAGATGGATACGCTCCCCGGAGCGATGTTCATCGTCGACATCAACCGCGAACAAAACGCGGTCCTGGAAGCCGCCCGCCTCGAGATCCCGGTCATCGCGATCGTCGATACGAACTGCGATCCGGACCTGATCGACTACCCCATTCCCGGCAACGACGATGCCATTCGGGCCATCCGCCTGATCGCGGAAGCCGTCGCCGGCGCCGTCAACGACGGCAAGAAGGCCTATGCGCAGATCGCCGCGGAGCAGGCCCGCAAGCGTGCCGCCGACGAACGCGCCCGCGACGAGGCCGCCGCACGCGCCAAGGCCGAATCCGAAGCCGCCGCCAAAGCGCGCGCCAAGGCCAAGGCGGAAGCCAAGATCGAAGCCGAAGCCGCGTCGCTCGACACGGCCGCTTCCGCCGATGCCGCCGGAGAATAGACCGCCAGACATACCGATAGAGGAGATGGAACCATGGCAGAAATTACTGCTTCGCAAGTGAAAGAGCTGCGTGACGCGACCGGCGTCAGCATGATGGACTGCAAGAAGGCGCTCACGGATGCCAACGGCAATCTCGACGCCGCCATGAAGTTGCTGCGCGAGAAGGGCATGGCGGTGGCCGCCAAGCGCGCCGACAAGGCCGCGAACCAGGGCATCATCGCCGCCGCCGCCACCGCAAACGGCGCCACGCTGGGCATGGTCGAGGTCAACTGCGAGACGGACTTCGTCGCGCGCAACGCGGACTTCCAGGCCTTCGTCGCCGATGTCGCCACGCGCGCCCTCGGCACCGACCAGCCTCTCGGCGAGGTCCTCCGGGATCTCCTGATGTCGAAGATCGCCGCCATCGGCGAGAACATCAAGATCCGGCGGAACGTACGGCTGACATTGCGCGGCACCGGCAAGCTGGCTTCATACATCCACATGGGCGGCAAGGTCGGCGTCCTCGTGGAGGTCGCCTGCGAGAAGCCCGAAACCGTCGCATCGCCGGTCTTCGACGCGCTCGTCAAGGACCTGACGCTGCACATCGCCGCCGCGGCCCCGCGCTATCTCGACGCATCCGAGGTGCCGGCCGACGTACTGGCCTCGGAGCGGGAGATCTACGCCAAACAAGTCGTGGGCAAGCCCGCCAATATCGTCTCGAAGATCGTCGACGGCAAGGTGCGCAAGTTCTACGAGGAGGTGTGCCTGGTCGATCAGGGCTTCGTGAAGGAACCCAAGCAGTCGATCACCACGTTGCTTCAGGAGAAGGCCAGGGAACTGGGCGACAAACCGGTCATCCGTCGCTTCGTACGCTACCAGCTCGGCGTCTGATATCCTGCCGGTACTGCGGGCAGGCGGGGCCAAGGCCCCGCCTGCCGCCATGCGCGTCAGCACGAGGAGTCGTTCCATGGGACACAGGCGGAAACTTCAGTTCGTCATGTTCCTCACCTTTGTCCGGTTTCCCCTCGTCCTCCTCTTTTTCGCCAGCGCCATCGTGTACACCAACCCGGCGTACCGCATGCCATGGCTGTTCCTCATCGCCTACTGGGCACTCGTGCTGTCGGCCTTTACCGATCTTTTCGACGGCTACTTCGCCCGCAAGTTCAACGTGACCACGCAGTTCGGCGCGCACGCCGACCCGCTGATGGACAAGTTCTTCTACCTGGCCGCGCTGCCGCTGCTCGTCTTCGTCATCGCCCGGAACAACCAGTTGACGCATGCGACCGTCATGCTCGTCTTGACGCTGCTGTTTCTCGCCCGCGATCAGTGGGTCAGCTTCCTCCGTTCCATCGGCGCCATGTACAATGTCAGCGGCCAGGCGAACTGGTCCGGCAAGCTGCGCACGGCGCTCAACTTCCCCATGATCTGTATCGTGTACTATTTCGAGGAAGCCCCGGCGGACATGCAGGTCGTCGCGCCGTGGTTCGCCTACGCCTTTGAAGCGGTCGCGTTTACGGTCACCGTCATCTCGCTGTTCGTCTACACGCGCAACTACTGGCCTTACCTGAGGCGCGCGGCTCACGCGTCGGACGGGGGGAACCCCGCGTAATGGCCGCCACCGAGAAGCATGTCTATGACGAGAGCAAGATCAAGACGCTCTCTTCGCTCGAGCATATCCGCATGCGGACCGGCATGTACATCGGCCGGACCGGCGACGGCAGTCAGTACGAGGACGGCGTCTATATCCTGCTCAAGGAAGTCGTCGACAACGGTATCGACGAGTACATCATGGGGCATGGCCACAAGATCGACATCGCGATCGCCGACGGCCGCGTCACCGTGCGCGATTATGGCCGCGGCATACCCCTCGGCAAGGTCGTCGAGTGCGTCTCGCGCATCAACACCGGCGCCAAGTACAATGACGATGTCTTTCAGTTCAGCGTCGGCCTGAACGGCGTCGGAACCAAGGCCGTCAACGCCCTCTCCTCCGACTTCTTCGTCCGCAGCCACCGCGACGGCAGCTATGTCGAGGCGCAGTTCGAACGCGGACTCCTGCAACGCGAGAAGAAGGGCCGTTCGAACGAGAAGAACGGTACGCACGTCGAGTTTACGCCGGACTTGGAAATCTTCGGCAAGTACGCCTTCCGCGAGGAACTCGTAAGCCGGCGACTCCGCTTCTACGCCTACCTGAATGCCGGCTTGCGCATCAATTACAACGACAAGGCGTTCGTCTCCGAGGGTGGCCTGCTGGACCTGATCCGCGAGGAGAGCCTGTTCGAGAAGATCTACCCGCCGTTTCACCACCGCGACAAGATGCTCGAATTCGCCTTCACCCACACCAATCGCTTCAGCGAGGAGTACTTCTCCTTCGTCAACGGCCAGTTCACCAGCGACGGGGGCACGCATTTGAGCGCCTTCCGGGAGGGCATCCTCAAGGGCATCAACGAGTTCAGCAAAGGCAAGTACGACGGCGACGACGTGCGCGAGGGCATCCTGGCCGCGGTGGCCATCCGCCTCAAGGATCCCATCTTCGAGTCGCAGACGAAGAACAAGCTCGGCAATGTGGAGATTCGCTCGGATATCGTCAACCGGGTGAAGGACATCGTCGCCGACCTCATGCACCGCGACCGGAAGTCCGCCGAGAAGCTGATCGAGAAGATCGAGGACACGCAGAAGCTGCGCAAAGAACTGCAGGCCGTGAAGAAGGTGGCGCGCGAGCGCTCCAAGGCGATCTCGATCCGCATCCCGCAACTCAAGGACTGCAAGGTGCACCTCGACAAGGGCCGCAACCGGGGCGGGGAATCGATGATTTTCATCACCGAGGGCCAGTCCGCCGCCGGATCGCTGGTCAGTTGCCGGGACGTCAACACGCAGGCCATCTACACCCTCAAAGGCAAACCGCTCAACGTCTGCGACCTGCGCCGCGATGCCCTGTACAAGAACGCGGAGATCTACAACCTGATGCGTTGCCTCAACATCGAGGAATCGGTCGACAACCTGCGCTACGGCCGCGTGATCCTCGCCACCGATGCCGATGTCGACGGCCTGCACATCCGCAACCTGATGATCACCTTCTTCCTGCGCTTCTTCCAGCCGCTCGTCGCCCAGAACCACCTCGTCATCCTCGAAACGCCCCTGTTCCGCGTGCGGACGAAGAAGGAGACGATCTACTGCTACTCGGAGGCCGAGCGCGATACGGCGATGAAGTCCCTCGGCAAAGCCTCGGAGGTCACCCGGTTCAAAGGTCTCGGCGAGATCTCCCCCGGCGAGTTTAAGGCGTTCATCGGAGGCGACATGCGCCTGAGCCCGGTCTCGATCGATGGCGAGCACTCGATTCCCGAGGTGCTCAGCTTCTACATGAGCAAGAATACGCAGGAACGTCGCGACTACATCATGGAGCATCTCATCATCGATCTCGAAAAGGTGTCATGAGCGACGAACCGAAACAGGAGTTTCTCTTCGACGACGAGGCCTGGCGCAAGGCGGACTCCGGCAGCCCCGCCCGACCGCCCGACGGGAAACCCGCCCCGCCGGCGACGCCGAAACCCGCCGTGGCGAAGCCCGGCCGGACGCGGACACGCGGCAAGGCGCGCGTCGCCGACCGCGATGACGGAACGGCGTCGGATAAGGGCGCCGAGGCCCCCGACGCGGAGCGCCCGGCAGCCCCCCTCCCGGATGATGACGCGGATGCCGGGAACGGCGACGGCGACGGCAACGGACACCACGAGGACCACAACCCCATGCGCGACGGCGAGGGTCCGTTGCGCTCGATGATGGACCGCAATTTCCTCGAATACGCATCCTACGTCATCTGCGACCGCGCCATCCCGACGCTGGAAGATGGCCTGAAACCCGTTCAACGCCGCATTCTCTACTCCTTGCATGAGCGCGACGACGGCCGCTTCACCAAGGTCGCCAACGTTGTCGGCCATACCATGCAGTACCACCCGCACGGGGATGCCTCCATCGGCGACGCGCTGGTGAATCTGGTCAACAAGCAGTACCTGATCGAGGGGCAGGGAAACTTCGGCAACATCTACACGGGCGACAGCGCCGCCGCACCCCGCTACATCGAATGCCGACTGACCGAACTGGCCCGCAAGGAAGTTTTCAACGACGAACTGACGGCGTTCGTCCCCAACTACGACGGGCGCAAGAAGGAGCCGGTCACGCTGCCATGCAAGCTGCCGCTCCTGCTCATGCTCGGCGCCGACGGTATCGCGGTGGGGCTTTCCACCCGTATTCTTCCCCACAATTTCGGCGAGTTGATCGAAGCGCAGATTGCCATCCTTCAGAAGAAGCCGTTCGTGGTCTATCCGGATTTTCAGCAGGGCGGCCTCATGGACATCTCGGAATACGACAAGGGGCTGGGCAAGGTTAAGGTCCGCGCGCATATCGAGAAAGCGCACGGCAACCGGCTCGTCATCCGCGAATTGCCGGCCGGCGTCACCACTGAAGCGCTCACCAGCTCCATCGAGGACGCGGTCCACAAGAAGAAGGTCCCCGTCCGGTCGATCAACGATTTCACCGCCGAGAAGGTGGAAATCGAACTCATCCTCACCCAGGGCGAGTCGCAGGACAAGGCCATTAAGGCGCTTTACGCTTTCACGATCTGCGAGACATCTTTGTCGAGTCGCCCGGTCGTGATCCGCGGCAACCGCCCGTTCGACACGAATGTGGACGAGATCCTGCGCGAGAACACGAAGCAGTTGGTCATCCTTCTGGAACGCGAACTCAGGATCAAACATGCCCACTTGCTCGACGACTTCCACGCGAAGACCCTCGTTCAGCTTTTCGTCGAACACCGGATCTACAAACGGATCGAGGAATGCACCACGTACGCCGACGTCATCACGGCTATCGAGGAAGGGTTCGAGCCGTTCAAAAACCGCCTCAAACGCCCGATCGTGAAGGACGATATCGAGATGCTGCTGGGGGTTCGCATCCGTCGCATCTCCATGTTCGACATCAACAAGAACCGCGAGGAAATCGAAGGGATCCTCGCGGAACTGGCCAAGGTCGAGCACGAACTGAAGAGTCCGACGAAGTACGCGATCAACTACCTGAAGCAACTCCTGAAGCAGTACGGGCCGGTCTATCCCCGGCATACGCGGATCGCGACGTTCTCGAATGTCGAGGTGCGCGAACTGACGGCGCGCGAGCTCAAGATCGGCTTCGATCGCGAGAAGGGCTACGTGGGATACGCCGTCGACGGGGAATTGCTGTTCGAATGCTCCTCCTACGATCGGCTGCTCTTCGTGTGGAACGATGGCCGGTACCGCGTCATCCCGCCGCCGGAGAAGCTCTTCGTCGATATGAACATGGTCTACTGTCAGAAGGCCGACCGCGACAAGGTCATGACGGTCGTCTACACCGATGACGACGTCGGCTTCACGTATATGAAGCGCTTCACCATCGGCGGGTTCATCATGGACCGCGAGTACCGGTGCGCCGCCGAGCGCAGCACGATCCTCCTCTTCCAAGACGACGACCCCGAGGAAGTCTACGTCAAGTACAAGCAGGCCAAGGCCCAGCGCATCCACCAGCAGATGTTCAACCCGCGCGAAGTGCCCGTCAAAGGCGCGAAGGCGCGCGGCAACCAAATGACCGCTAAGGGCATCGCCCGTATCGCCGCGGGCAAGCCCCGGTGGTGGGACGAAGCAGGCGACGCACCCGCGGGCCGCCTCCTCTGAAGGCGCCTCGCCTACAACATCGGCGTCAACAGCGGGCATACCGCTTTGTACAGGCGCGTGACGATTTCCTTGCGCGATAGAATCCCGTCGGCGCCCGGAAAATCGCCGGCTTCACGATACCGCCGGTGGAAGTCGGGATGCGCCGGCGGGACTTCGGGGCCGCCCGGTATCCACGCGAAGCTTGTCGTGTTCTGCAGGGGCCAGAGGTCGATGGGCAGTATGCCGAGGAGACCGTCGAGGAACGCGTTTACCTTATCCAGATGAAGCGGAATCGCGCGCCGCCCGATGACCCAACTGTTCCGGCCGCTCATGTCTTCCAGTATATCGGCCTTCAACTCCGCCGCCACCGCCGGATCCTCAATCACCAATCCCGCCTCGGTGTTCAGATTCTCCGACCGCGGGTCGAGATTGAACGAACCGATGAACGCAACCCGATCATCCACGACAAACGACTTGGCATGGATGCAGAGGAAAGGCTCCCGCGCCTGCCGCCCCTCGGCCATGCGTACCCGTGCCAGCGCCGTCAAGGTCTCGTACTGGGGGAGAACCCGTGCGAAGGCGGCCGGGCGCGGCATGTACTCGTAGATGTCCAGTCCCAGCGTCTCGATGCATTTCGCGCGCAGCCGGTAGTTCGCCGAATAGGCGAGCAGATTGTCCGTCGAGCCGAAACTGTTCGAGCTGACGGCGATGCGCAACCCCGGTGCGTTGCGCTTCATGCGCCGGATCAGGGCGGAGGCCTTGGCGCTGACCACGAGGTACGGCGACTGAATGAACACGGAGTTGGTCGCGGAGGCCAGCGTCGCGCTCAGCGCCCGCGTGCTCTCGCCCTGGCCCCGCAGCCAGAAGCCACGATTCTTGCCCGGCAGGTCCGCGATGAACCGTGCCCGGCGGACCGCATGGACCCGGCCCCCGAACCGGCGCTCCAGCTCCGTAACCGAGGACACCTCGGCATCGAGCGTCTGGAAGAAGGACCCGAATCCGAAGTCGTCACGGCATTCATAGCGACGGAAGTCGCCGGAGGCCAGGAACGCCTGGACATCGACCAGATCCCGACTGGCAACTGACCACCGATACGCCCAGAACGCATCGAAGGACTTCGTCGCCTCCGCTGTGACCGGCCCGAGCAACAGCACATCGCGGTCCTTGAAATTCATCTCGGTGGCATGATTGAAATAGGTGTTCTCGATGTTGCGGCCGCCGGTAATCAGCGCAACCCCATCGAAAATCATCGTCTTGTTGTGCATGCGTTGATTGACGTTCTTCAACGACCGGATGCCGCTCAGGATCGTATGCGCCGCGGAAGGCGCGATGCGCGACGCGGCCGGCCGATAGTGCCGCACTTCCAGGTTCGGATGGGCCGTCGCCAAAAAGGCGATCGTGGCCGGATCCTTCTCCGAAACAAGCTGGTCGGCAATCACGCGTACCCGCACGCCGCGCCGTGCGGCGGCCAGCAGTTCGTACATCATCAGCCGTCCGCACTCGTCATTGGTCCAGATGAACGTCTGCACGTCGATCGTCTGCCGCGCGCGGCGCATGAGATGCACACGCAGCAGCAGCGCGTCGTAGCCGTTGTTGATGATGACGACCCGATTCGTCGACTCCGTATCGGCCGCGACGCCGGGCCCGGCATCGAAAGCATCCCTCAGGGCGGCCGTAAACCCGCACGCCTCCGCCAGACCCGCAACGGACGGCTCGACGGCAGCGACATAACCGGCCAGCAAGAAGGCCGGCAACCAGCCGGAAGACAGCCAGAATGAGCGTTGCTGCAACACGACCTGCGCTCCCGGATGGACTACCCCAACGCAACGTCGAGGGTCATCATGACGGCAAAACCGACCATGGCGCCGACCGTGGCCATATCGGTGTTCTTCTGAAGCTGCGACTCGGGGATGAGTTCCTCCACAACCACGTAGATCATCGCACCGGCGGCAAAGGACAGCGCATACGGCAGCAACGGCCGCATGGCCAGCACGGCCAACGCACCCAGTACCCCCGCGATCGGCTCCACGGCACCCGACAACTGCCCGAACCAGAACGCTTTCAATCGCGACATCCCCTCCCGCCGCAGGGGTACCGAAACCGCCGCACCCTCGGGGAAGTTCTGGATCCCGATGCCCAGCGCCAGGGCCAATGCGGCGCCAAGATTGGCCGATGGCAGGTCGTAGGCCACAGCGCCGAAGGCGACACCCACGGCCAAACCCTCGGGAATGTTATGCAGGGTGATCGCGAGCACCAACAGCACACTGCGTTGCCATCCCGTCCGGATGCCCTCCGCCTGCGACAGCGGAAAGCCGATGTGCAGGTGCGGCAACACCTTGTCCACGGCCCACAGGAACGCGCCGCCGGCCAGAAACCCGATAACGGCCGTCACCCAGGCCGTCTGCCCGAGATCTTCCGCCATCGTGATGGCGGGCGCCAGCAACGACCAGAAACTCGCCGCGATCATCACCCCCGCCGCGAATCCCATCATGGAGTCGAGCACCTTGCGGTTGACCGTCCGGAAGAAGAACACGAGCCCCGCACCAGCCGCCGTAAGCCCCCACGTGAACAGGGTACCCAACAGCGCCTGCCACACCGGATGAACCTCGGCAAACCACGCGATCACAATTCCCTCCTCCTGGCCTTCCGCGTTGCATGAACCGTCCGCAACGAGCGCATACTGTGCCACCCTTCGGCGCACGAAACAAGCCAAACGCAACTGGCTCCTTGCCGGTACGGCATGGGTCATGAGATGATGCACGCGGTCGGTTCTTCGGCACCGACCATCCAAGTTCCGTCATTCTGGAGACCCATATGGCTAACGAAACGGTACGGGAGGCAGAGGCGCGCCTGGCGTCGGCGATCGCCAACGGCGCCCGCTCGCATGACGACAGGTGCCTTCTGCTCGCCGAACGCGGCGACGCCGGCACGGCAACCATCCGCGACGCGGCCGACCGCGTGCGCCGTCGCGAAATCGGCGACGGCGTATCGTTCCGCGGGCTCGTCGAGTTTTCGAACCTGTGCGCATGCGACTGTCTCTACTGTGGCATCCGCGGCTCGAACGCGAACCCGCGTCGCTATACCATGACACCCGATGAGATCGTGGAAACCGCCCGCTTGTGCGTTCAGGCCGGCTACGGCTCGCTCGTGCTCCAGTCCGGCGAACGGCAGGATGCGGCGTTTCTGACGCTCGTCGAGTCCGCGGTGCGCGACATCAAACGCGTCACGCGGTCCGCCGTGCTGCCGGACGGTCTCGGCATCACCTTGAGCGTCGGCGAGCAAACCCCGGAGACCTACCGACGGTTCTTCGATGCGGGCGCCCATCGTTACCTGTTGCGGATCGAGACATCGAACCGCGACCTCTTCATGCGGCTCCACCCTCCCGCGCAGACGTTCGACAACCGCGTCGCGTGCCTGCGTGTCCTGCGGGAGATCGGCTACCAGGTCGGCACCGGCGTCATGATCGGACTGCCCGGACAAACAGTGGCCATGCTCGCGGACGACGTCGCCTTCTTCCGGGATATGGATGTGGACATGCTTGGCATGGGCCCCTATCTCACTCACGAACAAACCCCGCTGGCCGGCGCGTGGGAACCGGCCGAGGCCTTCCAACAGGCGCTGCTGATGATCGCGGTGTGCCGGTTGGCGATGCCGAACATCAATATCGCCGCATCGACGGCGCTTCAGGCGGTGGAACCCGAGGGACGCGAACGCGGCCTGACGTTCGGCGCCAATGTGGTGATGCCCAACCTGACACCGCAACGCTACCGCGACGCTTATCGGCTCTACGACGGCAAACCGTGCGTGGACGAGACACCCGACATGTGTCGCGCCTGCCTGACGGGCCGCGTCCTCTCGCTCGGCCGCACGGTCGTGCGAGATGCCTGGGGCGACGCCCCGCACGCCCATCGCCGGCGGTAACTCGCCCCGGGGCGTCTACCGGATCTTGAACGGGTGGGCAGGCAGGTCATTCCCGCACCGGCGCCCGTCGAACACAAGCGCGGGCTGGTTGAACTGCACCGTACGGTTGTCACCCGGACGTCGAGGCAATGGGCAAGCTATTTCCCGCAGCACTTCTTGAACTTCCGGCCGCTGCCACAGGCGCAAGGGTCGTTGCGACCCAGCTTCGGCGCCTCCCGCACATACGGTCGTGGCGCCACAATCTGCCCGTCGGCGAAAAACCATTCGCCGTCGCACTTCACGAACTGGGCAATCTCATGGTGCTTCCGCGCCTCGCCGTCCACGGTGTATCGCGCAATGAACTCGACGGTTCCCGTATCGTCACCGACGCCGCCGGCCTCGCACGCGACGATCTCCAGACCCTCCCAGACAGCCGACTCCGACCACGTACGCGCGGAATCGGCGTCGAACTCGTCGCGCGACTCGGGCGCCAGCGTGACACGCAGGTAATCCAGGTTCGCCTGCGCATACGCCGTATAGCGCGCCCGCATCACACGCTCCGGCGTCGCCGCCTTCACATCGCCGCTCAGCACGGGACCGCAACACCGATCGAAAGGCAAGTCGCTACAACATGGACAGAGTGACATGGGCGCTCCCTGAATCGGACGACTAGAATAGTTTCAGGTCCTTGAGCGAGACGCTGCCGTCGCCGCGCCTCCCCATCAACCGTTGCTCGAGACGGCGCTCCAGCTCCGCGGGAATGACGAAGTCCTCGGTATAGTCCTCGCCGTTGATCACGAGCCCGTACTGAACGACCGGCTCGCCATCCTCGGCCCCGCGGAACGCCGTCAGCAGGGCATCGCGTCCATCCGCCAGACGCACGCCTACGCGAACGGTATCGTCCTTCCGCCAGAGCCCCGACCAGCGCACGATCTCGACTTCTTGCATGGCTCTATCTATAGCCAACTTATGGGCGTCTGTCCATGCACGAAATCGTGCGCCTCAGTCGATATGAAACACTTCCGCCAAGTCCTTCGACATGGGGCTGTTGTCCGGGTTCGACGGCATGATGTCGCACATGTGCGCCCACCACCGACGGCATACCGGCGTTTGCGCGATCGCACTCCAGCGGGCTTCATCCTCGATTTCGACATAGCCGAACAGGCTGCTCGAAGCCGCGTCGAGGAAGATCGAGTAGTTGTGCACCCCGTGCTCCTTCAACGTATCGTGCAGGTCGCGCCAGATCGGGTCGTGCCGGCGCCGGTATTCGGCGTGCCGGTCGGGTTTCACATGCATGAGGAAGGCTTTTCGGATCATTCGCTCGCTCCTTGGTTCGTCATGGTCAGTCACGATAGCCGTACTGCTTCATCTCATCCGCCAGAAACGTGAAGTCGCGGTGCTCCGGATCGTTCCGCCACCGTCCGATGACGTCCGGCTTGACGGAAATCTTCGCGATCGGCACGCCGAGAAACGCGCCCAGACGCGCCACGGTCTCGTCCTGGCGCAGAACGAAATCCTCGAGCCGCACGGTCAGCAGATTCCGCGGCCTCGGCGTCGCGCGGTAAATCGCCGACTGGTACTTCCAACTGAGGGCACGCCGCAGCCGCGTGTCGTCGGTCGGGGCGTGCGGGATGCCGAAGCGCGCGGTATCGTCGGTCAGGTGCGCGCCGGCGATGGCATCGCGCGGGTCGCGAACCCAGTAGATGTAGTGAATATCCGGGAACAAGCGGACGATCCACGGAAAAACCAGGGTTGTCTCCGGAATCTTCCACCCCTTCAACGGCGCCTCGCTTCCCAGTACCGACGCCAGATACGTCTCGATCAGTCGCACGAACGCCGGATCGATCCGCACCTCGTGCAGGCGGCTGAAATCCCATCGGAAGTCACCGAGGTACGTCACATGGCGCGCCATCACCCGGCACGCTTCATACATCGCCTCGGGCGGCAGCAAGTCGCCCGAGACGTTCAGTTCGCCACCCATGTAGAACCCGCTGGCGGTCAGCGTATGCGACATGGCGCGGGTTCCGGAATGCCCGCGTCCGATGACGGTCGCGATCATCGCGACACCTCGACCACCCCGCCGGTCTCGATCGAACGAACAGCCGCGTCCAGCACCTTCTGCGCCGCCAGGCCGTCGGCGCCGGATCCGTCGATCGCGTCGGGACGAACCCCCGCATTCACCTGATCCACAAACGCGCGCAACCGGTTGCGAAAGGTGTCGGTGAAGCTCTCCATACCGCCGAACACCGGGTTCGTGAAAACCCGTTTGACCGGGTCGCCGGCGGGGTACAGCGTGGCCTCGCGATACATGTCATCGATCACGAACCGACCTCGCGTACCGGCAAGCTCGCACCGCTCCATGGGGTGCCCGCGCTCGATGTCGTAACTGCCGGTCAGGTGCCCGACAACACCGCTGACAAAACGCAGGTTGAACTGCGCCGTCGACCAGATGCGCCGCCCCGGCGCCTTCATCGCAAAGCAGTGCACCGCCTCGATGTCGCCGCAAAAATGCCGCATGACATCGACGGTATGGGGGTGCAGCGCCTTGATCTGAAACCACGGCGAGCTCTCGCGCGGATTCTTGATCCACATGCTCATGTTGATGAAGAGCTGGTCGCCGATCGACCCTTCGTCCACCCACCGGCGCGCCAGGCGCGCCGCCGGCGTGAACCGATGGTTGAGGTTGATGCCGTAACACAGCCCCTTCTCGCGCGCCCGCGCGACCATCCGCTCGGCCTCCTCGATCCGGTTCGAGATCGGCTTCTCGCCGAGCACATGCAGCCCCGCATCGAGGGCCTGCAGCGTCGGCTCGGCATGGTCGCTGCCGTACTCCTCGCCGCCGGTGGTCACGCTGACCATCGTCAGGTCCGCCCGCTCCAGCATATCGGGCACACGGTAGAAGGCGGGCACGCCCAACCGCGCCGCGGCGGCATCCGCCCGCGCGCGGTCGATATCGCACACCGCCACCAGGCGGGCTCCGGCCATCTCGCGGTAGCAGTCGGCATGCCGGTTCCCGATGGGGCCCATCCCGATGACGCCGACACGTTGCGGCGAACCCGTCACGGCTTCCCCTTGCCACCGGCCTGCAGCCGTTGGGCCACCTTCGGGTCGCCAATGTGCAGCGTGTCGTAAGCCTGTTGACTCGATTCGAAGTAGGCGATCGTCTGGTTCCCGTGCCAATGCGGCTGATTGTGCATCGGGTTGCTCTTCCCGGTCTCGCGCTCGCGACGGGCAATGTGCGCCTGCATCCGCGCTTCCAGATGCGCCACGACATCCGGGTGCCGATCCGCCACGTTGCGGTTCTCATCGGGGTCGTCCAGCAGGTTGTACAGTTCGACCTCGGGTTTGAAGTGGAAGTCGGGCTCCAGCGCATGGATCAGTTTCCACTCCGGCGTCCGCCACCCGTGCTTACGCATCCACGTGCACTCGGTGATGTAGAACGAGGAGTCATGACTCGCGGTCACCCCCTTGACCATCGGCATCAGGCTGCGCCCGTCGAACCGGATGCCGCTCTTGATTCCCGCCAACTCCAACAGCGTGGGCGCCAGGTCCATGTGCTGGTTGTAGCCCGGCACGCGCAGGCCCGCGCCAAGCTTCTTCGGATAACGGATGATCAGCGGCACACGCAAGGTGTTGTCGTAGATGCCATGATGGTCGAACCAGCATTCGTGGTCATACAGCGTCTCGCCGTGGTCGCTGTTCACGACGACGATCGTCTCGTCCAGGATGCCGAGGGATTCGAGCTGGGTGAAAAGCACCTTGATGCACGCATCCATGTACGCGACGGCCCCGTCGTACTGGGCAATCTCGTAGTCCTTGTCGGTGATGCCCGCCGGCATCCACGAGCCGAAGTAGTCGCAGAACGGCTTGAACGCCATGACCGGTTCCATCGACTTGTTGGCCGGGTCGCACGGATCGCCATGGTAGAACATGCGGTCGTATGGCCGGGGCGGCAGGTACGGCGAGTGCGGATCCATGTGGCGCAGCAGCATCAGGAAAGGCTTGTCCTCCTTGCTCAACCGCTCGATCTCGGGAATCGTGACCTGATTGAGGTTGTCGGCCTTCGGCAGACTCCCCTGCGAGGCGTCGCCCCACCCCGCGAACGACAAGGTCGTGTCGAATCCGCGAAAGGCCGGATTGTTGCCGCCGCCCACGCAGGTCGTATTGTAGCCTTCCCGCTTCAGGATCTCGGGCAGCGTCGTGACGTCCGGCGTCAACGGGCCGCGGTGCCGGAGCGCCACGCACTGCGTCGAAAACACATCCATGCCGGTCAGCATGCAGGTGTAGCCCGGCGTCGTCGGCACGTTGGGCGAAAAGGTGTTTTCGAAAAGCACGCCCTCCTTCGCGAACGCGTCGATGTGCGGCGTCGTCAGACGGGGGTAGCCGTAACAGCTCATGTGCGTCGATACAAGCGAGTCGATGGCCACCAGCAGGATGTTGGGTCGTTTTACGTTCTGTTTCTTCGTTGCCATATCATGGCCTCCTTCCATTGCCGCCGTTTTCCGGTTCCGCCCGGAGATCGTCGATCAAACCTTCACCATGACCCGCGCGCCGCGGGCATTCGCCTCATAGCACGCCAGCACAAGCTTGAGCGTGGTCAACCCTTCCTCGGCCGAGGCCAGCGGCGGACGCCGCCCATGCAGAAACTCGGCCAGCGGCCCGGCCAGCGCCGCGATGCGCTCCCCCTGCCCGCGCGGCGCCGCAAGCTCGCTCGCCGTCCACGCCGTCTCCCCGGCCCGCATCCACTTCAGTGCCACGGCGTGCTCCGCGCGCGGCGCCGCGGCGCTCGGGGCGTCGCCGTAGTTCTGGATCAGAACGCCCTTATCGCCAACGATCTCGGTCGTGTTTTCGCCCGCGAGACAGACAAACGAGCAGGAAACCTCGGCGATCAGACCGTCCGCATACCGGAACACCGCGATGCCATTGTCGTTCGCGATGGCCGGATTGAACAGCGTTCCCAGCTCGGCCGTCACGCTGACGGGCTTGCCGAACATCCAGTACAGGAAGTCCACGGCATGCGCCGCATCGTCCGCCCAGATATCCCGGTTGTAACGGGGGTCCAGATGCCAGGACGTCGCGTTCGCGGGGTCCAGACAGAACCCGAGACAGTGCCTCCGCCGCACCATGAAGATCCGGCCCAGCGTCCCGTCACGCACGAGTTCGCGCATCTTGAGGTTCTGCGGATCGACGCGCATCTGCCACGCCAGCGTGAACGGCACGCCGGCGCGTTCGACCGCGCGCACGATGCGCTCGCCTTCCTCGATCGTCAGCGCCAGCGGCTTCTGCAGGACGATCGCCTTGCCTGCCGCCGCGGCCGCTTCGACCAGTTCGGCGTGGAAACTGGTCTCGGAGGCGATCAGAACGGCCTCGATGTCCGAGGCCAGCACGTCGGCCGCGCTCGCGCACGCCTTGAAGCCGAACCGCGCTTGCGCCGTGGCGAGCCGCCCCGCGTCGCGGTCCCATCCCGCCGTCACGTGCACGCCGTGGGCGCGATCCCGCCAGACCGTGCCGTACGAATTGACATGTCCATGGGCGAATCCGAGAATACCGATGTTCATCCCGCCCCCTACCTTGCTCCGCATGCCTGGAGACAGGCCTGCATATGGCCGCGCGATTCGGCGGCAATCGCACAGCACTGTTCGACGGTGCACGCCTTCGCGCCGATCACCTCCAGATCCAGCGGGCCGCGATACCCGTTGGCGTGAAGGACGCGGATGTACCCCACGAGATCGATGTCGCCGCGCCCGTTCGCCTGGTCCTCGGGCTTGCCCGGTCCGCGCTCGCGCCCCTTGCAGTCCCGGATGTGCACATGCCGGATGCGCGCGATCACGGCGGCGATCGCCTCGACCGGGTTCTCGCCGGCGCGGTGGATATGGCTCGGGTCCATGTCGAGGCCGAACGCCGGGGACGAAATGGCCGCCAGCGCGCGCAGCGTGGTGGGCGTGTTGTAGATCGCCGCCCCCACGTGCGCCTTCACGCAGAGCGTAACGCCGTAATGCGCGGCGCGGTCGGCCAGACGGCCGAGACTCTCGATGCGCTCCTGGAACGAGGCCTCGTCGTCGCTCTTGCCGCCGGGACCGCAGTTGATGATCGGGATGCCGCACGCGACAGCAGCCTGCATGGCCTTTTCCATCACGTCAGGGTCCTGGTTCGGCTGCTCCATCGCCAGCAACTCGAGGCCGTACTGCCGCGCCAGCTCGCGGATGCGCGGCACACACGCCTCCCAGCGCTCGATCACGAGGTGTTCGCTCATCCCGCCGATCGCCGACATCTCGATTCCATCGTAACCGGCCATCCGGATGCCGCGGAACGCCGTCTCCATGTCGTGTCCTCCGAAGAGGACCGAATTCACGCCCAGTTTCATACGCTCAGTCTCCCGTTAGTCTTCCAGTTCGTCCGGTCCGCTACCGAGCGGCGGCAGCGGGTGCGGACGCACCAGAATACCGCCCTGCTCATAGGATTCCATCGCCGCCCAGGTGTACTCGAGCGCCGCCAGCGCGTCGCGCCCGGAACTGCGCAACCGGTCGCGCGGCACGCCGTTGGTCACGTCCTCGAGGAACGCATGGATGCGCAACGGGAACGTCGCGTCGAAGTCCTTGATGCCCGACTCGGTCACCGTCGGCCGCGGCGTCTGGCCCAACCCCAGTTTGTCCGGCTGCGCGGCGCCTTCGGTCCCCGGCGCGGGCCAATAGGTCAGACGCTCGATGCAGTTCTCGATGCAGAACGTGCCGCGCGTGCCACCGACCTCAACATGCCACCACCCGCCCAACCCGTAGGTCGTGTCGCCGCGCTGACTGTGCAGGAATCCCGTCGCACCGCTGGCAAACTGCACGTGGATGCTGTTGATCGAGAGCAGCACATCGCCGGCCGCGCGGCGGCAACTCGGCTGCCCGAAGAAGGCCTGAACATGAGTGATGTCGCCACAGAAGTAGCGCATGACGCTGAACGGATGCGTTAGAAAGGCCTTGGCGTGGAAGTACGGGAAACCCGCGTGACGGAAACCGCTCGTCGGCTTGAAGGTGGGCGTGCCGCCCGGAAACCCCATCCGATGCATACAGTAGACAACCTCGCCAATCTTCCCGTCGCGCATGTACCCCATCGCCTGATCGGCGGGCGGCGTGAAGTAGTGGTTGAGGTTGCATCCCAGG
This sequence comes from uncultured Victivallales bacterium, assembly GCA_964472315.1. Classification (GTDB taxonomy): domain Bacteria; phylum Verrucomicrobiota; class Kiritimatiellia; order UBA8416; family UBA8416; genus CAYYJS01. Next base: position 4,020 of record CAYYJS010000009.1, on the reverse strand, counting down.
TACAGCTTCTTCGCGTCGGCGTAAGCAACCAGATCGCGTGCTTCGTGGATGTCGTTGGACAGGGGCTTCTCAACCAGCACGTGCTTGCCGGCATCCAGCGCCTCCACCGCCGGCTCGAAGTGCCAGCTCCCGTTCTCGTACCCGCCCGTGCAGACATCGACAACGTCAAGTTGCTCGGATTCCAGCATATCCTTCAGCCGGTAGTAAGCCTTCACGCCGAACTTCGCGGCCGCGGCGTCCGCCCGCTCCTTGACCACATCACATACCGCGACCAGGTCCGCCAGGTCGTCCGCCACATGACAGCCCGCATGCCGCGACCCGATACCGCGAACACCAACAACTCCGACTTTCAGTGCCATGCCTGATCCTCCCATTCATTGAAACAATGCCGTCCATGCTACCGGACTCCGATGAAACGACCTTGATTATCGGCTCAAAAAAGAGCACTATCGTCCCAAATGCCGAATGTCGTCACATACGCCAACACACGGTTCGCTTTCACGGACGAAGAGTTCCCCCTGCATGTGATGCGCGTCAAGTCGCACAAAAGCTGCGAACTGCACCGGCACGACTTCACGGAGCTCGTCCTCATTTTCTCCGGCAGCGGACGCCACGTCACGGACACCGGCGCGCATCCGCTCGAGGCCGGCGATGCGTTCGTCGTCACCGGAAACACGGCGCATGGATACGAGCGCACCGACGAGATGACGCTGGTTAACATCCTGTTTCGGAGGCGGGCGTTGCGGCTGCCAACCGCCGATCTCGGCAACATACCCGGGTATCACGCCCTCTTCACGGTGGAACCCCGGCTCCGCCGCGCGCGCGGATTCAACAGCCGACTCCACCTGGATGACGACGAACTGGGCGAAGCCGCCAGGCTCGTGGCAACCATGGAGTCCGAGTTGCACCAGCAACGGCCGGGCTATCGCTTCATGGCCAGCAGCCATCTGATGACGCTGATCGGCTTCCTGTCGCGCTGCTACGCGCGCGCGACACGCGTGGAGAGCCGTCCCCTGCTGCGCCTCGGCGAAGCGCTCAGCTACATGGAACACCACCACGCCGAACCGATCACGGTCGCGCAACTCGCCCGCGTGGCCGGCATGTCGCGCAGTTCCCTCATGCGGGCCTTCGCCGAGGTCATGGGCCGCGCGCCCATCGAGCACCTGCTGCGCCTGCGCATCTCGCGTGCCTGCGAGCTGCTCGCCGCGGACGATCTGCGCGTGACGGACGTCGCCCTGCAATGCGGATTCAACGACAGCAACTACTTTTCGCGCGCCTTCCACAAGCGCAAGGGCATGTCGCCCCGCGAATACCGCCGCCTCCTCCACAGCGTCCCCCGACGGTAGACGCAAGCCCGGCCTACGTTCTCCCCGTGGTTTCCAACGCACGATGCGTAAAAGCACGCGTGCCGTCGGCATACGGGGCGACCACGTGCCCGCCACCGATCAGGCGCCACTTGTAGATCAGCAGGCCCTCCAGTCCGACCGGCCCGCGCGCATGAATCTTGTTGGTGCTGATCCCCACCTCGGCCCCCAGCCCGAACCGGTAGCCATCGCTGAACCGCGTGCTGCAGTTCCAGAAGACGTCCGCGGAATCGACCAACGCCATGAACGTCTCGGCGTGCCCGGCATTCGCGGTGACGATCGCGTCCGTATGCCGGGACCCATACATGTTGATATGCGCGATGGCCGCCGCCAGGTCCGGCACGATACGAATCGAAAGCTTGTTGTCCAGATACTCCGTGCGCCAGTCCGTCTCGGTCGCGTGAGCGCAGCCCAGGATCGCAACCGTGCGCGGGCAACCGACCAGCTCCAACCCGCGGCCGTCCACGGCGGCCCGGAACATCGGCAGGAAACGCCCGGCCACCGCCTCGTGCACCAGCATCGTCTCGGCCGCATTGCACACGGCCGGGTACTGGCACTTGGAGTCGACCGCCACCGCCACGGCCATGGCAAGGTCGGCCGCGTCGTCCACGTACACATGACAGATGCCGTCGGCATGCCCGAGGACCGGGATATTCGAGCGCTCCATGATGTGACGGACAAACGCGTTCGATCCGCGTGGGACGATCAGGTCGATCAACGTGTCCAGTTCGAGCATGGCATCGACGTCGGCGCGCGTTTCGAGGAGCTGCAGCCACCCGGGCGCGATGCCGGCGGCTTCGCTCGCCGTCGCGATCGTGCGCGCCAGTTCGCGATTCGTCCGTACGGCCTCGCTGCCGCCCTTGAGCAACGCCGCGTTGCCGCTCTTCAGGCACAGCGTCGAAATCTGCACCAGCGCGTCGGGCCGCGATTCGAAGATCACGCCGATCACGCCGATCGGACAACTGACACGGTACAGATTCAACCCCTTGTCGAGTTCCATGGCGCGCTGCACGACGCCGACCGGCTCCGGCAGCCGCATCAGGCTCTCGATCCCGGCGATGGCACCGTCAAGCTTGGCGGCATCGAAGGCGAGTCGTTTGAGCAGGGGCTTCGCCAGTCCGCCCGCGTCCGCCGCCGCAAGATCGGCCGCGTTGGCGGCGAGTATGGCCGGCGCGCCGTCCCGCAGGGCCGCCGCGATCGCGGCCAACGCGCGCCGTTTCACGTCGGATGCGCATGCGGCCAGTCGTACGGCGGCCGTCTTGGCCGCACGTGCCTGTTGTTCGATGGTCGTCATGGCGTCAGTCTCCCGTCATCCACAGCCGTTCTACCACGCGCGTTCTTCGACAGGCATACGGCTAAGGGCGATGAACCAGAAACCGAAGCCCAGGATGGAGACGATGATGTAAAGCGGGAAGTACCCCATGGAGAACGGAATGACCAGGGCGATACGCACCCAGTCCTGCACCCGCGAGATCGTCGGCAACACGTAGGCCAACGAGAACAGACTCATTACGGCGCCGACAACCATTTTGGCGGCGAGTATGGGTCCGTACAGGTGCCCCATGGTGTGCCAGAGCTGACGCGACGGGATGTCCATCGCCCACATCGAGAAGAGGTCGCGTCCGATATTGATCAGGGACGTGTCCGCCATCAGGCCGCAAAGCCCGGCGACGGTCAGCAACGCGTAGGATGTGATGAACAGGGTCTGCAAGGGATTCCGGAGCCAGACCAGGGGATATTTGAACACGCACTGGAACCCGCCGGCGGTCCAACGCAGTTTCTGCCGCGCCCATCCGCGCCAGGTATCGGGCACCAGCGACCGCACGAACACGAAACTCTGCTCGACCCGGCGTCCCTCCCGGTTCAGCTTGAAGGCCAAATCGACATCTTCGGTGATCGCGTTCGACGAGAAGCCGCCGACGGCCCGGAAGTCCTCGCGACGCACCATCAGGCACCCCCCCCACAAGGCCATCACCGACGTCACGTTGCCGGCGCCCTGGCTCAAACGCAGCATGTTATACTCCATCGCCTGCATCGACGGGAGAAACCCGCGATTCGACGGCGCGTAAGGGCAACTGACCGCGCCGACGCGGGAATCGTGACCGAACCGGGCAAGCATATCGCCGAGCGCATCCGGGTTGAGCATGGTGTCCGCGTCAAGGCAGAGGACCAATTCGTGACGCGCCGACGGCAACGCAGCGTTAAGCGTCGCACTCTTGCCCATATTGACAGGATTATCGACCACGCGCACGGGAAACTCGCGCGCGACCTCGGCGATGCGCGCGCGCGAGTCGTCCGTGCTGCGGTCGTTGACAACGGTGACATCGAGCAGGTCCGCCGGGTGGGATGCGAAAACGCTCCTCAAGCAGTCCGCGACCGTGGCCGCGTCGTTGTAACAGGGCACGACGACGGACACCGGCGTCGCGACCGCCCGTGTGCGCTTCTTCCGACGATCCCAGAACGCGCACAGCAGGACCGTCGCCATCATGAAAAGGAAAGCCACCGACGCCACCATGTTCATCGCACGTAGGATGCACGCTTGTGGAGCCGATGACAAGCACGATGGTGGACCGCGGGCCAAGGGGGGCGCATTTGCGATTGGGTGCAGTCATGGACATTCGCCGTTGTTCCCCTGGATCGGGTCGCCTTGACGGGC
>CAYYJS010000008.1:0-84877 GCA_964472315.1 uncultured Victivallales bacterium | reverse complement strand
GCCTCAACCATCTCTCGATTAGACAATAGAGAATCCCCCCACAAACCCGGAAGCGTCGACAGTGTGCTGATTCTCGGGCTGCGACCTCGCGTGTATCGGCAAGTTCTGGCGAACGACTGCATCCCGTGAAGGTTGGGAGCTTCCGGGTTTGGAGTGGGATTTTTCATTGGTCCCTTGGACAACGCCGCGCGAAGCGCGGCCGGCCGTCGGCCGGGGCACGTCTCGGAGATCCGTGCCTACTGCTTCATACGCTCCCTGCACTTGCTCGCCCGCTTAACCGCCCACATAACGGTCCATATCAACCGCCACCCTTACTCGGCTACCCTTAACCGACTGAACGTTGGGCGTTCCTTGTTCGCTGTTGGATGTTCTGTCCCTGCTCGGGAAATCACCCGGCGATACCCGGGACATGAACACCCAACAAGGAATGTCCAATGTCCTCTCTCATTCTCGTCGCCCGCTCTCGTCCACCGATCCCCTTCCCCGTTCGTAGTCCACGCTTCAGCGTGTCCCCCGCGCGTAGACTCATCCACCGGGCAGCCTGCAGGCTGAACTACAAACAATATCCAATTTCCATGGTCATTGGACATTCCGTGTTGGCTGTTGGGTGTTCAATGGTCATTGACATTGGTCATGCTCACTCCGGGTTCCGTATCTGGCCCTTCAGGCCCTCCGGCAGCGCATTCCAGCAATGGGGATGAGATTCGACGAGTCGTGCGATGTCGGCCAGATCCTTGAACCGTTTGCTTTGTCGCCGCTCGGGATCGGACCATGCCTTGAGCTTCCCCCTGAACGTGTCCTCAAGGGATGCCACGCGCATCAGAACGCCATGGACATCCGCGGCGACCGCGCGCGCGGGATAGTCGCGGTAGAAATCTTCCGTGCTCAGTTGGATACTGACAGCCGACCGGCCCTTGAAGTTGACCGACCAGGCGAAACGCTCCGCGCGGAAACCTGCCTGCGCCAGGGCGGAGATGGCGCGCTCGACGGTCTCCGCCGCAACGACGAGATCGACATCCTGGGTGACCATCGGCTGTTCCGCCCAATGGTTGACCGCAACCCCACCAATCACACACCACGCAACGTCGGCACGTTCGAGAACATCCACGAGCCGCATGACATCGTCCGTGCCGCCGGACGTCTGCCAGTCATAAAACTGCTTCGCTGTCATGAAGCAGGAGTATCGAGCACGAATGCGGCACCGTCAACCCTTCATGATCCCTCGCCGCGCGGAGCCATTCGCGGGCAACCAGAATGTAAAGGGCACCGCTCTGCCCCTCGACCATGGTGGCCACATTCTGGCCGCTACTTCGCCTGACCGCTGCCAGACTCCCTCTGCTGCCGCATCGACATCATCAGTTCCCGCATGGAGCCGAAGCGCTTGAAGTCGGCCGGGGGCTCAAATAGCGAGGCAGCGGGTCTGGCCAGGCTGATGCTCTTGTAGAGCGTCGTGATGACACTGTCGCCGGCGGCGACCTCCGTCTGCACCGGGAACCCGTCCATGTCCGCGGCTTCCCACAGCGTCCATTGCGTGATGTTCCCCGCGGCGTCGGTGTAGGTCACCCGTTGTTTTACGCAGGGATGCCCGTCAACGGTTTCACGGCCGGCTTCTTTCTTCTCGATCCTGGTCTTGGAGTCGTCAGATGCATCCGACGCGGGCAGGGCCATCTCCCAGTACGCCTGCCTTTTCGGGTAGACCATATACATGATCTGCTTGTCCGCACGAACGATCCTCACGGTGTGATGCAGGCCCATGGCGGTCATCTGCGCGGCCGCTTCCGGCTGCCCCTTCCCCGCCGACGACTTTGTCGCATCCCTGTCAAAGCGGACATTGCCGTCCAGGGCCGCGAAGTCCGTTTCCATGCTTTGGACTTCCTTGCCGTTCGCATCCTTGATGGTGGAGACGGCCCTGGCCGAGAAAGAACGATTCTTGCCAAAGATCTTCGAAAACTGCTTGTCGACCCCGGCGGCCGGCCCCGCGCCGCCGCCCGTGCCCTGGGCATGCGCCGTCACCGCCAACGCCGCCAACGCCGCCGTCAACCCGATTGCCGCCGTCCGGATATGCATTCGTAGCTCCTTTTCCGGGGAGTATCCCCTTCTTCGGAACTCACTGTAGAGACGCCATCCGGGCGGCGCAAGCGCGCTTTGCGTTGGACATTGGTCGGGTTAGTCATTGGTCACATTGATGACGGCTCCGCACAGCGTCACCTCCACGGGACAGGGACATCAACACCCAACAGCCAACCCGTCAGCCGTTCCTGATCGCATCCTTGCCGAAGCGGTCGCGGATGCGGTCGATGGACGATGACAGCCGCTCGCGGGTGGCACGGCGATCGCGCGGCGCATCGAAGAGTCCCAGTTGCTCCGCATATGCCGTCGTCAGCCCGGCAACCCCAATGCCGATGAGCCGAACCGGACCGGCCAGCAACTGCTCGTCGAAAAGCTTCACCGCGGCGTCGCGCAACGCGAAGCCGTCGCGGCAGGGCGGCTGCAACTGCACCTGACGCGTGATCGTCGTGAAGTCGCTCCAGCGCAGTTTCAACCGGAGCACGCGCGCCCGGCACGGCGTACGCCGAAGCGAACCGCCGACATCGTCGATCAGGTCGCGGAGCACCGCCTGCAACTCGGCACGGGACGTGCAGTCTTTCGGGAACGTGTGCTCCCGCGAGATGCTCTTCTCCGCCTGCTCCGCTTCCAATTCCCGATCGTCGCGGCCGAAAGCCAGATCCTTGAGGTGACCGGCCGTCGACTCGCCGACGAGAACCGCCAGCGATCGGATGTCCACGTCCTGCACATGGCCGATCGTCGCAATGCCGCGCGCCCGCAGCATCGCCTCGGTGACCTTGCCGACGCCCCAGATGCGACCGACGGGCATGGGGCGCAGAAAAGCCGTGATCGCCGCGGGCTCCACGGGGACGACCGTGAGACCATCCGGCTTATCGAGATCGCTGGCCAGCTTGGCGAGGAACTTGTTCGGGGCCACCCCGACCGACGCGGTCAACCCCGTTTCGGCGCGTACATCCGTCTTGATCCGACGCGCGATTGTGGGCCCATCGCCAAACAGCGCCCGCGCGCCCGTCACATCGAGGAACGCCTCGTCCACCGATACCGGTTCCACGTGGGGCGTATAGCGCTCGAAGACGGCGAACACATCCCGCGACGCGGCCTGGTAGCGCGGCATGTTCGGCGGCACGAAAATGGCGTGCGGACACCGGCGGCCCGCTTCGACCGACGGCATGGCGGAACGGATGCCGAACTTGCGGGCCTCGTAGGACGCCGCCGCGACGACGCCACGCTGGTTGGGTTGCGCGCCGACCACGACCGGTTTGCCGCGATATTCGGGATGGTCGCGCTGCTCCACGGACGCGAAGAACGCATCCATGTCGGCGTGCAGGATGACCCGATCAGAGCTCACTCAGCCACTGGGTGACTTTTGGCACGTCGGGATCGTCGGGAGCCAGTTCCAGAAACCGCTCGTAATGCGTGCGCGCCTTTGCGGCGTTGCCGAGATCGTCGTCATAGAGGACACCCAGATTGAAGTGAATCAGCGGATCGTTCGGCGCCAGTTCCAGCGCCTTCATAAACTCGGCTTCCGCCCGCGCATACTGCCGCGTGGCCTTGTAGACACAACCGATGTTGTAGGCCAGCGTGATGCGATCCGCCTTCGTCGCGGCAACGGCGTCGTTCAGCGCCGCCCGTTCGGTGGCAAGACCCGTCTCGACGGTGTCGTACTTCACGCGAAGTTCGGCCAACTCGGCCTGGGTGCGCCGCACCTCGGCTTGCGCCGTCTCCAGCTCCGTGCGCACGACCGCCGTTTCGGCCCGCGCGGCCGCCGTTTCCGCCCGCGCGGCCGCCAGTTCCGCCGCGCCTTCGTCCCGCGCCTTCAGGGCGGCATCGCGCGCGACCAAAGCTTCGTTCCGCTCGCGCGTAAGTCGTTCATCGCCCGTCGGTTGCAGCGCCTCCGCCTTCTTGCGGAAATCGGCGGCGATGCCGTCGAACGCGGCCTGCAGCTCGCGCAGCGCGACATCCTTCTCGGCGATGGTCTTGTCACGGAGCGCAAGTTCGGCGGTCAGTTCGGCAACCGTTGCACCGGCTTCCGCCCCGGCCAGCACCGACACATTGTCATCGGCTTGCGCGAGGACATCCTGGCCGCACGTCACACCGACCACGAGTACGACAGCGAGAGCAAATACAGTGGCTTTCATGGTGGTAAATGATACGCAGCCACACGCCGCGCTGTCACGCCCCATTTCGTCGGCGACGCGTCGGAGGAACTGATCTCGCCCGTGCGCGGGACTGTGAGCTCCGCATGGGTTACCGCTTCGCCTCGCCCTGCTTTCACCCCGTGACATCGGCATCCGCGCCACGTTCGGCCCAGCGGCGCCTCAACTCGGGAAACTCGGCTTCGGTACAGAACGTGAAGCCCATCGGCTTCGCGGCCTCCTGCCAGACCGCGCCGTTTCGAAACTCGCTGTTCGGCGGGTAGAATGTCGCCCGCCCGCAAGCGCTTCCCGCCGCGCGCGCGAACCGCGCGGAAACCACGCCCGCGAAACGCCGCGGGGCCTTGATCTCCAGCGCGGACCCATCCGTGCCGATCAGCACAAGCACGTCGTCCGACGCCCCGCGACGGCCGGCCGGCGCCCAGTCATAGGTCAACCGCCCGTCGAGCTTCGCCCGTATCCAGACCCAGTCCTCGGTGAACCGGTATTCGAAGACCGACCGCGACCCGTGCGGATGCGTGCCGCCTTCTTCCAGCACCGCCGGGGCGTCCTCTTGCCGCTTGTGAAACGTCGGATGAAAGGCCTCGAACACACCCGGATCGATCTCGTCGCGTTGTGCCCCGTCAGCCGATGCGCGATACAAGCGCGGATAGCGCTGCCCGCCTTCAAACGCGCGCACCCCCTCCGCATCGAGCACGAAGGCGGCCGATACCGATTGCAGCACATCGTAGCGCAGGGCCGTCAGGTAATGGTTGGACCACTCGCGGGGATCGACGGGCGCATCGATGAAACTCAACAACTGGTCGCGTTCGGAAGCGCCGGCCTTCTCGTCGCCCAGCACCACATGGAAGAAGAGGTTGCGATAGGTATCGCCCCACCCCGTCGTCTGCCGCATGCGCTCCGCTTCGTCCCGCGCCCACGCCTGCGTGTCCATCTTCGCCCGGATCGCGGCCACGTCCTGTTTCGTCCACAGGATGAACGGACGTTCCACCGCCTACGCCGGGCACGGCGCCGCGACGCTCAATCCCGCCGCCAGCGCATATGCCGCGTGCAGGACGACCCGCGATGACCATCCATGCCTTTCCATGTTCACACCGCCTCTTCTCTTGCTCTGCTCGCGCTTGGGTCTTACCGATACCGTGCCTCGATCGCCGCCGCGGCATGTACCGCCGCTTGCGACGGTTTCCGATACATGTGCGCCGTCGTGAGAATGCCACACAGACAGAGGATCGCCACGAGTAAAGCGCTCGCCGCACGCATGCGGCGAGCCGGCGTCGCGGCGAGTGCGCCGACCACATCGCCGGAAGCCAGTGCGACAAACGGAATCAGGTAGAAGCCCTGGTACGCGTGGTGGCTCAACGCCTCCGGGAAACAGACGAAGTAGGCCAGCGAGCCGACGGCCAGCGCCACGACCGGGAGCGCCGGGGCCCGTACCGGCGACGCGGTGCGGCGGATCGCCCGACCGACCGAAGCCAACAGCCACCCGCATGCCAGGATCGCCGGCAGGTAGGCGTACCGCGCAACGCCGATACCGAGCGCGTGACGATAGGCGCCGAGAGCGCTTGCCAGCGGGGTCTCGCCGCCCCACCGCCACCGGGCGACCGCCGCGCCCTGCGAGGCGTGCATCCGCCAACCGCCGGCCCACAGCAGGTGCATCGCCACCAGTCCGAGCATCGCGGCCACCACGGCAAGCGACACCATCGCGCGGCGCCGGGTGGGTCGACGCATCTGGACGGCGAGCCATCCGACGATGCAGAACGCCGCATGCCAGGCGGAGAAGACGGCGAGGAACCAGCACCCCCACGCGCCGGCCAGTCGTCGCCATGTCGGCGACGCCTCGCCGTCGCCCCAGCAGACCACCCCCGCCAGGAAGAACAACAGCCCTGGGACTTCGTGGTTGGGCATCTTGCCGTAGAACGCGCTCATCGGAACGGTCGCCGCCACCGCCAGGGTCGCGACGAACATGGCGACGGAGGGACCGGCGGCGTTCGCCCGTCCCATCGCGCCGGCCGGGCGCCCCCACCCCGCGCGCCGCGCGGCCAGCCATGCGAGCAACGCAAACGTCGCGAGATGCAGCGCCGCGAACGTCCCGCGCGCCACGCGGGGCGAATCATGGCCGGTGGCGCGAAACACGGCCGCGAGCAGCAATCCCGGCATCGGCGGATGATGCAGATACGGCTCCAACTCGCCGCTCGCGCGGGACAGGAAGAAGTCCTGCCCGCGTGTCGCCGACAAGCCGCGTGCCAGATGGGCCCACGCGACGGACGAGAACCAGGCGCCGTTGTCGTCGTTGGAATACCGCCACGGCGCGCCGCCGTGCAAGCCGAGCAGGCCCGCCAGCAGCGCGCCGAAGACCACCGGCGGCATCCATGGACGCAGGGGCACGCGACACCCCGACTACAGGTTGGTCCAAGCGCCGTTGTCGCGCGAACTGGCGACCGCGGCCCGGACGAATTTCATGCCCGCCACGCCCTCGGCAGTGGCCGGGTGGGGGTACGGCTCGGGAATGCCCTTCTCGCCGTTGCGCCGACGCACCAGGCGTTCGAGCGAGCAGTGCAGATTGGCCAAGGCCTCGAAGAAGTCCTCGTGGTGCCCGGACGGCGATCGCAGGTAGCTGCCAACGCACGGCGGGAAGTACGGGAAGCCGCCGCCAAGCCAGTAGACCGTATCGGCGGCGCCCGTCAGCACGGTGAGTTTCTCGGCGCGTTCCTGCTCCCATTCGACCGATCCCTTGGTTCCGAAAATCCGGAATCCGTGGTCATTCTTGTGCCCGACCGCGATCTGCGAGGCCCAGATCAGCGCGGTGCCGCCGTTGCTCAACTCGGCCACGACGTTGAAATCGTCATCCAGCAGGCGGCCCTTGACGAACGTATTGAGGCGCGCGGAGACTCTCTTCACGGCGACTCCGCCGACCCAGGTCGCGGAGATGAACGCATGGGTGCCGATATCGCCGCCGCAGTTGGAAATGCCGGCGCGTTTGGGATCGGTGCGCCACGACGCCTGCTGTTGCCCGCCCTCCTCAAGCGGCGTCGCGAGCCATCCCTGATTATACCACGACTCGATCTTGCGCACATCGCCGATGACACCGTCCTTCACGAGCTCGCGCGCCAGCATCATCATGGGATGGCCCGTATAGGTGTGCGCGAGAACGAAGGGAACTTCCTGCTTCACGGCCAGCGCGTGCAACCGCTCCGCCTCGGGAACGGTCATGGTCATGGGTTTTTCGCAGAGGACGGGGATGCCGGCTTCGAGACAGGCCTTCGCCGGCGCGTAATGGGCGCAGTTCGGCGTCGCGATCACGACGTAATCGAGCTTCAACCGCTTCGCCGTCACGGCCTCGATCATGGCCTCATACGTGGGATACCCCGCGATCCCCCACTCCTTCGCGGCTTCCATCGCCCCGTCGGGCGAGCTGCGCAACGCCCCGGCCACCAGTTCCCGCGTGCCGTCGAGCGAACAGGCTCGCATGTGAACCTTGCCGAAGAAACTCCCGCCGCCGCCGCCGCCGACGATTCCGACCCGCAACTTACGCATGGCTTGCCTCCTCTACAGACCGGCCCTTATACTGGGCCAAGCATAGTATTCGTACCCGGTCATTGCAAGGCATGGAGGCTGTCTGTTGTCCGTATGAGCGAGTTTGAAGTGTTGATGCTGATTTGCTTCGGTATCAGTTGGCCCATCTCGATCGCCAAGGCGCTACGCACGAAGGTGGTCCTCGGCAAAAGCCCGCTGTTCATGGGCGCCGTGATTCTGGGCTACGGCTCCGGCATCGCCCACAAGGTCCTGTACGCATTCGACTGGATCACGGCGTTGTACGTGCTGAACATGGCCATGGTCGCATTCGATCTCTGCCTCTATTTCCGGTACCTGCCCAACCGCGTCCGGAAGCATCCCAACCCTTCCTGATTTCCTGAGTTCCTGATGAAACATCCCACGGCAAACCCGGAAGCGCCTCGCGCGGCGGTCCTTGCGCTCTTGCTCGCGGCGGTCCTGCCCACACGCGGCGCGATCGAGGCCATGGGCGGCGCCCGGATGGACTTGGGGACGTTTCCGAACTGGGAATCGCGGGAGGTTGTGTTCCGTTTGCGGAATACGGGCGAACGTCAGGTGTCGATAAGCCGGGTCGAGACGACCTGCGGGTGCACCGTCCCCCGCAGGCAACCGACCACGATCGCCCCGCGGGCCGAAGAGGAACTCCGCGTGGAGATACCGCCGAAGTCGCTGTCCGGCGCGTTTATCCGACATCTGTACGTGCGGACCGACGATCCGGTCACGCCGCGCCTGAGCCTCACCATCGCCGGCACGGCACGGCCGCTGGTCGAGGTGCATCCGACCCCGAACCTCTTCGTGGACCGACTGCCGCTGGAGCCGCAGTCGTGGACATTCCGGCTGATGCCCACGCAACCGGGAACGCGCTTCGGCACGCCGCGTTTCGCGACGGCGCGCCCCGACGCGCTCGCGCTGTCCTACACCCCGGCGGAGGACGCTTCGCTGTCGGTCACCGTGTCGCTGCCGCCTGTGCCGACGCCGGGCGACCTTGCCTGTGCCATCATCGTCCCCATCGCTCATCCGGAGGGACAAGCCCCCGTACATCTGGGCATCGCCGGCAAACTGGGCCGCGAGCTGTACGTGATCCCGGGAATCCTGCAACTGCCGCTGTCCCCGGTCCCGCTGACACGCAGCTTGTGCATGCGGCTGGCGACACCGGACGGCGACGACGCCCTGGACGCCGACTCGGTGCGGGGGCCCGACATGCCGGGCGTGACCGTACGCGATGGCACGGCGATACCCGGCGGTCAGGGCCTGCGCTGCACGCTCGAACTCACGCCCGCCTTCCTGCGCAACCTGGCCCGGGATCAGACGATCGTGCTGACCTTCCGTGTCGGCGACGCCGCACCCGCCACGCTGGAATGCCGGCACCTGCCGCACGGGCTCACAAGCCGGCCAGTGTTTTGACATGCGCGCCGGCGCACGCCGCCAGACCTTCCAAACGGTAGCCGCCCTCGAGCACGGAGACGATCCGCCCGCCGGCATGGCGGTCCGCCACCTCCATCGTCACCCATGTCAGCGCCGCGAAGTCATCGGGCGTCAGCGCGAAGCCGCCAATGGGATCGCCCGCTTCCGCGTCGAACCCGGCCGAAATCACAACGAGGTCCGGCTGGAACTCCCGCATCGCCGGCACCAGCCGATGACGAAACGCGCCGATCATGTCGGTCCCGTCGGCCCCCGCGGCGAAAGGGCAATTGAGCGTCGTGCCCTTGCCCGCGCCATAGCCACGCTCATCCGCCCTGCCGGTGCCGGGATAGAGGGGCCATTGGTGCGTGCTGAAATAAAAGACGGACGGGTCGCTGTAGAAGATATCCTGAGTGCCATTACCGTGATGCACGTCCCAGTCCGCGATGAGCACGCGCTTGACGGCCTTGTGCCGCTGGGCATGGCGCGCCGCGATGGCTGCATTGTTGAAGACGCAGAAACCCATGCCGCGCGAGCGCGTCGCGTGATGCCCGGGAGGACGCAGGACGCAGAACGCATTGCGCACCGTACCGGCCAGTACGGCATCCACCGCGGCCATCGCGCCGCCGGCGGCCCGCCGCGCAACCGACAGGGAATCCGGCCCGATATCCGTATCGCCCGTGCTCAGCGTCCGACGGCCGGCCCTGATATCGTCTTCGACCCAGCCGTAGTAATCGTCGGAGTGGCAAAGCGTGACGTCGTCACGCGACGCCTCGCGCGCGGCGATCTCGGTCAACGAAGCTGCCGGGACCGCGTCCCGCACGCCCTTGAGCACCGCGTCAAAGCGCGCCGAAGACTCGGGATGCCCGGGCCCCGTCTGGTGATCGCGGCAACGCACATCCGCCACCAGCCCGGTACGGGGCGGTGGCGCCGACGTGGCCGTGGCGCCAGTCTCAGGGACGTCCGGGGACATGGAAATGGATACCTACCGGGGCTGTTTCGTCGCCGAGCCCGAGGTCGCGCTTCATCATCCGGCAACAGCCGTTAGGGACCCAACCGGACTGCTTCATCTAACCTCCTCGACGCACGTTACGGGAACGGGGACAACTCTAGCGGGCGCGATGGATTGAAGCAAGGGACAAGAACACGCGCCCGTTTTTCACTTGCCAAGCGGGGTGCCATTCCCATCATATGGCCCGCAACCGTACCCCGGGGTGCGGCATGAGGGTATGCGGCGGACGAATCTGACCCACAAGGAGTCGAAACCATGGCAGTCAAGAAAGTGGCAATGCTGACGGCGGGCGGCCTCGCGCCCTGTCTATCCTCGGCTCTCGGCGCGCTTATCCAGCGCTATACGGAGGTTGCGCCGGAGGTCGAACTGATCTGTTACCGCGCGGGCTACAAGGGCCTGCTGCTGGGCGATAGTTTCACGGTCACACCGGATATACGCGCGCAGGCGGCCATCCTGCACCAGCACGGCGGCAGCCCCATCGGCAACAGCCGCGTGAAGCTGACCAACGTGAAGGACTGCCTCAAGCGCGGGCTTGTGAAGGAAGGCGAAGATCCCCGCAAAGTCGCCGCCGACCGGCTTACCCACGACGGCGTCGACGTGCTCCACACCATTGGCGGGGACGACACGAATACCGCGGCCGCCGACCTGGCCGCCTATCTGAAGCAACACGATTACAACCTGACCGTGGTCGGCCTGCCGAAGACGATCGACAACGACGTCTACCCGATCCGCCAGAGCCTCGGCGCCTGGACCGCCGCCGAGGAAGGCGCGAAGTTCTTCGCCAACGTGGTCTCCGAGCACAACGCCAATCCGCGCATGCTTATCGTGCACGAGGTCATGGGCCGCAACTGCGGCTGGCTGACGGCCTACACCGCCAAAGTCTACCGCGAGCGTCTGGCCGGACTCGCGTTCGTGCCCGGCATGGGACTCACCAGGGAGCGCCGCGACGTGCACGGCATCTTCATTCCCGAGATGGCCGTCGATCTGGCTGCCGAAGCCAGGCGCCTCAAGGCCGTGATGGATGCCATCGACTGCGTCAACATCTTCATCTCCGAAGGCGCCGGCGTGGAGGCGATCGTCCGGGAGATGGAGGCGAAGGGCGAGGACATCCCGCGCGATGCGTTCGGCCATGTCAAACTCGACGCCGTCAACCCCGGCAAATGGTTCGGCAAGCAGTTCGCCGACATGCTCGGCGCCGAGAAGGTGCTGATTCAGAAGAGCGGCTACTTTGCCCGCGCCGCGGCCGCCAATGCCGCTGACCGCAAACTGATCAAACGTTGCGCGAACCTGGCCGTCGACTGCGCGCGGCGCGGCGAGGCCGGTGTGATCGGTGAAGACGAGGACCGGCGCAACGCCCTGCGCGCGATCGAGTTCGAACGGATCAGGGGCGGAAAGCCGTTCGACACCGGAACGCCCTGGTTCGGCGAGTTGCTGGAGGCGATCGGCCAGCCCAGGGGCGCCCGTGTCGCCGTCAGCCACTGAGCCGTTCGCCGAACCGGCGCGCCGAGCGGACGCCGCTGCCGGCGCGGGGTTCCCGAGCGGACGCGACTTTCCGGTTCGCACGACACGATGCTTTGTGCTTTGATGCCCCGCGTGGTGCGCGATGAAGAAGAACCCGAACTGGAAACCGAAACCGAAACGCGCGCCCGCCCCGCAGGCGGGCGCCGAGTCGCATGAACTGACCGGCACCGTCGAGAGCATCGTCTTCCGCAACGAGGAGTCGGGCTACACGGTTGCGCGCGTCAAGGTGGACGGTCAGGCGGAACCGACCACCATCGTCGGCACCTGCTCGGCCATGTGGCTCGGCGAGAGCCTCAAGGCCGATGGACAGTGGACCCGCAACACGCAATACGGCTACCAGTTCCAGGCCGACAACATCACCTGCATCGCCCCCACTTCGGCGCGCGGCATCGAACGGTATCTCGGCAGCGGCATGGTGCGCGGCATCGGCAAGGAACTGGCCAAACGACTGGTCGCGCTGTTCGGCGACACGACGTTGCGCATCATCGACAAGGAATCGCAGCGGCTGGAGGAGGTCGAGGGCATCGGTCCCGTGCGTCGCAAACGCATCAAGGAGTCGTGGAGCGAGCAGAAGGGCGTCCGCGACATCATGATCTTCCTGCAGGGCCATGGCATCGGCACCGCCCAGTCGGCTCGCATCTACCGGACCTACGGTACGGAATCGGTTGCCCTGATCCGGAGCAATCCCTACCGGCTCTGTACCGATATCTGGGGCATCGGCTTCAAGACCGCCGATGGCGTCGCCATGAGCCTCGGCATTCCGCCCGAGTCGGACGTGCGCGCCCGCGCGGGGCTGGTGCATATTTTGCAGACGCTCACGGACGAAGGACACTGTTTCTGCACGGAGGCCGAACTGCTCCTGAACGCCGAAGCGCTGCTCACGATTCCCGTGGAGACGCTGACGCCGGCCCTGCGGTGCGAACTCGACGCGCACCGGCTGGTCAAGGAGGGTGACAACATCTTCCTCAAGGGCGTCTACGACGCGGAAGTATCGGTCGCCGCAAACCTGCATCGCCTGCTGACCGCGGAGGCGGGGTTCCGGCCCATCCTGGCCGACAAGGCGATCGCCTGGGCCGGGGAGCAGGTGCGCATCGACTTCGCTCCCAGCCAGGTCGCCGCGCTGCGCATGGCGCTCACCGAGAAGGTGTCGGTCATCACCGGCGGACCGGGTGTCGGCAAGACCACCATCATCCGCGCCTTGGTGGAAGTATTCCGCGCCCGCCGGTTGCGGGTGGCTCTCGCCGCTCCGACGGGGCGGGCCGCGAAGCGCATGGAAGAGGCCACGGGCCACGACGCGCAAACGATCCACCGCTTGCTCAAGTTCCAACCTCAGAACGGGGGGTTCGAGTTCGGCGCGGACAACCCGCTGGACGCGCAGGTCGTCATCCTTGACGAGATGTCGATGGTCGACATCCACCTGATGCGCAGTTTCGTCGAAGCCCTGCCGGCGGCGGCGCACGTGGTTCTCGTCGGCGATATCGACCAGCTTCCGAGCGTCGGTCCCGGCAACGTCCTGCGTGACATCATCGACTCCCAGGCGGCGCCTTGCACGTCCCTCACGACGATCTTCCGACAGAAACGCGGGGGCGGCATCGTCGAGAACGCCCACCGCGTCAACCGCGGGGAGTTTATCGAGGCCGGCACCGGCGGGGACCCGTCCGACTTCTATTTCATCGAGGCGGAGACTCCCGACGACGTGATCGCCAAGCTCATCGGTCTCGTGACCGACCGCATCCCGAAGCGTTTCGGGTTCGATCCCATGGTTGACATCCAGGTGCTGACGCCCATGCGCCGCAACCAACTCGGGGCGGAGAACCTGAACGGCGTTCTGCAACAGGCGCTCAACCCCAGCGGTCACCACATCGAGCGTTTCGGCCGCCATTACCGCAAAGGCGACCGGGTCATGCAGATCCGCAACAACTACGACAAAGAGGTTTTCAACGGCGACATCGGACGCATCAGCTTCGTCGTCGAAGAGGACCACGAGCTGTCTGTCGACATGGACGGCCGAACCGTGAAGTACGAATTCTCGGAGCTGGACGAACTCGTGCACGCCTACGCCTGTTCCATCCACAAGGCACAGGGCAGCGAGTACCCCGCCGTGGTGATTCTGCTTACCACCCAGCATTTCAAGCTGTTGCAGCGCAACCTGCTGTACACGGCCATCACGCGTGGCCGCGAACTGGTTTGCCTGATCGGGTCGCGCAAGGCCGTGGGCATGGCCATCCGCAACAACGACATCCAACAGCGCCGCACCGACCTTGCGCGCCGGCTGCGGCTGAAGGCGCGTGGCTGAACCCGGAACCCGAAGGAGCAAGACCATGCTGACAGTCGACAACACCGTACTCGTCGTGATCGATGCGCAGGAAAAGCTGACGGCCGTGATGGACGACCGCGAGGCGCTTGTCGAGAATCTCGTCAAGCTCGTCCGGGCGATGCAGGCGCTGGGAGTGCCGATCATCCGCCTGGAACAGAACCCCTCGCGCATGGGACCGACCATCGCCCCGTTGCAGGCGCTGTTGGGCGACCGGCCGGCGATTCCGAAGATGAGCTTCAGTTGCCGCGGCGAGCCCGCGTTCCTCGACGCGTTGAAGGCCACCGGGCGCAAGCAGGTGCTCATCGCCGGCATCGAGACGCATGTCTGCGTCTACCAGACAGCCGTCGACCTGATCCGCGACGGGTATGCGGCGGAAGTGGTCGCCGATGCCGTCTCCTCCCGTCGCGCCGCGGACAAGGCCATCGGCCTCGAGAAGATCCGCGCGTGCGGGTTCCACTCCGTCGGCTCCGGCCAGGGCCATATCACGAGCGTCGAAACCGCCGTCTTCGAGCTCATGCGCAGCGCCGGGCATCCGGCGTTCCGGAACGTTCTCAAGATCGTGAAGTAGCCGGCGGGGGTCCGCCGCGCGGGATACATGCCAAAGGTACTGCTGCTCTTCGTCGATGGCCTCGGCATCGGATCGGATGACCCGGATGTCAACCCGGTCCGCGACGACGTGTGCCCCGCGCTGGCGGCCCTCCTCCGCACCGCGGCCCGCCCGATCGATGCCCAACTCGGGGTCCCCGGATTGCCGCAGAGCGCCACGGGGCAGACGGCGATCCTCACGGGCGTCAACGCGGCCGCGCGGCTTCAGCGGCATGCGGAGGGCTTCCCTGGCCCCGAGTTGCGGCGCATCGTCGAGGCTCATAACATCTTCGCGCAATTGCAGGCCATCGGCGTCGGCGCCACGTTTGCCAACGCCTACTACGCGGACGATATCGGCCACGTGCTCCAGGCACGCCGCCACTCCGTCACCACCGTCGCCACTCTCAGCGCCTTCGGTACGGTACGCCTGAAACCCGAACTGCTGGCCCACCAGGCGGTATGCCACGACCTGACGCGCGAAACGCTCGTCGCCCGCGGCTACACGGGCGCCATCCTTTCGCCCGAAGAGGCCGCCGACGACCTTGCCGGCGTGGCGGCCGGTTACGGCTTTACGCTCTTCGAGCATTTCATGACCGATCGCGCCGGCCATACGGGCGACATGGCGCAGGCGCGGCGCGTTCTGGGCCGGCTCGACCGGTTCGTCGCGCGGCTGCTCGACCGCTGCCGCGCGGCGCGCCTCACGCTGCTGCTCGCC
Source organism: uncultured Victivallales bacterium (assembly GCA_964472315.1). Lineage (GTDB taxonomy): Bacteria > Verrucomicrobiota > Kiritimatiellia > UBA8416 > UBA8416 > CAYYJS01. The sequence continues at coordinate 69,554 of CAYYJS010000008.1, read as the reverse complement.
AGCGATCACGGCAACATCGAAGACATGCGGCGGCGCACCCACACCACGCATGCCGTGCCTTTCGCCGCCATCGGCCCGGACGCCGACCGACTCCGCGACGCCGTGCACGCCATCACGGACATCACGCCGGCCATCGTCCGGCTATTCGGCGCCTCCCACGCGGAATGATCTCGTGAGCGGCGCGCCGACCGCGTATGATATCGCCATGTCAATCGCCCTGGCTTCGTCACTCAGTTCGATCAGCCTGCTGCCGGAGATCGCTCAAGCCGCCTCCACCCTCGCCTTGGCTGTTCTGACCGGTTTCCTGCTCCTGCACCGCACCCGCCAGCGCTATAGCGAACAGCGGAGCCGTGAAGACCAGCGGCAACGGAACATGGCGTTCGAGGACGAACGGCAACGCCTCTTTACGGCGATCGAGCAGGCCGCCGAAGGCATCGTCATCACGAAGGCCGACGGCGTCATCGAATACGTGAACCCCGCCTTCGAACAGCTTACCGGATATCCCCGTGCCGAGGCGATCGGCCACAAGCCGAGCATCGTCAAGAGCGGCCGCCATGACGACGCCTTCTACGCACGCCTCTGGACACAACTCACCGAAGGCCGCGTCTGGCGGGGCCGCTTCACCAACCGGGCGAAAAACGGTCGTCTCTTCGACGAAGAAGCCACCATCTCGCCCGTCCGGAACCAGGACGGGAAGATCACGCATTTTGTGGCCGTCAAACGCGACGTCACGCACGAGGCCGAACTTGAAAACCAGTTGCGACAGTCCCAGAAAATGGAAGCATTGGGCACATTGGCCGGCGGCATCGCTCACGACTTCAACAACATCCTCAGCCCTATCCTGGGTTACACCGAACTCGTACTCCAGGACACGGCGCCCGACCATCCGAGTTACCGCAGCCTTCAGGAGGTCTACCGGGGCGCCAAGCGCGCCGGCGAGCTCGTGGCCCAGATCCTGACCTTCAGCCGGCGGCGCGAGCACGAGCGGCGGCCCCTCCTGTTCCATCCCGTGCTCAAGGAGGCGCTGAAACTGCTGCAAGGCACGCTTCCCTCGACAATCCAGATCCGCCGCAACATCGACGAAAACTGCCGACCGGCGCTTGCCGACTCGACGCAGGTGCACCAGATCGTCATGAACCTCTGCACGAACGCCTACCATGCCATGCGCGAGCGTGGCGGCATCCTGGAGGTCTCGCTCGCCGAAGAGCGCCTCGTGGAACCCCGCACGGCGTTCGGTCTGACGGTTGCGCCAGGCGACTACGTCTGCCTCGCGGTGCGCGATACCGGGCACGGCATCGATGCCGATGTCATGCAGCGCATGTTCGAGCCCTATTTCACCACCAAACAGGGCAAGGAGGGCACGGGGCTCGGACTGGCAACCGTCCACGGCATCGTCAAGAGCTATGGCGGCGGCATTTTCGTGAGCACCACGCTTGACGAGGGAACGACCTTCCGCCTGCTCTTTCCGGTGTCGGCGCCCACCGCCGACACGGTGTCCGACGAGGGCGACGAGCAAGACATGCCGCGCGGCCATGGCGAACGGATCCTCGCCGTGGACGACGAGGAGGCCATCGCGCAACTTGAGGAAATCCTCCTGCGCCACCTCGGGTACGAAGTGGATGCCTTCACGTCGAGCACGGAGGCGCTGGACGCTTTCCTGACGCATCCGGAACGCTACGCGGCGATTCTGACCGATCAGACCATGCCCAACCTGACCGGCGACGAGTTCGCGCGGCGCGCGCTGGCCGCGCGCCCCGACGTGCCGATCGTCCTCTGCTCCGGCTTCAGCGAACGCGTCACACCCGAGGTCGCCCGCGCCATCGGCATCCGGGAGTATCTGCGCAAGCCGATGGACGCGCGCACGTTCGCCGGGGCCATGCGGCGCGCGCTGGATGGAAGCGGACATGCAGATTGACGCGACGTTGAAGGCGAAGCTCCGCGAGCTGCCTGACAAACCCGGATGCTATCTGATGCGCGACCGGAACGGCCGCATCATCTACGTCGGCAAGGCCGCCTCCCTGCGCAAACGCGTGCGCGGTTACTTCCGCGAGGCGACGCTACGGAGCGGCGGCCCCAAGGTGCGCGGCATGGTGCACAGCGTGGCGGATATCGACATCGTCGTGCTGCACAACGAGGCCGCCGCCATTCTGACCGAGGCGCGCCTGATCAAGCAGTACAAGCCGCGCTACAACGTGACGCTGCGCGACGACAAGCGCTTCCTGCTGCTGCGCACCGTGGCCACGGACGCACTGCCCACCTTCCAGCTCGTGCGCATCCGCCGTGAGGACGGCGCGCTCTATTTCGGGCCATACGCGGCGGCCGCCGCCGCGCGCGCGACGCTGAAGTTCATCGAGCGCCGCTTCGGCATCCGGCAATGCTCGCCACTCGAACCAAATGCGGAAACCTACCGGCACTGCCTCGACGACATCATCCGTCTGTGTTCGGCGCCCTGCGTCGGCAAGATTTCGCATGCCGACTATCGAACGCGCTTCGACGAGGCCTGCGAGTTCCTGCGCGGGCGCCGCCCGGCATACCTGACGGAACTACGCGAGGGCATGCGGGCCGCCGCGACCGCGCTGGACTTCGAACGGGCGGCCGAACTGCGCGACATGCTGCTTAACATCGAGCGGGCGGTGCGCCAACACGCGCGCGCCGCACCCACTCCCAGAATGCGCGAGGATGCCGCGCTGGACGGCGTGCGGGAACTGCGGGAGGCGTTGACGCTGCCGGCCCTGCCGCGCACGATCGAGGCGTTCGATGTTTCGAACATCTCCGGCACGCACGCGGTCGCCAGCATGGTCTGCGCCATCGACGGACAGCCGCGCAACAGCCGCTACCGCCGTTTTCGCATCCGCACCGTCGAGGGCAGCGACGACCCGGCCATGATGGCCGAGGCGGTACGCCGGCGGTTCGCCGACCTGCTCGCGAAGGGCGAACCCCTGCCCGACCTGCTGATCGTGGACGGCGGCGTCACACAGCTTCGCGCGGCGCGCGCGGAACTCGCGGCGCTCGGACTCGCGACCTTGCCATCCGCCGGGTTGGCCAAGCAGTTCGAGGAAATCCATCTCGACAACGGACAGCCCCCGGTGCGACTGCCACGCGACAGCAAGGCCCTCAAGGTGCTGCAACGCCTGCGCGACGAAGCGCACCGCTTCGCCATCGCCTATCACCGCCAGTTGCGCGGCCGCCGCATCCGCAACTCGGTGCTGGACGATATCGCCGGCATCGGCGAGAAGCGCAAGCAGCTCCTTCTCAAGCACTTTGGCTCGGTCCGCCGCATGCTCAACGCCGGCCCCGACCGTCTCGCGGAAATCCCCGGCATCGGCGCCAGGATGGCCGTTGAAATCCACACCGCCCTCAGCCGGACCGGCGCCCAGACAAATCAACTCCGGTCGGGCGGGCTCCCGCCCGGATACCAGGCATAGCCGGCCAGCGGCATCTCGCGTCCCGCGCGCGCCCACGCCAGCGAGCCCAATTCGGATGGAAGGCATCCGGCTTCGTAACACTGGAGGAAGGCCTCGCAAAGCCCTTCCGCATACGTCACCGTGCCCTTCGACCGCTGATCCGCCCAGGCGCGCGTGTGCACGCTTTCACGCGGAAACTCGACGATAGCACCGAACGAATCATAGGCGGCGTTGGCGCAGACAAGATGCGGCAGCGCGGCGTTGACCGGACATGGCGGCAGACCGCCATCGATGGTACAGCGTACACTTTCCCACAGCTTGCGGGCATCGTCGATGTCGGGGTTTCCGTACGAGACGCGGCGTCCGTCATGAAAGACGGCCTCGATCGCGACGGGGCACTGGTCAGGACGGAAATGCACGTCGGCCTTTTCGAAGGCATAGTGAAAAATCGGCCCGATGGCCCGGTCGGTGGCATGCGAGGCATAGAACAGAATCTCGATGCCGTCGGTGGTGCGGCACCGGAGCGCTCCCGTATCGTAGCTGGAAATGGAATTGGCACGGTAGATTTCAGCCTGCAACGAGTCCGGCCGCAAAGACGATTCGCGCGTGCCTCCCAGCACGTAGAAACAATTGTGCAGGAAATGCGCCGTCGCATTCGTCACGGGGCTGTCAAGCACCCATCGCCCCGAGGCATCGCGCAGGCGTCCGCTCCAATCGTTCCGCGTATAGTAGGTGGCCATACGCGGCCACAGACAGATCGTCCGCAACCGCAGCGGCTTCCCGAAGGCGCCCGCCAGGATGTCGCCCTTGAGGTTCTGGATGGCCGTGGCGTGCGACCACTGGTAGCCGATATCGACGAACCGTCCGGAACGCCGCTGGGCGTCGCTCATCCGCAGCCCCTCCTGGATGGTCGACGCCAGGGGCTTCTCGCACATCACGTTCATGCCGCGAGCCGTGCACGCTTCGACCTGCGAGCAATGCAGGTGAATGGGTGACGCCACCACGGCGAGGTCGGCCTGCCCGCCATCGAGGAAGGCCTCGATGGTCGGGTAGACCGGTGTGCCGGCAGCGCGCGCACGCGTCAGGATACCGTCCTGATCGCACGGCGCGGGGTCCACGATGCCGACGACCTTGACATCGGTGCCGGGCGGGGGCGCCATGAGCCGATCGAGAAGAAAGGCGCCATAGCTGCCCAGACCAACCTGCAGGATGTGTACGCTCATAGGTTCTTGCGGCGGTCTCAGACGGCGTCGTAAGACGTCAGCGGCCGGTACCAGATATTACGGAACCGGACAAGGTCGCCGTGATCCTGCAACTTGAGAGGACCCACGTGCGGATGGGCTTTATACGGCTCGCTCGTACGGTGCGTGGTCGGTCCCAGCAGCATCTTCCGATGGTGGAGCAGCACGCCATTCTGCAGAACCGTCACGTGCGCCGGACGGATCAGTTGGCTGCCTTCGAAGCGCGGCCCTTCCCAGACGATGTCGTAGCTCTGCCACTCGCCTGGCTTGCGGCAGGCGTTCACAAGCGGAGGAAACTGCCCGTAGAGCCCACCCGTCGTACCGTCGGGATAAGTCGGGTTCCGGTAGCAGTCGAGCACCTGGATCTCGTAAATCCCCTGCAGGAACACGCCGCTGTTGCCGCGCCCCTGACTCTCGCCTTTGATCGCCTCAGGCTCGGCCCACTCCACGTGAAGCTGGCAATCGCCGAACTGCACCCTGGTCTGAATGTCGCCGGTCTTCGGAACGACCTCGACGTAACCGTTGGCAACCGTCCAGGCCGCGGGACTGCCGTCACGGGCGGTGACCCACCCGGAGAGATCCTTGCCGTCGAACAGGACGACGGCGTCGGACGGGGCCTGCCCGGCGGCCGCCTGGCAGCTTTCCGTGCCCGGCGTGACCACGCGCGGCTGAGGCCGGTTCTTGTCGTGGACTCGGTAGACGCTGCCTGGGATCAACGGAGTATCATCGTATCCGGGCTTATCCTCACTCATCGCGTATCGCTCCTTGACAATGGTTTTAATGAACCAGCCGAACTCTCTCAGCATTGCCGTGCCGAATGCAAGCAAAAGGGTATCGACGTCAACTGGGTGGCCCCTTCACTCCAGAGCAAAGGGGATACCCAGTCCGCCGTCAGAACCCGCCCGAGAGACCGAACACGGCGAGCACGTCTACATCGTACGCGCCGACGCCATCCGGCAGCACGTCCTCATCGAGCTGGCCCACATACATGAGCTTCGCGCTGAGGCATGCGTAGCCGAGTCCGGCGGACGCGGTGTAGTGCGAAAAGCCACCTTCGCCCTCGTCCGGTTCGACATAGCCAACCGCGGCCCCGAGGGTGAGCGAAACCCCGCCGGCCAACGCCAGGGAATGACTTAGCGCGCCTTCGACGTACAGCGCCTTGTCGATACCGCCGTCAACCCCGTAATACAGCGCCAGCGACGGCGCGGTCGGCACGCTGAACCCCAGGCTGACCGACACCTCACGGTCGGCCTCGCCCTCGGCGCCAGGGTACGTGTACTCCGTGTAGCCCACGCTCAGCGCGACGGCATCGATCGGAAGCGCATAGCTGCCGTAGAGGTCGACCTCCGAGAACTGGTTGTCCGCGACGGCGCCCTGGTAGTCGTCGATATCCAGATTGCCCCACGCGCCCAGAGTCACCCCATGGTTGACCACCTTCGCACCGGGCTGCACCACCAACCCATCGTTGAACGTCGCGCCGCGAAACACGTACGCAGTCGCCACATCCACCCCCGCACTACCCTCCGCCATAGACTGCCCGCCTGCCATCACCATGCCCGCCATCATCATGCCTGCCATCGTCCGTTTCATCGCGATCCTCCCTTTCCACTCCATCCTTTCGGCAACAATCCGCACCTGGCTTAGTCCGGTACGTTCTTCACGGGACTCTGCGCAGCAGGCGTGCCAAACCCATCAAGTCCGAGCCACATGTCGTGCAAATAGCTTATCCATAGCTGCTTACGAGCGTATTTTTGCGAATGTGGACGATCTACGCAGCACCTTCTACGACATAGTACGCGACATAATTGTTGACGTCATGAATGAAATGCACAAATGTGTTTTCAGAAAGCGAGGGATTACGTCCATGTCTGACGAACCAAGGCCGGAACCCCGTGCCCAGCAGGAGTTGCAGGTTCTTTACCGCATTTCGCAGGCGATGACCCATCAGCACGATATCCGTGCGTTGTTCGACGAAGTACTCGACATCATGGACAACCAGATGGGTCTGTCACGGGGCACCTTGACGCTGCGCCATCCGGACTCCGATGTGTTCGCCATCCAAGCCTCGCGCGGGCTCTCCGAGAGCGAACACCGTCGCGGTCGGTATCGCCTCGGGGAAGGCGTCACGGGGACCGTGGCTCAGACGGGGAAGCCGGCGATGATTCCGGACGTCTCGCAGGATCCGCAGTTTCTCGATCGCACCCGCAGCCGCCGCGAGCGGAAACTGGCGTTCATCTGCGTTCCCATCGTGCACCGCAGCACGGTCATCGGCACGATCAGCATCGATCGCCCGCCCGCCGCGGACAGCGAGTTGCGGCAGGACCTGCGCTTCCTCCAGCTTGTGGCCGACCTGCTCGCGGAGATGGTCTCGCGGATGCGTGAGGAAATCGATGAACGCGAGAGTCTGCTCGCGGAAAACCGGCAATTGCGCGAGCAGTTGGACAACCGCTACCGGCCCTCGAATATCGTGGGCAACTGCAGCAGCATCCGGCAGGTCTACGATCAGATGGCGCAGGTGGCGGAGAGTTCGGCGACGGTGCTGATCCGCGGGGAATCCGGCACCGGCAAGGAGTTGGTGGCGCGGGCCATTCACTTCAGCAGTCCGCGCCGCGGCAACGCCTTCATCTCGGTCAACTGCGCGGCACTGCCGGAGAACCTGATCGAAAGCGAGCTTTTCGGTCACGAGAAAGGCGCCTTTACGGGGGCCATGCAGCAGCGTCAAGGCCGCTTCGAGCTGGCCAACGGCGGCACGCTCTTCCTGGACGAGATCGGCGATATCGCGCCGGCCGTGCAGGTTCGGTTGCTCCGGGTGCTGCAGGAGCGCAACTTCGAGCGTGTCGGCGGCGCGCGCACGATCCAGGTCAACGTCCGCGTCATCGCGGCGACAAGCGTGAACCTGGAGGAAGCGATGACCCGGGGCCGCTTCCGCGAGGATCTGTATTACCGCCTGAACGTGTTCCCCATCCTGCTGCCGCCGTTGCGGGAACGCCGGAGCGATATCATGCTGCTGGCCGACCATTTCGTGCAGAAGTACAACGACATGTACGGCAAACAGATCAAGCGGATATCGACGGCCGCCATCAACATGATGATGGTCTATCACTGGCCGGGCAACGTGCGTGAACTCGAGAACTGCATCGAGCGTTCGGTTCTGACCAGTACCGATTCCGTCATCCATGGCTACAGTCTGCCGCCATCGCTGCAAACCAGCGAGAACACACGAACCGCGATCCTGCCGGAGGAAGGCGCCAGCCTGCGCGACATGGTTAACACCTACGAACAGGAGTTGATCATCGACGCGCTGAAACGGCATCGCGGCAACGGGGCGGCGGCCGCGCGCCACTTGCACACGACCCAACGCATCCTGAACTACCGGATCAAGCACCTCGGTATCGATCGGAAGCGGTACCGTTAAACCGATCGGCCCTCTTGCCGCGGGTTCGCGCGTCTGCTACTATCCCACTCATATTTCCGTAACCAAATCATGAGTACACGCGTCCATCTGGTGATCGAGAAGGGAGAGGAGGCTGGGAGACTACTCACCATCCCACCCGACGGCGCCCGCCTCGGACGATCGTCGGCGAACGATATCGTCGTTGCCGATCCCCTGCTTTCAAGACACCACTGCCGCATCTTCTTCAAGACAGGCGACGGGCTCTGGATTGCCGATCTCGGCAGCGCCAACGAGACGCTCGTCGACGGCATTTCGATCGCCGAAACGCCGCTTCAGAAGAACAGCGAAATCACGGTCGGGCAGACGGTCATGCGCGTTCTGGACGACGAACGCGGAGAACCGGCGTCGCCGCTCGTCGACCTTGGCCTCAGACCCTCCGACTCGCCCGTCGCCCGTCGGCGACGGCTGGGTGTCGGCCCGCTGTTGCTCACGGCCGGCCTGGCTGCCGTCGCCACCACGGCCATCTGGGGCATCCGGCACGCTCATAGCCGGCCCCGCCCCGCCCCGCCTCCCGCGGCGGCCCCGATCGCCGACCTCACGCTCGCCGTGGACTACGAGAAAGTCGAAGCCACCCCGCGGAACATCTTCAGCTACCGGCTCCAGATCACGCCGGACGGCAAACTGGCCATCCAGATCGATGACTTGGAGAACAAACGAAGCGTACGCAAGGAGAAGCCGGTCGAGAAGAAACTGCTCGACGGTCTGGCCCGCGCTGTCCGGGAATCGACGTTTTTCGATCTCGACGAGCACTACCGCGGCGTCCTGCCGGGTGCGCTGGAGCGGTTCGACCTCTCCGTCACCATCGGCAGGGATACCCACCGCTCGCTGGTCGTGAACCGCATGGAGCCGGACGCATTCAAGACGGTCCGCGAACGCTTGGAGGAATTCGGCAAGGTCGAGCTCGGCCTCTGGGCGATTCAGTTCTCGGCGGAGAAACTGACGGGCATGGCGGAGGAAGCCTACCTTCTCGGCAAGAAGCTGTATGACGAACGCCAGGTCGAATACGGCAATCTGGCCAAAGCGATCGCCGCCCTCGTGGAGGCGGACTGGTACCTGGAAACGGTCAATCCCAAACCCGATTTCTTCGCCGATATCCATACCACACGCACGGTCTGCGAGGAAGAACTCGGCCGGCGTTACAACGATCAGAATTTCCGCGCGGAACGGGCCATGAAACTGAGCGAATGGGAAACGGCGGCCACAGAATTGCGTGTTCTCTGCGAGCTCATCCCCGACCGGGCCGACGATCGCAACAAGAAGGCACGCTCGAAATTGCTCGAAGTACAGGCACGACTGGAGCCGCGATAATGACGGAACGAGCTGCACGTTCGACAGGATTGGCCCTGGTGGTGGCATGTCTAGCCATGCAAAGCGCACGCGCTCAAACCGACGCCCTGCCGTGTCAGGTACATATCACCTCCCAGCCGGATGGAGCAGCCGTGGAGTTTGACGGACGTCCGCGCGGCACGACACCGGTGACGATCCAGGATGCCGCCCCCGGCAAGCACCTGCTTGTACTGACCAAGCGCGATCACCGCACCAGCCGCCGCACGGTGACGCTAACCGCGGGGGCGCGCACGGCCGAGGAGTTCCGACTGGACCCCATCCTCGGGCTGGTCATCATCCATTCCGAGCCAACGGGCAGCGACGTGCAAGTCGACGGGGTCGATCGCGGCCAGACGCCCCTGCTCGTCACCGACCTCGCCATCGGGCAGCACCGGATGCGGCTCGGCAAGCCCGGTTACATCGCGAAGGAAGTGGAACTGCCGATCCTCGACGCCACACCGCGGCACGAGATTCACCAACTGACGCCGGATTTCGCGGTGCTTCGTGTCGAGTCGGACCCCGCAGGCGCCGCGTTGCAGGTCAATGGCGTGATGCGCGGCACCACCCCCGTCGACATCGACCGTCTCCCGACCGGGGAGTCGACCATCCAACTCGAACTCAACGGGTTCGAGCCCTATCGCGATACCCTCCGGCTGGCCGCGGGCGAGAACCAGACGATCACCGCCACCCTCAAACCCATTCCCTCGTCGCTCCAGATCGTCAGCATTCCCGCCGGCGCCCGGATCTACGTGGATAACCAGTTTCGCGGGGACGCGCCGGTGCGACTGGACGGTCTGCTGCCCGGCGAGTACCGCGTCCGTGCCGAGTTGCCGGCGCACGACCTCCTGCTTCGCACGGTCGCGATCGGACGGGCATCCAGCGTCGTGGAGGAGTTCCGCCTCCAGTCCAACTCGGGTGCCATCGAAATCACGACGGAACCCGCCGACGTCAAGGTTTTCATCGACGGCAAGGAGTCCGGCGCCACCCCCATCAAGGAAGGACAAACCGACCGGGTTTCGTCCGAAGCGCTCCGAATCGATACCATCCCGAGCGGCACGCGCGAGGTGCGTCTGACCAAGCCCGGCTTTCACGAGGTCGCCGAGAACGTCGACATCCTCCGCGACCAGACCATCGTCAAGCACTTCCGTCTCGCACGCCGCTTTATCCCGAATTGCGAAGTGATCACGACGAGCGAAGTCTACCGGGGTGTGCTCATCGAAATCGACGCCACCGGCAATGTGCGGCTCGAACTGATGCCGGGGATCATGAAAACCATCCCCCGCCAGGACATCCGCACGCGGCGCGCCTTGCGCGAGATCGATCCCGACAAAGAAGAGTGACGCGTCAGACCTCGTTCAGCGCAATCCGGTCGCCGACGCGCAGCGCGTTCGCGGGCAACCACCCGGCGGTCATTTCCAGCACGCTGTGCGCCCCCCGCCCGCCGAGCACGAAGCGAAACGGACGGACGCCGCGTACGATACGCACCACCGCCCGGTCGCGGTCCAGGAAGACCACATCCAGCGCGAACAGCATCCAGCAGGTGTGGATCGCGTGGCAGGGGTCGAGATGCAGCGCCGACTGCACCGGCAGCCGCCGACGGCCCAGCAACCCGCGAACGCGCGACGGCAACGACGTGGCCGACATCACGTGCGCGATCACGACCGTGCCGTCGCGGACCGCACGACTGGTCATCGCACCAACGCCCCGATAAAGACGCCGACACTCAGAAAGAAAAGAAACGCGACCGACTTGAGCACCGTGAGCTCGAACAACACGAAGTTGATCGCCACCTTGCCCTGCGTGTTCAGCAACAGGATCAGAACCGTAACCCCGATCATCACCAGTCCGAAAATCAACCGCCGACTCATGCCTGACCTCCTTTCGCAGTCGCGCGTTCAACCGCCGCGACGATTTCCTCCAACGCCGCCAACCTGCCCTGAGCGGCATAGCCGCAGGCCAGATCGCCGACGCCAACCTCGACGAAGACGACGCCCCGTCGCTTCAACAGTGCCACGTTGTCCTGCGTCGCGGGATGGGCCCACATCCGGTCGTTCATCGCCGGGGCGACGATCAGGGGTACCGGACAGGCCAGCGCCATGCAGCTCAGCAGATCGTCGGCAAGTCCGTGCGCGAGTTTCGCGAGCACATTGGCCGTGCACGGCGCGATGACGAACACATCCGCCCACTCCGGCAGCGCGATATGGTCCGCGCGCCACTCCGTCGACGGCGCGAACATCTCGACCGCCACGGGGTTCCGGGACAGGCTGCGAAACGTCAGTTCGGTCACGAATTGCGTCGCACCGGACGTCATGACCACGCGCACATCCCATTCCCGCCGCCGGAACAACCGCACCAGTTCCGCGGCTTTGTAGGCGGCGATGGACCCCGTCACACCCAACAGTATTTTCATCGCACTCGATCCTTCCTTCCAGTAGCGGCCGCGCAACCCCGACGGGGCCGTCCGGCCTCCCGCCGGAGTATGGCGGCCACGGCGTCCCGCGCCGCCGCCAAGTCGTCGTTGACCACCTTGAACCGGTACGCCCCGGCTTGAGCCAGCTCGGTCTCCGCGTTGCGCAGGCGGCGGTCGATCGTCGCGGGCGCATCCTCGCCGCGCGCTTCGAGGCGTCGCCGCAAAATATCCAGGCTCGGCGGACTGATGAAGATATCGACGAAGCCCTCGGCCGGGACACGCAACGCCGGGTCGCGCCCCAACGCGGCGCGGATCTGAGCGGCGCCCTGCACATCGATATCCATCAGCACGCTGTCGCCGCGCCCCATGGCCTCCAGCACGGTCGCCTTCAGCGTGCCGTAGCGGTTCCCGTGCACCAGCGCCGATTCCAGAAACTCGCCGGCCGCCACACGCCGCGCGAACTCGTCGTCACTCAGGAAGAAGTAGCTCTCGCCGTGACGCTCCGTGCCGCGTGGCGCACGCGTCGTGCACGAGACCGAATAGGCCAGGTTCCCGAAGGTCTCGCGCAGGTACCGGCAGAGGGTCGACTTTCCCGCGCCCGAGGGCGCGGACATCACCACGAGAAGGGGCGTTGGCAGAAGCTCCGGCATACTCGGTCACTCGACATTCTGAATCTGCTCGCGCACGCGTTCGAGTTCGCTTTTGAACTCGATGACGTGCCGCGCCAGGCGGGCATCGTTCGCCTTCGATCCGATCGTGTTGATCTCCCGCAGCATCTCCTGACACAAAAAGTCGAGCGAGCGGCCCGAGGCTTCGGGACTTTCCATCAGGCTCTCCGCCTGGTCGAAATGACTTTCGAGGCGCACCAACTCCTCGGAGACGTCGCACCGGTCGGCATAGACGGCCACTTCGCGCAGGATGTGGGCGTCGTCCAGGCGCAGGTCGACGCCCGCCTCCTCCAGCCGCTTCCGCAGGCAGGCCCGATAGTGACGGGGCACATCGGGCGCGAGCTTGGCGACCTGACCGTGCCGGCGGCGAAGCCGCTCGAAGCGACGCCGCAGGTCCCGCCGCAACGCAGCGCCTTCACGGTCGCGCATCGCCAGCAGTTCCTTCAGCGCCAAGGCGAGCGCGCGACTGACCAGCCGCCAGACCTTGCTCGTGTCCTCGGCCAGATCTTCGAGCTCGACCAAATCGGGCAGTCGGGTCATGGCGTCCAGCGTGACCTCGCCCGGCAGCCCGAGCGTGCGCTGCATGTCACGCAGGGCTTTCAGATAGCTGCGCGCCAGGTCCATGTTGACTTTGACATGCCGCCCCGTGGTGCAGCCGTTGGCCGTAAGTCGGACCGCCACGGCGACGCAGCCCCGCGACACCGCGGCGTGCACGTCCTTGGCGATACCGGCTTCCAACACGGCCAGTGTTCGCGGCAGGTTCACGCGCAGGTCAAACTGCTTGCGGTTCACGGCGCTCAATTCCACCTCGACCTTGAGACCGCCCGCGGTCGATTCACCCCGCCCATACCCGGTCATACTGCGCATTCCCATACCCGCCTCCGCTACTTTTTCACCCGCTGCTTCAGGTAAGCCTCGACAAACGCCTGGATGTGCCCGTCGAGCACCCGGCTGACGTTGGACGTTTCCTCGCCGGTGCGATGATCCTTGACCATCGTGTACGGCTGCAGGACATAGGACCTGATCTGACTGCCCCAGGCGATCTCCCCCTTCGAGCCGTAGAACTTCTCCATGTCCCGACGCTGCTCGTCGAGCTTGAGTTCATACAGTTTGGCACGGAGCATGTTCATCGCCTTGGCTCGGTTCATATGCTGCGACCGTTCGGCCTGGCACGCCACGATGATACCGGTCGGCAGGTGTGTGATGCGCACGGCCGAGTCGGTCGTATTCACGTGCTGGCCGCCGGCGCCGCTGGACCGATAGGTATCCACGCGCAGATCGCCGTCGTCGACTTCGACCTCGAAATCCTCATCGATCTCGGCGACGACATCGAGTGCCGCGAACGACGTGTGCCGCCGCTTGTTGGCATCGAACGGACTGATCCTCACAAGCCGGTGGACCCCGCGTTCGGCCTTCAGGTAGCCATATGCGTACGTGCCGCCGACCAGGACGGTGACACGCTTGACGCCCGCTTCATCGCCAGCCTGATATTCGAGAATCTCGAACGCGAAGCCGTGATCCTCGGCGTAGTGGGAGTACATGCGCAGCAGCATCTCGGCCCAGTCGCACGACTCCGTGCCGCCCGCCCCCGCGTGCAACGTCAGGTAGGCATTCTTCGCGTCCAACGGACCGTTGAGCAGCGACTGAACTTCCAGCTTCGCAAACGCCCGTTCGGCGCGCGAAAGAGCCTCATCGGCCTCGCGATCGACATGCGCCTGCTGCGCGCGATCGTCCTCGGACTCCGCCAGTTCAAGCAGGATCCCAACCTCCTCAAGGGTATCGGTCAGTTCCTTGAACGGTTTGAGGACGGCGCGCTGTTCGTTGGCGCGGGCAATCAGTTCCCGCGCTTTCGAGGGGTTGTTCCACAAGTCCGGGCGCCCGGCATCGGCATCGAGGTCGGCAAGCACCGTCGTGCGTTTTTCGACGTCAAAGATAACCTCGCATTTCGGCAAGACGCGCGTGGAACTTGTCGAGGCGGACTCGTACATCTTCAAACATGGCGACTATCCCCTGTTGCGGTTCGTCCAAGGCCGTGCATTCTCGTCTTTCCGGCGCGATACGACAAGGACAAACAACCCCGCGGACACGACCAGCGCGGGGATCGCGACGCTGAAATCGCCGACCCGTGTATACGGCGTGCTCGCCTGAACCGGAACGGAAACCTCGCCGATGGCGAAACCGGTCAGCGGCGCGGCGTTCGCGGCATCCCACAGCGCCCGGGTCAACCGGCCGGCCGGCGTCACAAAGGCGGTCATGCCCGTGTTCGTGCACCGAACCAGCGGAACGCGATGCTCGACGGCCCGGAACACGGCGTGCGCCAGGTGCTGCCGCGCGGCCGAGGACCCGTCGAACCAGGCGTCGTTGGTCAGGTTTACGAGGACACGCGCACCCGCGCGCACCGCACGGCGCGCGAGACCGGAAATCGTATCCTCGAAGCAGATCAACACGGCAACCGGCGCGCCGTTGACCGAAAACACGCCGGGGGCGTCGCCCGGCGTGCAATTAAAACCCAGCGGCGCCAGGCGTTTGATCGCCCCCACCTGCTCCCCGAACGGCAGATACTCGCCGAACGGCACAAGGTGCTGCTTGCGGTAAGTGGCCGCAACCGCGCCGTTCGTATCGATCAGAAAGGCGCTGTTGAACAGTCGCGGCGGCTCGTCGGATTCGTCTACGTCCATGCTCCCGAACAGCAAGGGCACGCCGTTGGTGACCAGGCCGAGAACAAGGGACTCAGCGACGGGATCGAACCGGTAGACCTCCGGGACCGCGGTTTCAGGCCAAATCAACAGGTCGACATTTCCCAGCAAGGCCAAACGGCTCTGCTCGGCCAGAGCACGGTACGTGTCGTCGGCGGCGTCCGGATCCCATTTCGCGAGCTGTGGAATGCACGGCTGCACGCAAGCCACCCGCAAGACGCCCCCCCCATCGACAGCCTCGACACGCCGGACCGTCGCGACGCCCCACATCCAGCACCCGGCGCAGGCGGCCAACCCGAGCATGAGTTCGAGGTGGATGCGCCGCCCGTGCGAGCCGCCACGCCTGAAACGGTCGGCGAGCGACAGGGCCGTACCCGCCAGCGCGGCATTCAGAAACACGATCAGCGCCGACACGGCATAGACCCCGCCAACGGCGGCGAGTTGAACCGTGGCAAGGTTGCCGTACTGGCTCACACCGAGGGCGTTCCATGGGAAACCGGTGAAGAGCACCGCCCGCAGGTACTCGAAGGCCACCCAGACGCACGGTGCCGCCAGCATGAAGAGCAGGTTCGCGGCCAATGTCCCCAACGGCCGCCCATCGCGGTCTCCGCCTCCGTGAGAGACGGCCGACAGGAGTCCCGCGAAGGCGCCCGTGTAGAGCGCACAACAGGCCGAAAGGGCGACCCACGCCAGTACGACAACCGGCAGGTATCCCCACGTCTGTCGCAACTGAAGCAACCACACCAGCGACGCCAACCAGAAGACCAGCCCGCTGAAGCCGCCCCAGGCGCATGCCGCGCGAGGGCTCGTCCGACGGATCAGGATCAACAAAGGCACAAGCGCCAGCCAGGCGGCGGACGCTCCTTCCATCGGCGCGAGGGCGGCCGGCAAAGGGAACGCGCAGGCCAGCAGCAATCCGGTCGTCAGACTTGCCGCCAGACGCAGCACGAACCCCGGAGTTACGAAGCGCCGCAGCATTTCTTGTACTTCTTGCCGCTGCCGCAGGGACAGGGGTCATTGCGGCCCACGCGGTCGGGGTCCGCACGCACGGGACCAATGGCGACATGGCTGCCTCCGCCGTCACCGACGGACGCATCCAGAATCGCATCGAACGATGCATCGCCCGCGGACGGCCGCGACACGGGCCTCGCCGAACGGCCGCCGCCGCCGCCGCTGCCGCCGCTGCCGCCGCCACCACCGCTGCCGCCGAAAACCGACACCTCGTCATGCACGAGCGTCTGCGGCAGCGAACGAAGGAACTCGCCGAACGACTCCATCGACGTCGATGACCGGAAGACGCCGCTCACGACGTCGTTCTTGATCTCGGTCATGAGCACTTCAAACATGTCGAACGCTTCACGTTTGTACTCGACCAGCGGATCGCGCTGGCCATAGGCGCGCAGCCCGACGCCCTGGCGCAATCCATCCATCGCCCTCAGGTACTCCTGCCAGTGAGTATCGATCGCGTACAGGACAATCTGCCGCTCCATGTGCCGGAGCGTGTCGGGATGCTCCACGGTAACCTTGAGTTCGTAGGCCCGCTTGACCCGCCGGTACACATCCTCCGCGACGGCCTCGGCATCGCCCCGTTTGTCTTCGAAATCGCCGATGCGTACGACGATCGGGAACGTCATCTGCACCCATTCGACAAACGTGCGCAGCCCCTCCTCGCTGTCGCCGGACACCAGTTCGTCGGCCCGCGTGTGGACGACATCGTTGATGATGTCGTAGATGCGCTCGCGGACGTCCTCGCTGCGCACGATCTCGCCGCGGAATCCGTAGATCACTTCGCGCTGCTTGTTCATGACGTCGTCATACTCGAGGGTGCGCTTCCGGATGGAGAAGTTCTGCTGCTCGACACGTCGCTGCGCCGTCTCGATCGACCGGTTCAGCCAGCGGTGCTGCAGGTCCTGACCCTCCTCCAGCCCCATGCGCCCCATGATGCCCGCGATACGGTCGGAACCGAACATGCGCATCAAGTCGTCTTCCAGGGAGATGTAGAACCGCGAGGCGCCAGGGTCGCCCTGGCGCGCGCAGCGGCCGCGCAACTGCCGGTCGATCCGGCGCGCCTCGTGCCGCGTGGATCCGATCACGTACAGCCCGCAGGGATGCTCCACGAGGTGCGTACGGAGGGTCGCGCCTTCGTACTTGTCCCCCAGCGCGGTTTGGGACGTCACGACGGTACGCGGCAGCGAGACCACCCCGGGGCCGAGTTTGATGTCGGTACCGCGTCCGGCCATGTTGGTGGCGATCGTAATGGCCGCGCCCTGCCCGGCTTTGGAGACAATCTCGGCTTCCCGCTCATGCTGTTTCGCGTTGAGCACGGTGTGCTGAAGGTTGGCGCGCCGCAACATGCGGCTGAGCAACTCGGATTGGTCGACGCTGACCGTGCCGAGGAGGACCGGCTGCCCGCGCCGGTTGCACGCGGCAACGTCATCGACGATCGCCTTGTACTTTTCGCGCTGGGTCTTGTAGATCACGTCGTTATGGTCGATGCGCCGTACCGGCCGATTCGTGGGAATGACGATCACGTCAAGCTTGTAGATCTGGTGGAACTCGTCGGCCTCGGTCTCGGCGGTACCGGTCATGCCGGCGAGCTTCTCGTACATGCGGAAATAGTTCTGGATGGTGATCGTGGCGAGCGTCTGGGTTTCGCGCTCGATCTTCACGCCCTCCTTGGCCTCGACCGCCTGATGCAGGCCGTCGCTCCACCGCCGCCCCGGCATCAGACGCCCCGTGAATTCGTCGACGATGATCACCTGATTGCCCTGAATGACATACTCGACATCGCGCTCGTACAGGCAGTAGGCACGGATCAACTGGTCCACGTTATGGATACGCTCGCTGCGGTCGGCGAACACCGCCTGGACCTCCTGCCGCTTACGCGCCTTCTCTTCGTCGGAGATCGCTTCGCCGTCCAGATCGGCCATCGACGTGATCAGGTCCGGCAGCACGAACGCCTCGGGGTCGGATGGGCTCAGCGCCTCGCACCCGCGCTCGGTAAGACTGGCGTCATGTCCGCGCTCGTCGATGTTGAAGTAGAGCGCCTCGCGCAACGCGCGCGCCTCTTCCTTGCGCATATCCGTGAGCATGGCGTTTTCGATTTGCTCGTGAAGTTTGCGGTTCGACGGTTCCTCGAGCAGGTGCATGAACTGCTTGTGCTTCGGCATCCCGTGATGCACCTGGTACATGCGGCTCTGCGCTTCTTCCTTCTCGCCCTTCTCGATCCGTTCCTGCACCTCGTGGACAAGCGTGTTGCAGAGGTCGCGCTGCAATCGGACGAGGCGCTCGACCTGCGGCTTCAGCTCGAAATACTGGTGCGACGACGACGGGGCCGGTCCCGAGATGATCAGCGGCGTACGGGCCTCGTCGATCAGAATGTTATCGGTCTCGTCGATGATCGCGTAGTAGTAGCCACGCTGAACCATCTCTTCAGGACGGTAAGCCATGCCGTTGTCGCGAAGGTAGTCGAAGCCGAACTCGCTGTTCATGCCGTACGTAAGATCGCAGCCGTACTCGCGTCGCCGCTCCGCGGGCGACATCTGGTTCTGGATGCACCCGACTGTCAGACCCAGGTAGGCGTAGACATGACCCATCCACTGCGAGTCGCGCCGCGCCAGGTAGTCGTTCGTCGTGACCAGGTGCACGCCCCGGCCCGTCAGCGCGTTCAGGTACAGCGGCATCGTCGCCACGAGCGTCTTGCCCTCTCCGGTCTGCATCTCGGCGATTCTGCCGCGATGCAACACGATGGCGCCCATCACCTGC
This sequence comes from uncultured Victivallales bacterium, assembly GCA_964472315.1. Taxonomy (GTDB): domain Bacteria; phylum Verrucomicrobiota; class Kiritimatiellia; order UBA8416; family UBA8416; genus CAYYJS01. The sequence continues at coordinate 50,590 of CAYYJS010000008.1, read as the reverse complement.
ACGTCGAACGGCACCATATCCCACACGATCGGATGCCCGCAGACGTCCACCGTCGTCCCGACCAACCGCCGACAGGCATTCTTCACGGCCGCGAACGCCTCGCACATGATGTCGTCAAGCGTCGCACCCTTGGCCAGACGGTCGCGGAATTCCTGAGTCTTGGCTCTGAGCGCCGCTTCACTCAGCGTCTGGTACTCGGCCTCGATCGCATTGATGCGCTGTACGAGCGGACGAAGCGCACGGATATCGCGCTGGTTCTTGGTCCCGAAAATCTTCTTGAGAATCCATTGCATGTCTTCACACCTCTCGCGGCGAACGTGTACGGCAAAACAGGCGCTAAGATAGGGAAGCAACCGGCGAATAACCAGTCCAAAAGCCGGCGGACGTCGTGCCTGCGCATCCCATACGGTGACACGCGCCCACCCCAAGTGCCGTACCGGCCATAACTGCAGTTGCCGCGGAAACGAGTTTCCGCTTGCAACAGCCATGCGTCTCGTGTGAAATGTCACGGTTGGCAGGCCACCGTAAGCATCGGAAACGCAACTGGTTGCGTCGCCTGCATAGGTGATTTTGTACCGATCCCCGCCGGGGATTCCAGAGACGGAGGCGGCCATGACCAAGCGTGATCTTGTCGTGCGAATCGCGAAAGAGACTGGGATGATCCAACAGGATGTCTTCGCGATCGTCCAGAAAACCCTCGACTACGTGACGGAAGCTTTGGCCGACGGAGACCATGTCGAGTTTCGCGACTTCGGCGTATTCGACGTCTGTTTGCGCGGCGCCCGTATTGGCCGCAATCCCAACAACCCGAAAACACCGGTTCCGATCCCGCCGCACAACGTGGTTCGTTTCAAGCCCGGCAAACTCATGAAGGAAGTCATCGCGCGCGGATCCAACCGAACCGCGTCGTGAGGCGCAAGCGCCATGGCTGAAACACCGTCCCTGGCCCCCCCGCGCGGCATGCGCGATTTCTATCCCGAGGACATGGCGATCCGCAACGCCGTTTTTGCGGCATGGCGGGAAGCCGCCCGTGCCGCCGGCTTCGATGAGTATGATGCCTGCGTCGTCGAGGGCCTCGACTTGCTCAAACGGAAGTCCGGCGAGGAGATCGTCGACCAGATCTACGCCTTCAAGGACAAGAGCGGACGCGACCTCGCCCTCCGCCCCGAGATGACCCCCACCCTCGCCCGCATGGTGGCCGCACGCCAGGGCGCGCTGTCCTTCCCGATCAAATGGTCCACCGTCGCCCAGTGCTTTCGCTACGAGCGTACGACACGCGGACGGAAGCGTGAACACTATCAGTGGAATCTTGACATCGTCGGCGAACCGTCGCCCGCCGCCGAGATCGAGATCGTCGCCGCGGCCGCCGCCGCCCTGCGCGCCCTCGGGCTCGACGGCCGCGATGTCCGCGTGCGCTTCAGCTCCCGGGCGCTCCTCGCCGAACTGCTCGTCGGCCTGGGCATCGCGCCCGAACACCATGCGGCCACGTTCCTCGCCCTGGACAAACGCGGCAAGATCCACGACGACGAGATCCGCGCCCTGCTGGTAGCCGAACGACTCGACGCCGCCGCGTGCGATAAGGTGTTTGCCCTTCTGGCCATACGGTCGTTGGACGAGGCCGCGGCACTGTTGACCGCGCCGGCCGCCTCGGCCGCTCTCCGCAACCTGGAGCAGTTTCTGTCGTTCGCGCGGGCGTACGGCCTGGCCGACATGCTGACCTTCGACATCTCGGTCATCCGCGGACTCGCCTACTACACGGGGATCGTCTTCGAGGGCTTCGACACACGCGGCGAACTGCGCGCGATTTTCGGCGGCGGCCGGTATGACAATCTGCTGGCCACCGTCGGCGGCCAGCCCGCCACCGGCGTCGGCCTCGGCTTCGGCGATGTGGTGATCGCCGAACTGCTTGCCGACCTCGGAAAGACGCCCGATGCACGGACGCCATGGGATGTCGGCGTCGGCTTCATGCAGCCGGAACAGCAGATGACCGCCATGGCCGTGGCCGCCGCGCTGCGCCGCCGCGGCGAGCGCGTCGACCTGGCCCTCGGCACCGAGAAACCGCGGAAGTTCTTCCAGCGCGTGGGCAACTCGGCCGCGCAACGCGCCATCTTCATCGGACCCGACGACGTCGCCAACGGAACGGTGAAGATCAAGGTCCTCGCCGACCGGACCGAAACCGAAGTCGCACTGACCGCGCTTCTCGGCAACCCGTAACCGGCGTCCATCCCAAGTCCCCGTCCCTGCCGCAAGCTCCGTCGCGACGAATCCGCACGGTGGATCTCGCCGGCGGGTTACGAGTGATCCTTCACGTCGATGACGGCATGCGTGTCGGAGACGGCGGGTTTGGGCAGGTTCAGCTTGATGTGAAGCTCGCGGAGTTGCTTCTCGCTCACTTCGCACGGCGCGTTCATCATCAGATCCTGCGCGCGCTGGTTCATCGGGAACGCGATCACCTCGCGGATGTTGCTCTCGTTGGCCAGCAACATGACAATCCGGTCGACCCCCGGCGCGATGCCGCCGTGTGGTGGCGCCCCGAGCCGGAACGCATTGAGCAGCCCGGCAAACTCCTCGTCCACGGTCGCACGCGCGTAGCCGGCGATCTCGAAGGCTTTGTACATGATGTCCGGCCGATGGTTCCGGATCGCGCCGCTCGACAGCTCGATGCCGTTGCAGACGATATCGTACTGGTACGCCTTGATCTCCAGCGGGGGCCGCGTCTCCAATGCCTCCATGCCGCCCTGCGGCATGGAAAACGGATTGTGCGAGAAGACCACCTTGTTCGTCTCGGGATCGAGCTCGAACATCGGGAAATCGACGATCCAGCAGAACCGGAACGTGTCGGGCGCGATCAACTCAAGGTCGCGCCCAAGCTTGGCGCGCACCTCGCCGCCAATGCGGTTCGCCACGGACGCCTGGTCGCATACGAAGAACACCACATCACCCGCCGCCACGCCGCATGTCGCGGCGAGCCGTACCACCTGCTCCGGCGACAGGAACTTCGCCAAAGGACCTTTCACCTTGTCGGCTTCCCAGACAAGATAGGCCAACCCCTTCGCGCCCACGGACTGCGCAAACTCGATGAGCTTGTCGAAAAAGCTGCGCGGCTTGTCGGCAATGCCCTTGACCGGAATGGCTCGTACCACACCGCCCTTGTCGATCGCACCGCGGAAGGCATTGAACGACGAGTCCGCGAACTGCGACGTGACATCGCGGATCTCGATCGGGATGCGCAGATCCGGTTTATCCGAACCATACTTGAGCAACGCATCGGCGTAGGTGATCCGCGGGAACGGCAGCGCACCGCGGTCCCAGTTGGAAAACTCGCCGAAGACACCGTGCACCACGTCTTCGACCACGGTGAACACATCGTCTTGCGTGACGTAGGACATCTCGATGTCGAGTTGATAGAATTCGCCCGGAGAACGGTCGGCGCGCGCGTCTTCGTCCCGGAAACACGGCGCGATCTGGAAATAGCGGTCGAACCCCGCCACCATCAGTAGCTGCTTGAAGAGCTGCGGCGCCTGGGGCAACGCATAGAACTTCCCGGGATGCACACGACTCGGAACCAGGTAATCGCGGGCGCCTTCGGGCGAGCTACTCGTCAGGATGGGGGTCTGAAACTCATTGAACCCATGGGCGGTCATCCGCCGACGGAGACTCGATATGATCCGTGACCTCAGCATGATGTTGGCATGCAGTCGGGGCCGCCGCAGATCGAGGAATCGGTACCGCAACCGGAGGTCCTCGGGCCCGTCCTCGTCGCCGGAAATATGCAGCGGCAGGGGGTCGGCGACCGATTGGACGACCATCGAATCGGCTTCGAGTTCCACCTCGCCCGTCGGCAGCGACGGGTTGATGGTCTCCGCCGACCGCATCGTCACCTTGCCGACAACGGTGATCACACTCTCGGACTTGAGCTTCTGACAGTCTTCGAAGAACGTCTTGTCCGGTTCGATAATCACCTGCATCTGCCCGTAGTGATCGCGCAGGTCGATGAACAAAACCCCGCCATGGTCACGCCGGCGGTAAACCCATCCCGATAGCTTGACCGTTTTCCCCGCATCGGCGGCGCGAAGCTCGCCACAGGTGTGTGTTCGATACTCGTGCATGATTCTCTCGCTCCAAATATAGGACAGATGATCGGGACGTCGGCGATCGGCTGCCGAAGAACGGGGAGATATTGGATATCCATCCCCCCTGCGTCAACCTCAGACTGCCGGCCCCATCACTCCAGGATCGTGACTTCGGTCCCGACCGGCAACACCATGAACAACTGTTCGATGTCGGCGTTGTGCATACGCAGGCAACCGGCACTCGATGCCTTGCCGATGCTGGAGTCATCCTTGGTGCCATGGATACCATAGCCACGCACATCTTCGGTATCGCCCGTGGCCCGCAGCGACAGCCAATGCGTGCCCAGGATATTCTCGGGATCGCCATAAGGGATTTCCTTGCCGTCGGGACGCCACCACACCGGTTGCGCGATCTTGTCGCGAATGACAAAGGTGCCGATCGGCGTCTTCCCGAACAGCCCTGTTCCCGTCCTGTACCGCTTGAAAAACGCCCCGTTCATCGACACGACAAGGTCATGGCGCGACTTGCTGGCCTGCACCGTGAAGCGCGCCTGAAGCACCCGAAGCCGGTCCCCGGCTTTGATCAGGTTGGGGTTCGTTATGCCGTTTCCGGCTTGGACGAGTTCAACCGTCGTGCCGAACTGACGGGCGATCCGTTCGATGGAGTCGCCTCGCCGCACAACGTAATCCTGCTTCTCAGGCATGCGGCGGGGAGTCGTCACGAGTTTCATATTGACGTCGCCCAAGCGTCGCTCGATGTCGTGCCGCAACCCGTCATCGCCACCTTGCGCCAGTGCGGCCAGCAAGCGCGTGCGGGCATTCAATAGGTCGTCGGCGGCAATCAGATCGTCGATCTCGCGCGTAACTCCGGAGAATTCGCCCGCGGAGAGCGCGACAGCCGCCGAGGCGCCGGTCTCGGTAGGCACCGCCACCACCCCCGTCGCGCGCGTATCGCCGCCGGGGGCCGCAACAGGCGACGCCTTCCCGCAGCCCCTCAGCAGAGAGACTAGAAAGAAGCCAGCGACAACAACGAGTACGACCCACAGCCACGGTCGGCGCGTCGGCGCGCGGTAGTCGCTGAAGTCCTTCACCTTCACGGCGTGGTGTCGGCGGTGTCGGCGGTGTCGTCGGCGGGTTGAAAGGCGTCCAAGTCGATGTCGATCGAGCCGGCTTCACCGACGACATCCGCCGTCTGTCCATCCGGCTCGACCCAAATAGCCTGCAGAATTCGACCCATCAGCGCGCCGTACGCCGTGCCCGTCCCGGTCCTCGTGGACCCAGCGGTGCCATCGCCTTGAGACGGCGCGATGTAGCCCCCCAGAAATGACCCGACAATACGGATCGCGCGTCCGTCCGAGGCGGCCCCACTGACCTCGAACTGGGCTTCGATGTTTCCGGACGTCGTCCCGGTCATATCGCCTCCGCCATTGGATACGGTCGTGATGACGCCTTCGTACTGCCCGAACTTTCCGTCAACGATGCGAACGTAATTACCCAGTTGTTCGACGCGCATCGAGAAAATGCCAGACCACGGGAAGTCACCGGCCGTCGTCCCTCCGCCACCCCCGCTGCCGCCGCTTCGGGAATCATAGCTGTACGTTGCCATGATATCCTGGCCTTCTGCGATACCTCCGGTGCCGAAGTCGATGGACCATGCCCCTGTGGTATACTCGACCGTCCCAGCCAGGCCACCCGACGTGGTAAGATGACCGATGCCGTCATCGGTGAAGATGAATCCGCCCGCGACTATGGTGACCGTTCCCGGAATCAGATCGATGTGGAGGATACCTGAGTAGACGTTCGGATCTCCGATGTCGGTTCCTTGCCCCTCGCCAACCTTCTGATTCTCGACTTTGGTGACATTTCCGGTCACGGTCGTATCCGGGTTGATCGTCAGCGTCCCATGCGCGACGACAACCTCGCCGCCATCCTGCGCCCGGTACGTGCCGCTGAAATTCACCCAACTGAAACTGTCATCCCAACTCGCCGACCCATCGGTGTTTTTCCACTCGCACCCTGCAAACATGAGGATAACCACCGACAGAAGCGCGAGACACCCAGACACATGCTTCATTAAGTCCTCCGTGGCACTGTTACGAATTGGGTCCCATAATAGGGTTGCCTGACTTCAGCGGCAACAACAAATCAGCAATACTGCTGCGCAAACGCGGGCGACTGAGTTCATCGACTCCCTATTCCACGATGCTCAACCGGATCCGATAGAACCCGCCGCGTCCGGCCCGTCCGGTATCCGTCACCACGACAGGAGCCCCGATGTTGCCAACCGACGTCACGTCACCCACGTATTCCCAGCCTGCCAGGTCCTCGCTGTATTCGACCGTATATCGAACATTCGCCCGAACACGCGGATCGATCGTCCACCGGATGATCGGGTTGCCGCTCGCGTCACTACCGAGACCGGCAATCTCGACGCCGCGACTTTCCGAGGCGTGGATCGGATCGCTGCCCGCGGCGATTTCGGCCAGGTCAGGCACGCCGTCGCCATCCGTATCGCCAATCTGCGGGTTCAGGTCGCTGCCGGGCGTGTAGGCGATCGAACCGTCCCACATGATCTCGATGCGCGTCGGTACGCCGTCGTCATCGTCATCGGGGTTCATCGCGCCAAGTCCGAGCGTACGCATCTCTTCGCCATCCGGAATCCCGTCACCGTCGCTATCGGCGTTTTTAGCATTCGTGCCGAGAACGATCGTCTCGTCGTAATCGCCGATGCCATCGCCGTCGCTGTCGCTTCGGTTCGGATTCAACCCCAGGTTGAGTTCGTCGATATCCTTCAACCTGTCGCCATCGGCGTCGGACGTGTCATGCGCGGCAGTCAAGTTGCCGAACATGCCGTACTCCCAGGCATCCGGCAAATTGTCCTGGTCGGTATCGGCGTGACGAATCTCGAGAATCTGGCCTTCGAGAATGCCATCCTCGGACGCGAATATCTTGGTGCGGACGCCACCGTTATCCAGGTTGATCACATAGCCCCATGACTCCCACGGATCCCGCATGCCGTTGCCGTTCTGCTCCAACCAGCCCATGACCGTGTTGGTCCCCGGGGGCATGCCCATCAACCGGAACGGCACCCCGTTGGCGGTCGCCGCCACATGCTCCTGAGCCACGGCGACGCCGCTGAATCCATTGCTGCGCTTGGCCTGTACGACAAACACGCCGTTGGTCACGACGACGCCACGCTGTACGATCGCGCCGGCCACCGAGAAACTGCCGACCGGCGACGACCGCAGGTCGATGTAGAACGTCCGCGCAACCGTCGGCGTACTGGCGGTATCCGGATTGATCGCCGTGATCCGCCATCGGTACTGGCCGTCGACGAGGTTGAGATCGCCCGCGTAGAACGGCGGCGTGTACCGTGAGACACCGTCGACGTCCACGTAGGGCGCCCGATCCACGACGCTGGTGACGACACCACCCGCCATGTTCATGATATCGAGCCGGAACGTCGCGGCGTTCGTGTGCATCCGCCATGCGAATTCCATCCGCGCACGGTTGAGACGTCCCTGATCCGCCGGCGCGATCAACGTCGGCTGCGGCAGGGTGTTGTCCCACTTGATATCGATCTGCTGACCGATCACGGACCCGTTCAACCACCACTGGTAGGTGGCTTGCTCGAGCACCGTGTTGACGAATCCGGCCATGATGTAATCCTGTTCATGGATGTACGTGCGCGGCCCCTCAATGTAGCGCCGGAGCACGGTCGGAGCACCGGAAACGCTCATGTTCCGCAACGCGATCTCATGCCCTTCCGCCCCGGCAACCGCCGTCCAACTGAAGCGCGGCAACCCTGGCAGGGGGACGGTCAGATTGAACGTGATCTCCGGCACCGTGCCGTAATGGATCGGGATCGGCTGACTCGACGCAAGCCCGGCCGGCTCCCCGGCATCCCACGTGCCATTCCCGTTTACATCCATGATCGCGAACAGCCAGTTATCCCCTTCCACGAGATGGCCTTCGTCCCAGACAAGCGCATTCGTGACAAACGGGGCCGGCCACAGTGCCGCCGCGCTGTCGATCGTGATGACCGCATCCGGAATGCCGTCCATATACGGCGTGCTGAACGCCTCCACTCGGATCGGCGCACCGACGGCTTCCGCGCCCGCATACCGGAAGCGCAACGTCACCTCAGGCACCGGATGATCGAGCGGCATGCTCGGATCCGTCGGAATCAGATTCGTAATGTAGCTGCGCATGTATTCGCCCAGGTTGCTCCACCCGTCGCCGTCCCCGTCCAGATGAGCATCGTACACGAGCGGCAACAGATGGTCCGGATACTCGAGCTCGAACCGGTCCGGCATGCCGTCGCCATCGGAATCCGCACCGATTACAGGGCGCCACAAGACGGCATAGTCGATCAGCGCGGCGCCGCCGCGTAGCGTACCGGCATTCCTCCAAAGATTCAGCCAATCGGCCCGCGGTACGGCAAAGTCCTGCACCTGTCCCCAAGACCACGCGGCATTGCCGCTGGTGCCGCCTTTACCCGCGAACGAGGTGCCGTCATCGAAACGGTAGTTCGCCACGAGCGCGGACTCTTCGCCACTGAGCGTCACGGTCATCGGCGAGCGCGCCGTATCCCAGATGCGAACGTCGTCGAGCTTGCCGTCGAAGCCCTGACCGATACGCTGCCACATGGGACCGCGACCGAACGCGACCGGCGAGGCGCCGCAGACACGCTGGGCCGCCACCTGGTCGTTTATGTACAGCCGCAACAGTTGCGTCGTGTTGTCGAACGATGCGGCCAGGTGTGTCCAGTTCGTTCCGTCAGCCGTCAATGGCACGGCGCTGGTAACGAACGTCGTGCCGAACCCGGCCACGATGCGCCGCCCGCTGTTGACGCGCAAGAGGTAGTTCGGTGTGCCCGGAGCGACTTCACGGCGCACGATGTCGCCATCGCCTGTCCAACCCGCATCCGGACATACGAACGCCTCGATGGTCCATTCCGAGAGGCCGAAGCGGAACTGGTCCGGCATCTCCATGTACTGGCTAAGACTACCATCGATCCGCAGCGACCGACGGATGAATGGCGACAGCGCATCGGACGGATCCGTAAACGCCACATGCTCGGCCAGATCCGAAAGGCCGTCGTCATCCGTGTCGGAAAGGCTTGAATCGGAAAGGTATGCGGACTCCTCACGGTTCACGAGACCGTCTCTGTCGCTGTCTTCATCCCCGTCCATCACCCCATTATTGTCGGTATCGATATTCCGCGGGTTGGTGCCGGCCAGATACTCCTGATAGTTGTTCATGCCGTCACCATCCAAGTCGCCATCCCACTGCAACTCCTGCGTATCCGGCGTCAACGATCGGTTCGGGTCGAACCCGTAAAGTTGCTCGAACCAGTCGGCCATGCCATCGGAGTCGGAGTCCTCGCGCCACGGATTCTCGTAGCGCGTGGCCGCCACGAAATCGACATGCGCCCGGTCCAGCAGTTGGCCGCTATGCTCCATCGCCAGCGCCCGCACGAAATTGCCCACTTCGCCCGCGCCACCGTACGACGAGCCATCGTCCATGGACCAGTAACCGGGCAGCATCGGCGCCAGGATATCGACCGGCGAGAACCGCACGGGCGAATTCACGGCAACCCCGGTCTCCAGCGCAACAACGTCACCCAGTAGAAGCCCGACCGCCGTGCCCCTGGATGCCTTGTCTTCCACACGATCCATATCGATGGACTCGAGATCGTCGAAGTCCAGGTAGCACACGAGGTTATCCATGAACGGCGAGATCTTTGTGAAGCGTATGGATTCCTGCTCGGCCTCGGTCAACCCGACCCGGAAAATCCGGAATTCGTCCAAGTCGCCGCGGAACCCGGTCAGGCCGGCCTCAAGCAGTCCATCGCCCGTCGCCATATTGAACTCCGGCGGCCGCAGCCAGTAGCCAGCGGGCATCGCCGCAGCCGGACCGATATGCCAATCGACCGAACCCATCGGCGGCAGCGCCATGTTCAGGTCAATCGTCATCACATCGTCGACGAGGCCATCGACCATCAGCATCGCATCGCGCCCGTCGAACGAGAACGACACGAAATGCCACTTGCCGTCTGTCACCTTCCGCGACGTCGCATCCAGGTACAATGTGCCCCACATGTAGTAGGTGAAGATCACGCCGTCCGGGCTGACACCGAACACCAGGGGCTGGAAGTCGAAGATCGCCTGCATGTAACCGTCCGGCGTGACATCGAGACGGTAGTTGAAGATCGTCTCGCCGTCGTCGGCGAGGCCCGCTTCACGCTGGAGCAACGTACCCGGCGAGGTGCACTTGAACCACGTCTGCACGGTCCATCGCCCAAGGCGGACATCGTGCCGCACGTCCCGACGCAGCTTGCCCCCATCCAGATGCAGCACCCCCAACGTGGCCACGTCTTCGCCGAACATCAGCGACTTGTCCCGCAGGCGCTGGATCTGCTCGTCCGTCCGCGCCACATTCCACACACGCACCTCGTCCAGATCGCCCACAAGATCTTTGGCGAGTTGCAGCGGCAGGAACTGCGGGCCGCGCGCCGGCGCGGCATCGGTCATGACCCGCGACAACTGCGTCAGGTCGTGGAACAGGTCCATCTTCATGTGCCCGTGCGCGTCGGGGTCGCCGAATCGCCCGGTCAACGTCGTCCACCGGTCCTTGAACATCCGTCGCTCGCCGACGAGGAGATGCTCCATCCCCGTATCCGTCTGGAATCGGATATACGGCAGGTCGCCGGTGGTGATACCCAGCTCGAATGTCGTATAACTGTTCAGCCCGCAACGCCGCCGGACAAGTACGGCGTCCTTGCCGGTGATGGACGGCAGATCGCGCAGCCGCACCGTCGCCTCGATAGTCCATACCGGCAGATCGAACCGAAGCCCGAAGGGATCGTCGCCGTTCGGCAGCATGCCGGCCACCTCGACGATGCCTTGCCCGTCATTGCGTATGTAGCGCGGATAGTAGGGCACCGCCGGACTGCGGGGATTCCAGGCACTGCTGACCTCTACCCAGTCGTTGAGTCCGTCGTCATCGGTGTCGGCGACATCGGGACGCGTCGCTTTGTTCATTTCGTCAAGGTTCGACAACCGGTCCCCGTCACGGTCTTCGTTGGGGTCTGGAGTGCCGTTCCGATCCGTGTCAGTCGTGAACGGATCCGTATCGCTGCGGAACTCGGCGATGTTGATCAATCCGTCGCCGTCCGGATCGGCGCCGGGACCATTGACACCATCTGACGAATAGGGATCGAGACCGACGGCGATCTCCCACCAATCCGGGAGGCTGTCCTGGTCCGTGTCCTGCACATTGGCATAGGCCGTCGCCGCATCGAGCGAGACGGAGACGGGGCGCCCGACATAAGCCCAACTTCCCTGCCAGTCATGACTCGCCGTGAAGTCTTCGACATGGCTGCCGCCATCGTCGAACGTGAAGTAGGCGACGATGTCCCCATCCGCCGCAACCGGGTCGCCCGGTCCGCCAGGCGGCACCGGCGGCAATGCCGCCGCAAGGTTCAGCCGCCCGCCCGTCACACAACGCCCCGCCAGTGAGGCGATCGGGTCGACGTTGTCGAGCAACTGGGCCTTGACCTCGGCGTACGTCAGCGCCCCGTCCACCGCCAGAATCAGCGCCGCCGCACCGGTCACATGCGGAGTCGCCATCGACGTGCCGCTCATCAGTCCGTACCCGGCCGAAGACAGACAACTGAAGATGTCCACGCCCGGCGCACCCAGGTCGACGGTCGTGGCGCCGTAGCAACTGAACCCCGCGAGACCGTCGTTACGGTCCGTCGCCGCCACGGCGATGATGTTGTCCAGATCGTACGAGGCCGGATATTGCGGAACCGCATCGTTGTCGCCGGAGCTGTTGCCGGCGGCCGCGCAGAACACATGTCCCTGATCGCGCGCCATCATGATCATGTCGTACACGGCTTGGTTGAATCCGGAGCTGCCGTAGCTGTTGTTGCTGACCCGTGCGCCCATCTTCACCGCGTATTCGATCGCGCGGGCGATATCCGCATCGTTTCCGGTACCGGCGGCCGTGAAGCACTTCACGGCCATGATCTTGACTTTCCAGTTCACGCCCGCCACGCCGATGCCGTTGTTGCCGATGCCTCCGATCGTGCCGGCGCAATGCGACCCGTGGTCATGGTCATCGATCGGATCGCCGTCGTTGTTCGCGAAGTCGTAACCGTACACATCGTCGACAAATCCGTTGCCGTCGTCGTCCACGCCGTTGGCCGGGACTTCGCCGGGGTTCTTCCACATGTTGGCGGCGAGGTCCTCGTGATTGTAATTGACGCCCGTATCGATGACGGCCACCAGGATCGAGTCCGAACCGGCATATATGTCCCACGCTTCCGGCGCGTCGATATCGGCATCCGCGGTGCCGCCGCCCTGGCCTTCATTGTGAAGGCCCCAGAGCTGATCGAACGACGGATCGTTCGGCGTTGCCGAGATCGTTCGAATGTAGTTCGGTTCCGCGTAGAGCACCCCCGGATCCGACTGCAGCGCCCCGGCCTTCTCGGCGAACGACTTGCCGTCGGTGATCCTCACATGCTTGATCGGGAGAAGCTCATACGTGTGCAGGGTTTCGACATTGAGCCGGCTCAGGATGTCAGCCTGCTGGGCGCTCGTCACATTGCCGCGGAATCGGACAAGCAACTCGTTCCGTACCACCGTGTTGGTCGCGATCGTTATCGCCGCGGCGCGCGCCGTCGCCGGCGCCGGCGTCGGTTTCGTAAGCCGGGCGTAGAAATCGCCCCGGCCCTGGACATGCGCCATGATGTTGCTCGCGCTGATGGCGCCGCTGAAAACACGGATCTCGTCCAAGTACCCGCGGAATGCTTCGGTGACATTCCCGGCGTTGTCAAGGCTGCCGCCGCCGATCGTAAACTCGCTGCCGACGGATGTCGCCACGTCCGGTCCCATCGCGGGCTTGACCAGCGCATCGTCACGATAGCTGACCCGCACCCCATTCAGGTACAGGTTCATGACGTGATTCGACGCGTCATACGTGCCCGCCAGGTGCGTCCATCGGTCCGGAACCAGGATTCCCGGCGGCAGAATGCCGATATCGTCGCCGACTTCCTGCGTCTGCGCACCGTCCAGACGAATAGTCTCGACGCCCGACGGCCCCTGCCCCACGTACTGAGCATACGCGCGCAACTCGCCGCCGACATTGTCGATGCCCAGCTCGTAGTTCACGCCGCGTACCGGCGTACCGCCTTTGCGCAGGTCCGTCGTCGCGCGACGGACGACGATACCATCGGTGGCCGCCGTCGGCTTCACCCAAGCCTCCACCGTCCAGGATTCCAGCGCATGCTTATCCGCCGGACGGACGACCACGCGGTTGTTCCCGCCGAACAGCATCGAACGCGGCATCGGGGGGTCCATGGACCGCAACGGATCGGACAATCGCACGGCCAGCGCAGGCGTCGACGCATCGTCACGTCCGGTGACTTCCTCGGCATCGGTCAGCCCATCGTCGTCCGTGTCCTTGTCGCCGGGATGCGTCCCGCGGACCATCTCATCCCAGTTCGGCAGCCCGTCACCATCGGAATCCAACCGGTTATCGCGATCGTCAGCCGTCGTCGCCCCGGTTCCGGCAAACGTAAACGCCAACGCCGCATTCAGACCCGCGCGGAACTCGAACAGATTGCTCAACCCATCGCCATCGAAGTCGGTCAGCCCGGACGCGACATCCAGGTCGCCGAAGAGGGCACGCTCCCAGAAGTCCGGCAACTGGTCGCCGTCGTTGTCGCAGAAGTTCCCGGACATGATCGGCGCGTCGGCGCCGAGAGCAACCACGGTCGCGGTGCCGACGAAGCTGCCGGCATGCCGCCAGCCTGTTTGCCAGTCGCCGCCCGCGATCGCGAAGTCCTCTACCGGCCGCGCGGTGCCGGCGCCGATGCCATCGTCGAACCGGTAGTAGGCCACGAGATCGTCGGTGGTGTGGTCGAGCACACGGTAGGCAATGCGTGGCAATTCCGCTTCGGTGAAGGAGCGCGACCAGATGCGCACTTCATCGATCTTGCCGACAAAGCCGTAGCCGCCGATGAACGCCGAGATCGCGCCGTCCGTGCTGTAGATGCCGGGGATTTCGGACATCTGCACCTGCGAACGCAACTCGCCGTTCACGTAGAGGCGCAATTCGCCCGCGACGGCGTCGAACGAGCCGGCCACGTGGTACCAGGCACGGCGCCGCGCGATCGCCACGGAATCGACGGCGATGAACGGCGTCAACGGTGTACCGTTGAGCACGCCGGTAGCCCGGATGAAGGGCTTGAGCTCGCTGTTGATGCCCAGTTCGTAGTTGGCAAGGCTGCCGATCCCGCACCGCACGACGTTGCCACCAGTCATCGACGGATCGAGCCACACCCATCCGTCAACCGTCCAAGAGCCGGGCTGCCTCAGCCGCATGGATGACTCGAGCCGGAGGTGGTCGCCGGCCGCGCGCAGTTCCAAAGCCCGCGCCACGCCCGGCGAAAGCGAGGCATCCGGCAGGGAGTAGCGCCGCAGACCGGCCACCGCCGTGCCCTTGACCTCGGCGTAGTCGGTGATGCCGTCATTGTCGGTATCAACCAAGTCCGGGCGGGAACGATGGCGTTGCTCATCGAAGTTCGTGAGTCCATCGGCGTCGGCATCCTCATCCCGGTCGAGCTTCGTGTTGCCGTTGCTATCCGGGTTGTTCGGGAACGTCCCGGCATAGAACTCGATCTTGTTGATCAAACCGTCGAAGTCCGTATCGTCATTCGCGTCCGGAATACCGTCCTTGTCGGTGTCGGCACTGAAGGGGTTGAGCCCGTAGAGCATCTCCCATGCATCCGGTAAACCATCCCGATCGGTATCGCCGCCACCCAGCACTTCGGGATAGTACGAGAAGTCGACGCCAACCGCCGTGCCGGCGTCACGCCACTCCTTCACCCAGTTGGCATCGAGTTCCGCGATCGGCGCGAAGTCCTGCACCTGGCCACCCGTCCACGATTGCACCGCGCTGGTGCCGAGCCCCTCGTTGGTCGCGTCGTCAAACCGGTACAGCAACACGGTGCCGCCGCCGGCATCCATGATCTGAACGTCATCCAGATATCCGTTGATGCCGCGCCCGATCAGCGTGCGTACCGGTCCGATACCGAACGTCATCGGCCGCGCTTCGGACAGCATGTGCGCCACACGCACACCGTCGAGAGACAGTTCAAGATCGCCGGTCAGCGGGTTATAGCTGCCCAGGATATCGACCCAGACGTTGGCCGGCAGCGCGCGCATCGCCGGCGCGCGAAGCTGCACATAGGCGCCATCGCCGCCCGTGAACGCCACGTACGGCACACGGTCCGCACCCATGCCGAGCACATAGTTGTACTTGCCGGCCGCGATCTCCCGATGGATGAACGTCCCCGCGGTCACCGGCAACTGGAGCATGACCTTGGCGGCAATCGCCCACCCGGACTGCGCCAGACGGGACACCGGCGGGGCTTCCACGTAGCTGTTGGCGTTACCGTACGTCCGCAACGCCAGCTCGCGGAACGGCGAGACCGAATTGGTCGGATCCACGCCATACCGGTCTTCGATGCTGTCGACAAACCCGTCATCGTCCGTATCCATCAGGCGCGGGTCGGACCCGAGTATCTGCTCGTCGAGGTTCGAGAGCCCATCGCGGTCGTAGTCCTCCTCGGCATCGATCAGGCCATCGCCGTCGCTGTCCGCGTCACGCGGGTTCGTGTTGACAAGGAACTCGGCCAGGTTGTTCAAGCCGTCCGTATCCAGGTCTTCGCCCGCCACCAGTCCGCCCTCGGCTTCGGCATCGGCGAACAGTCGCTCGTACCAGTCGGCGATACCGTCCTCGTCCTGATCCGCATAGCCCATGACCGGAGCGGCCTGAAGCGCGGTGACATAGTCGTTCTCGTCATCGGAAACGGCAGCGACGACAACATCGTCAGCCGTGCCCCACAGCCCATCCGGGCCAGGCTTCGCCGTGCGGATCGCATCCGGGATCATGCCCCGCCCCAGATCGTACGTCCGATCGAGCCGACGGGTCGCATCCTCGATGTCGAGCCCGCCGTCGTCGAAGTGATAGTAGGCGGTCATGATCTTGCTCGGCGGCCGCACCTCATGCATCTGCGCGCCGATGATGCCGCCATTGCGGGCCACTTCCCACACGCGCAGATCGTCCATGTGCAGCCCCGTGAACACCTTCGCCGGATTCTGGTCAAAGTGCGTATCCACGAAGAGGGTGCCGAACTCGTCGTCGCGACTCTCCAACACGGCAACGGCCGACGCCAGCAGTCCATTGATGTGCAGCCGCAGGGTGCGGTCCTCAAAGCTGTACACGAACGCCAGATGCGTCCACTTGTCGACCTCGATCGCGCCACCCTTGGCCTCGTACACCGTGCCCGCGGCGGAGCGCAGGCGCACAAACGGGCGATTGGTAGCCAACCCCATGACAAAGGCATCGCGCGCCGCATCGATACGATAGGCCGCGATGGCGCCGGTCTGCACGTTGTTGGACGGGCGGACCCAGCATTCGACCGTCCAACCGGTTTCCACCGTGATGCCCAACTCCGGCGTCGAAATGTCCGACGGCGGAACCACGGGACGTCCCGGCGGGTCCATCGTGCCGTCGGGCATCCGAATGGTCGTCACGTGCCACCATGCCGCCGGATTGTTTCCGTTGGAATCCCTGACCGGCATCGCCTGCGGCCCGAACTCGACATACGTCTCGCCGGCGCGACCTTCATTGACAAGCACGCGAACCGTCGACTGCGGGTTCCCGCCGTGACTGAAGTTGTTCATCCAGACTTCGTATTCGCCCGGAATCGCATTCGGTTCCTCAAGCGTGATGTTTTCCGGCCCCATCCCGGAGACGTCATCGATGTCCAGGAATGCGCCCGGCATGCGTTCGGCGATGTTATCCGGATACCCCGGTCCGCCCGCGGTCCATCCCATGTGGCGTCCCGTCGGATCGATCAGCCACGTGTCCAGGTCGCCCGGCGAGTTCCAAGTCTGCGTGACACGGATGTCGGCGCGCGCAAACGTGCCGTTCACGGTAACTGTAGCCTGGCCCACCAAGCCTTCGGTATCGATCGCATAGACCGTGATCCGATTCTCGCCGCTGTTGATGATCACCGTATCGCTGAACGCGGGCACGGGCCCGAACTCCATCACGAAACGTTCGTTGATGAACAACATGACCGTATCGAGCGGGTTGTCCGGACTGGTCACGGTCCCGGTCACGTCGGTGAAGCGTACGGCGATATCGGCGCCGTCAGCGGGTGCCGTGATCGTCACGACCGGACCGCCAATAACGGCATCCTCCAGTTTGGCGAATGCGAATCGCTCGCTGTGCGGGGCCGCCATGTTGCGGCCGGCGGCTACCATACTGCGGCGGACCTCCGGACTCCGCGACTCGGTCGGCGAACTGAGCACGGCGCGTATCCCATAGTTGTCGGCCGATGCCGGGATCAGTTTGTGTATCTCTTCGCCATCGAGATAGCCATCGTCATCGGTATCCGGGCGACCGGGGTGACTGCCGATCCGCATCTCGTCACGATTGGCAAGACCATCGCGATCGCTGTCGGCCATCGCATCGTTGACACCGTCGCCATCGCTATCGGTATACTTGGGGTTCGTCCCCGCCAGATACTCGCCGTAGTTGGACAGTCCATCGCCGTCCAAATCTTCATCGGCCGCATCGGCCGCCGATACGACCGTGCCGGTGGTCACGGTCCCGGTCGACGCGGTCGCAGAGACCGGCAGATTGAACGGGTCGAGCCCATAGGCCCTCTCCCATTCATCCGGCATGCCATCGCCATCGGAGTCCAGCGCATCCCAGCGCACCGGAGCATCCACCGGCGCGGCGAGGAACGTCACCCCGCCGATCAATGTACCGGCGTTGCGCCACTGGTTCATCCAGTCGCCGGGCATCGAATAATCCTCGACCTGGCCGCGCTGCCAGCGCGGATGCCGGCTCGTCCCCGCGCCGCCGCCCGCCTTCCACGACGTGTCGTCGTCGAAGCGGTAATAGGCTACCAGCCCAAGTTCGTCGCCGATCAACGGCGTCGCCAATTCGGTCACGGTGCGGTTGCCGGGATACCCGTACCACACGCGGACATCGTCCATCCAACCTCGGAAACCGGAACCGACGCGCGCGTGAATCGGACCCACGCCATTCATGGCCGGCCGTTCCGTCATGTTGCGCGATGCCACCATACGCCCGTCGATGTAGAGCATCAGACGGTCCTGAAGGTCATTGAAGACACCCATCACATGCGTCCATTGTCCGGGCACGAGCGTCTTGGTCGCCGGCGCCACCACCTCGAAGGTGTCCCCGCCCCATGCGGTCGTCCGAACAACGACGCGGCCATCGGCCCGTGTGCCCAGATAGTAGTTGTAGACGTCCGGCTCCACGGAGCGGGCAATAATCGTCGCCTCGCGCAGATCCTGCGGCTTGATCCAGGCTTCGATCGCCCAGAAATCCATGGCGAAACGACGCTGACGCGGCATCTCGACATACGAATTCGTGCTGCCGTCAAAGTAGGCGACACCATCGCCGAACGGCATCAGCGAGTTTGTCGGCGACTGGTGCCGCGCGACTTCGTACTGGTCCGTCAACCCGTCGTCATCCGTATCCATGAGACGCGGATCGGAACCGTACAACGCCTCGCGCCCGTTCTCGATGCCGTCGCGGTCATAATCCTCGCCGTAGTCGTGCACACCGTCGTTATCGGTATCGCGCGCATGCGGGTTCGTGTCGACCCAGTACTCGACGATATTCGGCAGACCATCCATGTCCTCGTCGCCCATCGGGTCGGCATATGCCACCGTCACGGTGCCGGTCGCCGTCGTGCCGGTCGAAACCGACCCGGTCGAGGCGGCCGTCATCACGTCGCTGAACAGGAGACGCTCCCACCAATCCGGGATACCGTCTTCGTCATCGTCGGTCTCGTTCGGCATGTCGACGTAGACCGTCGAATCGAAGCGATTGGAGATGCCTCCCTGACTATACGCCGAACCGCCGGTCCCATAGGGCGACTGCACGTTCGCGATCGCATAGGCCCAGTTCGTCAGATGCGTGTAGTCTTCCGCATAGCGTCCGCCGTCATCAAACGGATACCAGGCGACGCGGGCGGTTTCGGGGAGTTCGTATCCAATCGTATTCGTCTCGATGGTTGACACGATGGTTTCGAAGATCGGCGTGTAATCGTCGAGGGCGATATCGAATTTCAGACCACCGGAAGCATCGGCGAGTGCCTCGACGTCCGGTTCGCCACCGGACACGACATGCACGATGACGCCGGCCGCTCTCAGCGCTGCCTGCACTTCGGCCAGGCTAAGCACGGCGCCGGTATCGCCGTCCTCGGTATTCTTTAGCGATGCATCCGTCACCAAGACAAAGACCTTCTGACCACCGACCTGATAGGTTGGATCGAAATTGCTTCCTTCGAGAGCGTACATGATGCCGCCCAAGGCGTCTTCGGGGTAGTCGCCGCCGCCCTGCAGAGCCAGCGGATCCAACCACGATGCCAGGAAGGTATCGGTGTCCGGATAGAATCCGCCGCCATCCGGCACTTCCGTCGCGCCGCCGCCACCGTCGAGCGGATCGCTGTAATGCACACCCGCGAGCTGCACCGAAACGCCCAGATCCTCGACGCCGCGCACGAAGTCGCGGATGTTCGCCTTGACACGGTCGATCGGGCCACCCATCGAGCCCGACACGTCGATCAGGAACACCAGATCCGCGCCGGCCACGCGCGTAACGGTGCGGCTCGAATCGATATTGCCACCGCCGAACATGTCGCGCCCGGCGTCGACCAGGATTCCCGGCAGGGCCAGACTCCACACCCGGAATTCGTCGATATGTCCCGAAAATTCGCGACCCAGCACGGTCTCGCCGCCGCCGATGGCGTTGGGTTCGATCGTCATCTGCGCCATGTACGCCACGCCGTTGACGTAGAGCGCCAGCGTGTGGTTTTCATAGTCGAACACACCGCACAAGTGTGTCCATTCGTTCGCCGGAATGGGCCGTTGCGGCCCGGCCCAGTAGCGACGTCCAACCTCGGTCGTATACTCGACCGTCGGAATGTTGTTCGACACCAGCAGTCCGAACGTGCGTTGGCCCAGCGCCGTTATGCGCTCGACGATGGCGCCGGTCTGCACGCTGTTCGACGGCATCACCCAGCATTCGACGGTCCATGTGCGCAGGTCGAACCGGTTGGTCCCGGCGAAGCTCTCGCGCTCGGGCACGAGCAACGGCTGGCCGTCCAGAATCAGGCTGCGCTGAATCATCGGGCTGCGCGAGTAGTTCGCGTCGGTGATGTTGCGCGGCACGCCATTGCTGTAGATGCTCCCGTTCGTGGGGCACGGCGTATACCAGTTGATCTCGTCGCCGTCGCTGAAACCGTCATCGTCCGTATCCCTGTTCCGCGGGTTCGTGCCGTGCACCAACAGCTCGTCGCTGTCCGAGATCCCATCGCCATCCATATCGTTCCATGTACCCTCGATGGTGGCATCCTTCGGGTTCGTGTCGATCAGGTACTCCTGATAGTTGGACAGCATGTCTTGATCGGGATCGTCATTCGGCGCGATGTTGCCGCCAAACCAGATCCGTTCCCACCAATCGGGAATACCGTCGCGATCGTCGTCCCAGATATTGAACAGGGCGCCGGGCTCGCCGCGCAATGGCATCGGCGTGATGTTCGTCACAGCCACGTAGTTCGTGGACGGCAGCGAGAACCGCCAATCGAGCAGATGCGTGTAATCTTCAAGCGTCGTCCGCCAGCTCGTCGTGGCGCCCGCGCCGACCAGGAATGTGGCGATGGGCTTCGTATGCTCGTAGGGCGCCGCGCCGCCATCGTCAAACGGGAACCACCCGGCCATGCTCAAGCGGGCCGGCGGCCCGGCGTTGACCGACGAAAACTCCATGATGTAGGCGGCCGTGCTCGACCCCGGCACGTCATACCATGCCCCACGCACGCCGGTCACGCCCGGCGGCGCGAAGCTCGCCGCCGCGATCACGGCCACGTCCTGTCCGGGCGCGGCATCGTCAGGTTCGCCCGCATTCCAGTTGCGGTAGCCGGCGGAAAGCAGGGACGAATCGATCCATCGCCAGGCGCCTTCCGTGGCGGCGTCCGTGGCGCCGATCCACGCGGCTTGAACACCCGCGGTCTCGAGCGCCGTCATCAGGAACTCGTTCTCTTCGGCGCTGTTGATGACCACGAGGTCCCCGCCGGCGGCCTGCGCGGCCGCCCGCGCGACGTTCCATGCCGCCGGTGCGGCGACAATCTGGTAGTACCGGTCCCCGAACGCAAGCCACCCCGCGGGCAACGCGGCGTCCCTCAGAGCATCGATCCGCTCGCCGCCGAAGCCGCCCATGGCTTGCGCGATGTCGCGCGCCGTGCGGGCGACGGTCCAAATCCGTACTTCGTCGATGTATCCACGGATCGCGCCGCCCAGCGTAACCTGACCGCTGGGATAGACCGTCTCGGAGATGCGGCCGAGCGCGCATGGCTCCAAGGCGTCCATGACCG
Source organism: uncultured Victivallales bacterium (assembly GCA_964472315.1). Lineage (GTDB taxonomy): Bacteria > Verrucomicrobiota > Kiritimatiellia > UBA8416 > UBA8416 > CAYYJS01. The sequence continues at coordinate 29,023 of CAYYJS010000008.1, read as the reverse complement.
CCCGCTGCGACCCATTGACGAACAGCTTCAGATTGTCACGCTCGTCGTCGAAAACGCCCGCCAAATGGTACCAGGTATTCGATTCCATCGGCAGCAGCCCCGCCGCCGTGTACCGCACGCCGCCCTCGGTCGTGAACAGAACGCTCGGCACATTGCCGTCGACGCGCAGCGAGAAGTTGATCTGGCTGTTGTCGTTGGTGCCGCCGGGTTGGTTGATCCGGCCCGTCCGGTCATGCGTCCGTCGGTGAATCAGCGTGCCGCTCTCGGACGCGGAATCGAGGCGGACCCAGCATTCGATCGTCCACGTCGGCAGACGGTAACGCTCGCCGTTGAGTTGATCGATATTCGGAACGTCGACACCAACGGCATCCACGCGCAGACATCGTTCGAGAATCGGACTGCGGGAATAGGTCGGGCTCGTCGTCCGGCGTCCGCCGCACACGACGGCGCGGTTGACCTCGTCGCCATCCAGGAACCCGTCGTCATCGGTGTCCGGATCCTGCGGATTCGATCCGTACACTTCCACTTCGTCATAGTTGGAGAGCCCGTCGCCGTCACGGTCCTCGCGGGAATCGCGTTGGGCGAACCCGTCCCCCGGATCCGTATCCGACAGGTACTCGGCGTAGTCGCGCAGACCGTCGCCATCAAAGTCCGACGTGTTGTTGGCCGTCGTCAGGTTGCCGAAATAGTGGATCTCCCATGCGTCAACGATGCCATCGCTATCGGTATCGACGCCACTGGCCGGCCAGGTCCATTCCGCATCCATGCTGTAGTATTCGAAGTCGACTTCGATCGGACCGAGCGGCGTGGCCGGCAGCCGCACGTCGAGAACGCGCAGGCCGATATCGGTCTGATCCCACCAACGCGCGGCCGGATCGGTGTCGGCCGTGAACAGGCGGGCGCCGGTCGTGCCGGGCCACACGTCGTCATTGCCGCCCTGGTTGACGCCATCGTTCATCTGGTCGAGCCCGTCGGCTTCTACCATGTCCCACGTGAAGTGGTTGTTCAGGCGCTGTTGCGGCGCGCGGTCGCGCCCGCCGCTCAAGTCGTCGTGTTCGATGTGGAGACCTTGCCGGCCCACACCGGGGAAGTTGCCATAGTTGGCCTGATACCAGAACCACATCCTCTCGCCCGGATTGTCCGGGTTCGTGATGACGTAATACTGGTCCGCATCGGTCTCGATCGGGAACATCAGGATGGTACGCCGACCGCCGCCGCGCGGCAGGACGGCCGTCAAATCCACGGGGCGCACCCAGCCCAGCGACGCCTTCAGCGACGGCACGCCATGTACCAGTCCGCCGCGCGCCATCAAATCGAAACCGCCGATCGGATGGTTCTCGACGCCATTCGGGTCCCACACGTCATAGTCGTAGAGGTCGGGCCAACCGTGGATATCATGCGCCTGTTCGTGCGAGAGAACGACAACCGCCGTCGGCGGCACAATCTGAATGAACCCGGAGATAGGCCGCGTCTCGTCCATGTGCATCGAACTGAACGTGTTCCCGGAGATGTCCATTCCCAGACCGATACCGTTGTGCTGGCCGACAAAGTAGATGGGTATCCGTTCATCGTTGAAAATGCCGTCGGAAAACGTGACCACACCGTCATGCGCGTCAATCCAGACGTAATCCGCGGCCAGCGTCGCCCTGCCGTTGCCGTCCCTATCGACATAAAACGCCCGCAGGACCTCGTAATCGGCCGCCCTGCCGGCCCGTAGCGCCCCCGCGTACACGATAGGCTCCGTGTCGTAGCGCGTCGCGACGCCGAATCCCTCGATCCAGCGCGCATCTCCGGCCGCATCGTAGAAGCTATTGCCATTCAGATCCGCATACCAGACGTTCGCCATCGGCACGCCGGCCATCCCATCGTAAAGCGCACGCGCGTTGATCGTCGGGTAGACCTGCCGCTGCCCGATGAGCAGGATGTCCTCGCCAACGTAGTAGCCGTCGCCGTCGTCGATCCACAAATCGTCTCCCGGCTGCCACCCGGTGTCCGGCAGTCCGTTTGCCGGCGCCACGCGCGCAATGTAGTAGGCGCCCGGGATCACGCCATCGGCTCCTTCGCCGCCGACCAGAGGCGCACCCCAACTCAGGATCAGACTGTCGGTCTCGTCGAACACATTATCGACGCCGCCGGTTGCGGCATAATCCCAATTCTCGACCCACGCATAATCGCCATACTGGAACCCCGGCGGCGTGCCGTTGTCACGGTAGACCACTTGGGCGTTGTAACTGATGTAGTCGATGGGATTCCCGAGATCGCCGGGCGCCAGCATCCCGGAATCGGCCAGCACGGGCTCCGAATCGTAGCGACCGTTGCCGTTCCAGTCGACCCACGCCAGATCGGCATCGGGATCCACTTCGCTGTTGCCATTCACGTCGACATACATGGCCTGCGGAAGCGCCACGCCGGCCGTGCTGTCGGCCAACATGCCGCTGGGATCCGCCAGAAGATAGTCCCCGTTGAAAATGCCATCGGCGTTCAAATCCACCCAAAGCCCGTCACCGGCAAGATACGAGGAACGATGGGCGCCGCGCGCATACGCCAGCAGACGCTGCCCGAATCCGGCAACCGGCACGCCCACGGCGCCCTGCGGAACAGGGGTCAACGGCGTATCCGAAACCTGTCCGGGATACTTGAGCTGCACGGCCTGGTAGTCTTCCGCGTAGTCGTAGGCTTCGATGATGTCTTCGGCATAGCGGTCCCAGTTGAACGGGTATCTGCAGAAAGCGCCTGGCGAAGTGAATCCGCCGTCCGGCGACGGCGGCGTCACCGCCACAAGGCTGATATCGTCGGCATAGTAGCAGTGACTTGTGGCCGGAATCGTCTCGCCCTGATCGATCAGACCGTTAATGTTGACGTCACGATGGTCGCCACCGTACCGGACGGGCGTCAACGGGCCCCAGGCCTGCGACACCGCGGGTGCCCGCGGTCCCGTGAAACTGGTGCCGTCGAGACGCCATGTGGCGATTTCGAGGCTCAGCATGTTGTAGGCGTCATACGTATATTGTCCATGCCCGCCATAGGCTAACGGGCCGCCGGCGAAAATGGAGCCATCGCCGTTGCCGATCGCGCCGGCCGCGGAGGGGTTCCCCGACCCGATGTCTTGGCCGGATATGGAGTTGTTCCACGGCGAGGTAACCTCGCCGAGTCTGAGATCGCCACCCACCGGATACGGATTGTCGGCGTAGTGCCCGCGAACAGGCCATGTGTTACCGAGATGGTAGATCGACGACGGCAAATCGAGAAACTCGCGCGGTCCGTCGTAGTCCCATGTTCCGCCCAGCGGCGGATACCACACGCCCGTGTTCGTGATCACTTGCGAAACGACCCAGGCACCCACATTGGTCGCGATAAAGTCAGCCAGGTCGTCCGCTGTATTCGTGACGCTCACACCGGTCACCTGATTGGACAGCACGAACTCGTAGATTCCCTCGGGAACAGTCTGCTCGGGCGTCTGGTAGGCGGCGACTATCGGAAGCGCATCGGACCCCCACCATCCGCCGCCGGCCGGATTGTCGTAGGCGCCGATGTTGGCAGGCATCACCGGTTGCTGGAACGTGGTCAACCACCAGTTTTCATAGGATCCGAACCAGCCATGCGGGTCCCAGAGGTCGCCGGCCGTCGTCAATGTGGTGCCGGGCTTTAAGCTGGTTGGCGTCATCGTGTCCCCGGTAATCCGCATGCGCGCGTCGATTCGATCGCCGAAGTTGTCCGGCCCGTCGTAGACACCGTTGCCGCACCGCGCGATCAGGCTGGAGACATCGCCCGGATAGTTGTTCGACAAGTATCTCACGTATTGCGCGTACGTGATCCAGGAGGCAGGATCCGGCGCCGCGTTCGGCGCCTGCGGTTCGGTCCCATGCATGCTGATTCCGACAACCCGTGTAATCCAGCGTCCGTCCCGCAGTATCCCGCGCAGGGGCAACCAGAAGCTGATGAAGTCCTCGTACGGCTCCTCCGGCACAAAGGTGATCACCTGACTGCCGGGATCCCACCGAGCGAACGCGCCGGCATCCGTATGGTGTGCCGGCCAGAACCCAGCCGTCGGGTGGACCGTATCCCAGTAATGGTTCTCGCCCGGGCCCGGCGGGTTCAAACCGTAGAGAAGAACGAGGGCGGGCGTCACGATCTCGCCGAACAACTCCGACGCCTGGTACAGGGGCACCCGGACGATCCGGGCGATGGTCGGGCTCGGCGTTGCTCCAATGTAGGGCGTGCCATCCGCATTCTCGTAGCGCTCGTACTGCACAAACAGCGCCTGGTTCGTCAAGGTCACGTGATAGGCTCGGCGCACGAGCGGCAAACCGGTCATGCCGTCGATGTTGTAGTCGAACACCTGGTTCGTGACGATATCGAGATGCGAAGCCGCCGGGCGTTCGCCCGCAAGCGGCGCTTCGCCGGGCTCCACGAACTCATGGAAAAAGTCGCCCTCGAACGAGCGCTTGCCATCGGCCGGCGTCAAATCATGCTCGCTTACTTCGACAACCCGATTGGTCCTGCCGATCGGATCGGCAACGTAGATCTGGACATTCGTGTTGAAATCGACAGTGTGAACGAGGTTGGAACTGCCTTCCTGCATCACGGTGCTCGATCCGCCGACACTGGTGGCGCTGTAGTCGGCGTAGACCTCGCCGCGCAGCGGGTCGTACGCCGGGAACGGTCGCGCGCCAACGGTCCAGTTCAGTCCGACGACACTATGATAACCGATCTGCGTGTTGCGCTTGTTCTGCGCCACCCAGCGGTCTTCATCGGGAACCGTGTTCGTTTCGTTGATCTCCGGATCCCATTCCCCATTCAGGTTGCCGTCGAAAAAGCGCTCGCCGGGAGTCCAGTACCCGTCGACCAACGGCATCGATCCGAATAGAGCGGGCGGCTCGCCATTCGGCCCACCCGATTCCCAGTTATGTTCACCACCGAAAGAGACTGGCCGCGGCGGTTTGGGATCGACCCCGGGCGCATACACATCGGTATACGAATCCGGACGCGGGCCGGTCGGGTTCGCGGGCCACGGCACCCAGACATACCCATACGTCTTGGTATCCGCATAGAAACCGTTGAGCGTTTCGCCGGTCGTATTGTCGGGCGTGTGGTAGGATGTCTCCTTCCAATACGGTTCGATCGTCTGCTCCATGATCCCGCGGATCGCGCCGGCATCCATGCCGCCGCCCTGCAGCGGATGCGTACCATCCTTGGGAACGGCGGGGTGAACCAGGAACTTGTAGTCCGGGATGTCGCGCGGCGACTGACCAATCTGGGCGTACGCCGGTCCCACGCAAATCAGACACGACAAGGCGGCCAAAACGGGAGCCCAACGGAGCTTCCGCCAGCCTTCGCGACGTTCGTTTCTCATACGCATCCCTTCGGCGTTATGTTTGGCTTTCAGGTCGGACATGTTCTCGTCCGACCATCCCTTAAATTTACTGCAGTCCGAGGCCTGCATGCAAGGCGATTCCAACCTACTCATGGGGCTCCCCTTTCACGTCCGCATCGGGCGCGGCATCCGTCCGTACGGCATCCTTTGCCAAAACTTCGGCGCGCAAACGTAGCTTTTGCTCCCACACCGCCATTTCACGCTGCCGGTCCCTCAACGACTGAACCGCCGCGACGGACGCCTTCACCGTCTCGTTCTGGTCGACAAGGGTATTGCGGCGGCTCTGAAGGTCGTAGATTTGCGACTGCAAGTCGTCGATCTGTTTCTGGATCGGAACGATCGCCGGATCCGAGGCGATGACTCCCTGCCGCGCTTCACCCGCGGCAAGCGTCAGTCGGCGGGCTTCCGAGGGATACATGTCCAGCCATGCCTTCGCGCTTGCCTGCTCGCCCTGCACCTTGGCCAGATCCCAGGACTGAAACTCCTTCTCCGCGGCCGGTGTCGTTTCATCGACGATCCGACGCATCTCGGCTTCTTGCGACTGCTGCTCCTCAAGCTGCTTCCGCCGCGCTTCGGCGACTTGCTCCCGGTGCGCCTTGACCCGCGCCTCCCGCTCTTCCGCGCTCAATTCTTGCACCGGCCGCCGTGTCGCTTCAACGCCAACGGCCACCCCTCGGAACACAATCGCGGCAACCACTATCCCGTATATCAGCCCACGAATCGCCATGTGTCGCCTCTTTCTCTATCGCAGCTTCGCTAGCGCGTTCCCGCGTCACCGACCGCCCCTGGCATCACGCCCCTGGCACGTATGCCGGCAACCGCCTCCGAAATCGTCCGAGCCTCTTCTTTAAGTAGCGCCGCCCGCGACTGAAGCTCCGCAAGTCGCGGCGACTCACCCCGCCGCAACTCGGCAAGGTGCTCCAACTCCACCAACCGACGCCGCATCTCCGCCATTCCAACGTCAGCCGCCAGGGCCGCATCCTTCAGCGCCTCGATCTGACGGTTGACCCCGCCGATCGCATCGTCGAGTTCGCCGACACGCGCGTCCGTGGCCCGCAGCTTCGCGCGCAACGCCTCGTCGGGCGGCGTCAACGGGCCGATCGCCGCTCGCAGCGTCACGTTCGACGCCAAAACCGCGTCCCGCTCCAACCGAAGCGCCGCACCCTTCTCCCGCAACTCCGAAACGCCCGCCACGCCATTGAACGCCTGCTCGTAACGAACCCTCAACGCCTCGGTCTCCTCCCGCACGCGCGTCTCCTCAGGCGACTCCGACGCCACCTTGCGCGCTTCCGCCATCTCCCGATACAAGGCCGTCGTCTGCCTGGCGATTTCCCGCAGTCGATCCTCGTGCCCCCGCACTCCGGCGACTTCCTCCGCCGTCAACTCGCGCATCGCGCCGTTCGTGGCTTCCGACGATGCCGAGGGCGACGGTTGCGCCTTGTCGACGGGCGGCACAGCGCCGCATGTGGACCCGCACCCCGGCTTTCGCGCGAGCCACATGCCAACCCCTGCCACCACCACGACGACAAGCACTATCGCCACCCACCCGATACGAGATCTGGCAGCTACGCATCGGGTTCCTGCATCATCGCCACAACTCATTGGTCTCTTGCCTCCAACAATCAAGCCTACGTCGACGGCAATGTAATAGCAGAGAACGTGCCATATCACGACATGTTATCGCAAGTTGCTTAACTACAGATTCTTACAAATCAAATCGTATGAGGTATGAGCATGCTTCCACCAACTCGCCCAAGAGAACCGCACGCGTCCTGCGCGCATAATGGTCGCATCGGTACATCAACACTAACTGCAACATCCGTCTTGACCACCATGCCGCATATCTGTCATGCTTCACCTCAGATTAAGTCTTCGTCGGCGAAGGCCGGCGATGGACAAAGGCGATCGGGATGCGCCTATCCTGTCTGGCGACGATGGGCGGCATTCCGGTGAACCTATCCCGGCTGAACCGCTAACGCTGGAACGGATTCGATATGAAGTCGACCGTTGTGCTGGTTTGGGTCAGCTTTTTGTCGTTTGCGTCGTGTCTGCTTGCGGCAGGGCCGCGCGTCGATCATGTACGCATGTATCCGCGCGACAACTCGCGCCTTGTGGATATCTGGTACGATCTGAGCGATGCCGATAGCGCATCCGTCTCGGTGTCGGCCGCCGTGCTTGTCGATGCGGCGTTCATTTCGGCCTCGACCTTCAGCGGCGACGGCTATGGCAGCGTCCGGCCCGCGCCTAATCGCCACATCGTGTGGAATGCCGGCGCCGACTGGAACAACCAATCCTCCACGACGGCGCGCGCCTGGGTCACCGCCCAGGATGAACCGGAAATGCCGCCGGTCGATATGGTGCTCGTCCCGGGCGGCCCGTTCGCCATGGGCGATGCGATCCCCGAAAAAGAGGATTTCTACGAACGCCCGGTACACGACACGACCCTGACCGCGTTCTGGATGGACCGTTACGAAGTCACACGCACCCTCTGGAAACAGGTCTTCGACTGGGCGGGCACGAACGGCTACACCTTCCAGTGGAGCCAGACGCCGGAGGTGTCCCAAAAGCCTGTCGGCGACATTCAATGGCTGGACGCCATTCGCTGGTGCAACGCGCGCAGCGAACTGGCGGGGCTGACCCCCGTTTATACCCTGAACGCCCAGACCTACCGCTCCGGCAGTCACGACGATGGTCCGAGCATCGTGTGCAGTTGGAATGCCTCGGGTTATCGCCTGCCCACCGAAGCCGAATGGGAAAAAGCCTGCCGGGGCGGCATCGAAGGTCGTCGATTCCATTGGGGCGACACGATTACGCACGATAACGCCAATTATTACAGTTTTGGTTCATGGAACTATGACCGCGGCCCGCCAGGCCGGGACCCCTTTTGGAAAACGACCGACGCCCCCTTCGTGGCCACGGTCGGCTATTACCCCGCAAACCCGCTCGGACTCCACGATATGGCCGGCAACGTGTGGGAATGGTGTTGGGACTGGGATGACCCGGTCTACTACTCCGCCAACCCGCAGGTGGATCCGCGTGGCGGCTCGAAAGACCCTGCGATCGGTCGGCGCGAACTGCGCGGTGGCGCGGCGGGCGCCGACGCGGATCGACTGCGCTGCGCGGCACGTACCGGCGCGGAGACAACGCAGGTCAGCGCCCCGGATGTCGGATTCCGCACCGTCCGCCGCTGCGGCGCCGTCTACACGGCCCACTCGCGCGATACCGTGCTCTCCACCCAGGGGCGCGCCCGCCCGATCGTCCAGGACATCTCCGCGCCAATCTGCGACGGCATCCGACCCGGCCTCGCGATGCCTGGCGCCGCCAACCCGATGACCTTCACGGCAACGATCCTCTGGAACGGGAATCCGCCCGGACACCTCCGCATCGTCACCCCGAACGGCAGTCACACCACGACCGGCAATACGTTCGATCTGGATGTCGGCGCCTTGACTCCCGGCGCCCGCATCGTCGCGACCGCCGTCTCCGGCGACGGACGTCCGTCCGATCCATACCCCGTCAACCTGTCGATCGCCCCCACCCCCTTCGGCGCCGCCGCCGCCCACGCCCGCGCCCCGCAACCGACGGTCTACGATCTCGATCCCTTGACGCTCCGTCTCTTCGATGTCGGCCTCGCCGAGCTTGACAGTCCCGATTTCCCATACGCCGATGGCCAGCCGTTCACCCTCGGCCTCGATGCCCGCCTCGACGACGCCACGATCGCGAACGGCGTCTTGACCGACACCACGCCCGTCGCGACCAATGCCGCGATGCGCTTCGCCGGCCACGTCATCGCCCCTTCGCTGACAACGACTCTGGCCGCCCTGTTCGATCCGGCCAGGCAAGCCTGGTCTGGTCGGCTGGCGCCGCGTCTGTCGCTGCCTTCCCCGGTCGACCTCGGCAATCTGCGCATCACGGGTTCGTCCACGAACGACATGCGCCTCATGGGATACCCCGCCGCGCCGACCCAGCCCGTCGCACTGGACTGGCCGCACGGCGCCGACGGCCCCGGTGTCGCCGTCAGCAACCTCGTGTGCGAGATCGCCCTGCGAGGAACACGCGCCGCGCGTCTTTCCCAGATGCATGACATCGACGCCACGCTGGAGGGCAAAGCCTCGATCGCCGCGGCATTCCGCCCCTCCGGCACTATCACCCAGATTGTCGCGGTCACGGCCAAGGCCGCCGCCTCCGAGGTGGTGATGCGATGGGTGGTCTCATCGAACACGCTGAACGCCGCGCATTCGACAACCGGCACGTTGGAAGCCGCGTCGGAACAGGCGTCGGACGACCGCCCCGGCGACGGCGCGGCACCCCGGGAGGATGCCGAGTGGAGTTGCTTCTACCGGCATCCGACCCCCGCGCTCGCGGCCAACAGCACCGCCGCCGTCATGCTCTGGCTGGACGACAACACATCCCGAACTAACACAGCGAACCGCTCGCGCGTGCTCTGCGCGCGACAGGCCGCCAACGCCCCCTACTCATGGACGACCCCCTTCGGCATCGCCGAAGACGGCACGGCGGATTTCGCGCCGGAGGTCCACCTCCTCGACGACGGCACCATCGTCGCCGCCTGGCAGAACCTCAGTCGCGCGCTTACGACGAATGACACGCTTTCGACCGCGCTCGGCATCTGCGAGATCGCCGTCGGGGCCACCACCAATGTCGGCAACACATTCGCCTGCGCCAATCTGACCGCCAACAACGTGCTCGACCGCACGCCGAGGCTGGCCGGCGCCGGCAGCGGCCCGATCCTGCTGACCTGGATCCGTAACGACGCCCAGAACATCCTCGGCACGGCCGCCGCGCCGAATGCGATCCTCTTCAGCATCCGTACCGGGACGACATGGTCGACGCCCGCGACCGCCGGTTCGGGACTCGGCTGCATCCCCTGGTACGATATCGCGTTCGACGGCACGTCCGGCGCGCTGGTCTATACGCTCGATGCCGACGGCGACCTCGTCACACGCGCCGACCGCGACCTGTACTTGCTGACTTACACGAACGGCGCCTGGAGCGCCCCGGCGCAGCTCACCAACGACGCCGTCGAGGACGACCACCCCGTTCTGGCCACGGCCGGCGGCGGCTCGCCCGCCATGGTCTGGCGGCGCGACGGTGCCATCGTCGGCGCGACCTCGCCCCAGGCCCCGACGACCACCGTCATCGTCGCCGCCTCGGCGATCGCGCTCCCCTCCGATTTCGACGCCGCTTTCGTGGGCACGACCGGCATCGTGGCCTGGTGCGACGGCTTCCTGGATACGCCTTTCCTGACGTACTGGAATGGCGGAACGACGCCGCCCAACCACGCGTTGCCCGTGTCCGGCGCAGCCAACGCTGTGGACCGGGCGCCGTCGGTCGCCATCGTGCCCGGGATCCGACTCCTGCTGGGGCGCGCCGTCAATTACCGCAACACGGCACAGAACCCGGATGCGCTGCAGGGCGGCAGCGTCGCATGCGACGAATTCCGATGGGCATCCGACCTGGCGGTCGTCCCGAACACCATCGCCCTCGCGCCGCCGGACGCGGGGCCGGGCGACAGCGCAACGCTGTCAGCCACCATTCGCAACGACGGCATCCTGCCGGCCGCCGGAGCGACGGCGACGTTCCACATTGGCACAGCATTCAAGCCGCTGCTGCCGCAGTTCAACCATCTCCGCATCGGCTCGGTCTCGCTCGGCGCGACCTTGAATCCCGGCCATACATGGACGGCATCCGTCCCTTGGAGCATCACCAATAATCTGGCGATTTCCAACGTGAACGCCAATGTGGCCGATCCCGTCCTTGGCAATAACGACTTCTCCACCACCCCGTTCCGCCCCAATCTCGCGCTTGAGGCTCTCCCTGTCGTGGCTGTCGGTTCGTCAAACCGCCTCCTCGGCGTCACGGTCACGAACACCGGCCGCTTCGCCACGCCGGCGACAACCGTCGATATCAGCCTGGCCTCTCCGTCGGGCAGTTCGATGATCGCCAATCTCGCGGTTACAAGCCTCGAACCCGGCGGCGATGTCACATGCAGCCACGTCTGGGCGCTCGCTCCAACGACACTCGTCAACGCGGCGGAACTGATCGTCTTCACCGTCAACCCCTCCGCCACCTTCGAGGAATCCTCTCGTGCCGACAACACCGCCTTCGCGTCGATGTCAACCCTCCGTGACAACGATGCCGACGGCATCGAAGATGCTCGGGAACGCCGCTACGGCGCCGACCCCGGCGCCATGGATACCGACGGCGACGGCATTCCCGACGGCATCGAGATCGCCGCCGGCAGCGCGCCCGGCAGCGCGGATTCCGATGGCGACGGCGCATCGGACGGCGACGAGCAGGCCGCCCGGACCGACTGGTGGGACAGCGCCGACTACCTGCACATTCGGACGCTCGCCCTGAGCAACACCGCCCCGCGCCTCGTATGGGACGCGCGCGCCGGACTGACCTACCGGGTGATGCGGGGCACCAACATGACCCACTGGACCAACGCCCCGACCGGCGCCGCCCCGGATCAGCAAGGCACCCGCGCCACGCCCATCGACACCACACTCGACTACCGCGACCCCGCGCCCCTCCCGCCGGGTTCCCCTCGCTTCTACCGCCTCGAACTGCTACCGTGACCTGCATGATGACGTCGACCGCAACCGATACGCCACACCCGAAGGCCATGGCCATGCGCTGCATACACCTGGCGATCGCGGCGATGTGCGCCATGCCCGTCCACGCCTGGGCCCACGCCTTCGGCAATGTCGGCATCGATCACTATATCCGGCTGACACCCCAGAAGGACCGGCTCAAGGCGGAGTTCGACGAACATTTCGGCGAACTGCTCTCGGCCGTCATCGTCGCGCGGCTCGACAAGGATCACGATGGCTTTCCAGATGCGGCGGCGATGGCGGACTACCTGGGCAAGGTCCGCGAAACGCTGCCGGCCCGCTTTTCGGTCACCTTCACCAACCAGACACACCGCAGCGACGCGCGTCCGTACGCGCCGACCAACCTCGACGAGGCCGTCACGGCCTACCTCGCGGACGGCGAAGCGGGGCAGAAGACGTTTCGAACCAAATGGACACTCCATGCCCCCTGGCCGGACTGGACAACCAACGCAACGACACCGGTAACCGTACGGTTTCATGCCGAATTCGGCCAGCAGCAGAACATGTCGCAAATCGTAGTCGGCACACCTGAATCGCCCTGGGTACTGCTCGCGGCCGATGTCCCTTCCGACCGGGACATCCCGCCGCCGCCGGACATCACACTCCCCATCGACAACACCAACGCGATCCCGATCGTACGCGATGCCACCCTGCTGCTCGGTTCCGGAAGCCTGGAGGCGACCGCGCCGTCCGACCTCCGCCAGGGCGCGGAACCGACAACCGCGCCTGCCGCGCGACCCCGCCCGCGCAACGACGAAGGGGCCGCGGAGGGTCGCCTGCGCCAGCGCGTGTTCGACCTCTTCAAACCGCCTCTGTCGCGCGTATCCTGGGCGCTGGCGATCGCGTTGTGCCTCGGGTGGGGCGCCATGCATGCGTTTGCACCCGGCCACGGCAAGACCATCGTCAGCGCCTATCTGATCGGCATGCGGGCGAAATGGACCGACGCCGTCCTCATCGGCGCCACGGTCACCTTTACCCACACCGCCGTCGTATTCGTAGTGGCCGTCGCCGCCTATCTGCTCAAGGACCGCTTCGTCTATCCGCAATGGCTGGCGCCACTCGGCGCCGTCATCATCCTGCTCGTCGGCGTCAATCAGATCCGCCTCGGATTGTCGCGTCTGCTGAGCCGGCGCTTCGCCGGGCATGCGCACCACCACGAACATCCGCACACCCACGGACACGGGCACGTCCACCCGCACCGCCACGACGAACCGGGCGCCTCCCTGTCCGCGGGATCGCGCAACCCCGTGGCAAACCGCGACATCCTCGCCCTCGGCCTAAGCGGGGGCCTTGTCCCCTGCCCCGCGGCCATTATCATGCTGCTCATGGCCTGGCAACTCGGTCAACCGGCGCTGGGGCTCGCCTGCCTGGCGAGTTTCAGCCTCGGTCTTGCCGCCGCATTGATGGGCGTCGGCATCCTGGCCGTCGCGGGCACCGCCCTGATCGTCCGCTGGCTGGCGCACGGCGGCGGCGAACCCCATCGCCAACATGCCATGTCCGCCATGCTCCCCATCCTCGGCGGTCTCGTCCTCATCGCCTGCGGCGTCGTCATGCTGTCGCGCTGAGCCGTAACGGACCGCGATCGGGAATCCATCTTCCGCTCGTAATCCGTGGGGTCCGGGAGCCATGGCTGCAATTGCCGCGCGAGCATGTCTTTCGCTTGCCGAACGCACCGGCGTCCACTATAACTTCCCGCTCGATCGACAGCCCCGGGGCCGTACCGCGGCTGCGCCACACGCACGGACCGATTTTCCGGGTTCCACGTTTGGAGGATTTTCACAAAATGATGATGCATGGATTGATTCTCATGGTTGTCGGCATGGGCACCGTCTTCATTTTCCTCGCCGTCATGGTTTTGATCATGCAGGCGACGGGTGCCGTGTTCCACAAGTACGCCGGGGCGCTGGCGCCTGCCGCCGAAGCGAAGAGTCGACTCGAACGTATCCGACCCGATGAATCGGCCGCCATCGCCACCGCGATCGCCGCGATCGCCGCATTCCGCAAACGCTAGCGAACCGCGATCGCATAACGCAGAAGAGGAGAAAAGGGACACTGTGAGCAAGAAACTGGTGAAGGTCATGTGTTCGGCGTTCCGCGACGGATTTCAGTCCGTCTATGGGGCGCGTGTGTTGACCCGCGATTTCCTACCCGCTCTGGAGGCCGCCCGCGCCGCCGGCATCGCCTGGATGGAAATTGGCGGCGGCGCGCGTTTTCAGTCGCTGTACTTCTACTGCAATGAGGATGCGTTCACGTCCATGGACCAGATCCGCCAGGCTTGCCCCGACGCCGACCTGCAAACCCTCGCGCGCGGCGTCAACGTCGTGGGTCTGGACTCGCAACCGAGCGACGTCATCGAGCTGCACGCACGCCTGTTCAAGAAGCACGGGGTCACCTCCATCCGCAACTTCGACGCCCTTAACGATGTCGACAACCTGGTCTACAGTGGACGCTGCATCGCCAACGCCGGGCTCAAGCACCAGGTCTGCGTGACGATGATGGAACTGCCGCCGGGCTGCACCGGCGCCCACGACCCCGATTTCTACGAGCACGTGCTGCGGAAGATTCTGGCCGCCGATATCCCCTTCGACTCGGTCTGCTTCAAGGATGCCTCCGGCACCTCCGTGCCCGCGACGGTGTACGAAACGATCCGTCGGGCCCGCAAGTTGCTGCCGCAGGGCACGCTGCTGCATTTCCATACACACGAAACCGCCGGGATCGGCGTGATCGGTTACAAGGCGGCTTTGGACGCCGGCGCCGACGCGATCGATCTGTCGCTCGCCCCCGTCTCCGGCGGCACCTGCCAGCCCGACATCGCCGTCATGTGGCACGCCCTGCGTGGTTCCGACTACGACCTGGGGATCGACATCGACAAGGTCATGGAGGCCGAATCCATCTTCAAGGAATGCATGGCCGACTACTTCCTCCCGCCCGAGGCGACGATGGTGGAACCGATGATCCCCTGGAGCCCGATGCCTGGCGGCGCCCTGACCGCGAACACGCAGATGCTGCGCGACAACCATCAGATGGACAAGTACCCCGCCTGTATCGCCGCCATGAGCGAGGTCGTCCGGCGCGGCGGATTCGGAACCTCGGTCACACCGGTCTCCCAATTCTACTTCCAGCAGGCCTACAACAATGTCCTCTTCGGCCCATGGGAGAAGATCGCCGAAGGCTACGGCAAGATGGTGCTGGGCTATTTCGGGAAGACCCCCGTCCGACCGGACCCGGAGATTGTCGCCATCGCCGCCCGACAGCTCAAACTCGAGCCGACCACGAAGACGCCCCTGGAAATCGACGATGCCGATCCGAAAAAGGGGCTGAAGGCGGCGGCGGGACTGCTGGATGCCGCGGGCCTGCCGAAGACCGAAGAGAACCTTTTCATCGCCGCGACCTGCAAGGACAAGGGCATCGTGTTCCTGCGCGGCGAAGCCAAGGTCAGCATCCGCAAGGTTGCCAGGAAACACGAGCAGGAACCGCGGAAAGCCGCCGCGCCGGGACCGGAGGGCTACACGGTGACGGTGGACGGCAAACCGTACGCGATCTTCCTCGAAGGCGCCGCCGCCACGGTTAACGGGAAAGTCTACACCATCGACATCAAGGAAGGCGCCAGCACCGCCCACGCCGTCCCCGCCGACAAGGGCCAGGCCGCCACCGCGGACGCCAAGTCCGTCAAGGCACCGGTGCCGGGCACCGTGGTCCGCGTCACCTGCAACGTGGCCGATTATGTCAAGGCCGGCGACGAACTCGTCGTCATCGAAGCCATGAAAATGGAACTGCCGATCAAGTCGCCCGTGGACGGCGCCATCAGCTCGATCGCCGTGTCGGTCGGGGATCAGGTCGCCGCGGGCCAGGTAATCGCCTATGTCAATTGACACCGGGAGATCGGCGCGGATCGCGCCGGCGATCAAGAGCGTTTTCATCCACGGACGGGAGCCAACATGAGTATGATCGAAGCACGAACCCGACGGGTTCTGATAACCAGCATCTTCTGCACGGCCGCCTTGGCCGCCCTCACCGCCTTCGCGACACGCGTACCGGCGGCGACTTCATCAGCCACGCCGGTCCCCGCCGCTGCGCTCACGGCCGCGGACGCGGGCCCCGCGACCAACGCCGTAGCGGGCGAATCGGTCGCCCGCGTCGCCGTGCGCGAGCTCATGAAGTCGACGGGCATCTACAATTTCATCGTGGACCGGGATCGCAGTCCACACACCGGCGCCGACGCCGACGGGGACGAGCGCACCCTGCTGCCGCGCGGGCCCGGTCAGTTCATCATGATCCTGGTCAGCGGCGTACTCATCTACCTGGCCATCGCCCGCGGCTTCGAACCGCTGCTGCTGATCCCCATCGGTTTCGGCGGCATCCTCGCCAACATCCCCACGGCCGGCATCGCCGAACCCGGCGGCTGCCTGCGGTACTTCTACGATTTCGGCATCGAATCGGGCATCTTTCCGCTGCTGATCTTCATGGGCGTCGGCGCCATGACCGATTTCGGCCCCCTGATCGCCAACCCGAAAACGGCCCTGCTCGGCGCCGCCGCGCAGTTCGGCATTTTCATCGCGTTGCTGGGCGCGCTAGGGCTCAGCCGCATGTTCAGCGCCATCCACTTCGACATCAATGACGCCGCCGCCATCGGCATCATCGGGGGCGCCGACGGTCCGACCGCCATCTTCCTCGCCAGCCGCCTCGCCCCGCATCTGCTCGGCGCCATCGCCGTCGCGGCCTACTCCTATATGGCACTGGTTCCGATCATCCAACCGCCGATCATGCGGCTCCTGACCACGGACGCGGATCGTCGGATCGAGATGAAACAACTCCGCCATGTCGGCAAGCTGGAAAAGGTGGTCTTCTGTTTCATCGTGCTCGGGCTGTGCACGCTGCTGCTGCCCTCGGCAACGCCGCTGATCGGCATGCTGATGTTCGGCAACCTGCTGCGCGAATGCGGCGTCGTCGAACGCCTGTCCAAGACCGCGGCGAACGAACTGATCAATATCGTGACGATCCTGCTGGGGCTTTCGGTCGGATCGAAGCTGTCGGCGGACAAGTTCCTGACCGCCAACACGCTTGGCATCCTGCTGCTCGGACTGGTCGCCTTCGCGGTCGGTACGGCCGCCGGCGTCCTGCTGGCGAAACTGATGAACCTGTTCTGCAAGGACAAGATCAACCCGCTCATCGGCGCCGCCGGCGTATCCGCCGTTCCCATGGCCGCGCGCGTCGCAAACAAGGTCGGCTTGGAGTCGAACCCGCACAACTTCCTCCTCATGCACGCCATGGGTCCGAATGTCTCCGGCGTCATCGGCTCCGCCGTCGTCGCCGGCGTCCTGCTCACGCTCTGCAAACTCTTCTGATCCGCCGCCCCAGTAACGAGGAAGCCGCGGACTAATCCGCGGCTTCCTCGGCCAGACCTCACGGTCGCAGCTTTTATCGCCAGTTGGCCAGCCAGGCTGTGGATGTACAAATGCGCCTACTTAACTCGGCTGACATCCTGCGGTCCTAGCCAACCTCAGGTCAGCTTTATAGTAGCATCGCGCATGCCAGACTTTTCAAATGCTCCATACGCGGTCTTCTTTACGCCATCTTGACAGGCGACGTACAGACAACCCACGTTCTTCGCTAAATCAAGCACAAATGCCAGTATATCCGGCGCCTTGTCTCACCATTCGTGCGACACAGTCTCGCATTTTCGTGAGGCACGGCGTCTCAGACCAGATCGCAGACTTCCGGGGGCATCCAGTGGGTATCGCGATCCGCCCACTTGACGTTGCAGCCGATGGGGTTCGTCAACGGCACGGACGTCTCGTCCGCTTTTCGCTCGCATCCGTCTGTTTTGCGGGCGGGACGCCCGCGCTCCCAGGGGCGTCCACCCGCCGCATGCGCATAATGCGAAGTGCTGGAAACCCGCCATCTCTCGATTGGCCACCGACACCTTTTCGAGCGACCCGAAGTCTGGACTGCGAACGGCGCGCCACACCGTGACAACACCGACGATTATGACGAACGACGGTTGACCTCGCGTACCGCACGCTGCGCCTCGCGCGTGGCGGTCTCGCGCTTCAGCGTTTCCCGCTTGTCGGTCTGCTGCTTGCCGCGGCACAGACCCAGCTCGATCTTGACTTTTCCCTGCTTCAGATACACCGACAGGGGAATCAGCGTGTGCCCCTTCTGTTCCGTTTCCACCCGCAATGTGGCGATTTCGCGGCGATGCAGGAGCAGGCGGCGTTCCTGCTCGGGAGGATGGTTGAACCGGTTTCCGTAGGCGTACGGCTGCACGTTCATGCCATAGAGAACGGCATCGCCGTTCTCGATGCGGGCATATGCGCCGACCAGGCTCAGATGCCCTTCACGGATGGACTTGACCTCGGTGCCCCGCAACGCGATCCCGGCCTCGAAACGCTCCATGACGAAATAGTCATGCAGCGCGCGGCGGTTCGACGCCAGCCGTTGGCTAGAGCTCATCGATCGCCGGACTATTCGGCATGGTGGCGCTGAAGTCGATTTCGGCGGTCAGCTTGCCCTCGATGATCTCACGCAGGACCAGGTCGATCTTCTCCTCGCCGCGCGACAGGGGCTTGACCATCGGGCGCATGCCGGAGTTCAGTTGCCGCACACGCTTCGAGACCATGTTCACCAGTACGGGAATGCTCTGTACGCGTTCCCTTGCGGTTTCCAACAACACAGTATTCAATAATTGCTCCTTCCCGCGGAAAATGAACGGGGCGCAATAGTATGCGCCCCGTTCGGGTTAGTCAACCATTATGGTCGGCCGGCTCACATCATGTCGCCCATGCCGCCCATGCCGCCGCCGCCGCCACCACCGCCGTGCATCGGCTTCTCCTTCTCCGGGATCTCGGTAACCATGCATTCGGTCGTCAGCAGCAGGCTGGCGATGCTCGCCGCATTCTGCAGAGCCGAACGGGTCACCTTGGCCGGATCGAGGACGCCGTCCTTGATCAGGTCGGTGTATTGCCCGGTCGCCAGGTTGAAGCCGTAGCTCGAGGACCGGTTCTTCTTGACCTCCTCGACCACCAGCGCACCTTCCATGCCCGCGTTGCTCACGAGCTGACGCAGCGGAGCCTCGAGGGCGCACCGGATGATGTTCACGCCGATCTTCTCGTCACCCGTGACGTCGAGCGACTCGAGCGACTTCTGGGCGCGCAGCAGCGCCACGCCGCCACCGGCCACCACGCCTTCTTCGACGGCTGCGCGCGTGGCGTGCAGGGCGTCTTCGACACGGGCCTTCTTCTCCTTCATCTCGGTCTCGGTCGCGGCGCCGACGTTGATGACGGCCACACCGCCGGCCAGCTTCGCCAGGCGTTCCTGCAGCTTCTCGCGGTCGTAGTCCGAGGTCGTATCCTCGATCTGCTTCTTGATCTGCGCCACACGGCCCTGGATCGCGGAGGTCTTGCCGACGCCTTCCACGATGGTCGTATTTTCCTTGTCGACCGTGATGCGCTTGGCGCTGCCGAGGTCTTCCAGCTTGACGTTCTCAAGCTTGATGCCGAGATCCTCGGACAGCATCTTGCCGCCGGTCAGGATCGCGATATCCTCGAGCATGGCCTTCCGGCGATCGCCGAAGCCCGGCGCCTTGACGGCGCAGCACTGCAGCGTGCCGCGCAGCTTGTTCACCACCAGCGTCGCCAGGGCCTCGCCCTCGACGTCTTCGGCGATGATCAGCAGCGGCTTGCCCGACTTGGCCACGGTCTGGAGCAGCGGAAGCAGGTCCTGAAGATTCGAGATCTTCTTCTCGTGGATCAGGACGTAGGCGCTCTCGAGCACGCACTCCATCGCTTCCATGTTGGTCGCGAAGTAGGGCGAGAGGTAGCCCTTGTCGAACTGCATGCCTTCGACGACGTCCAGACTGGTCTCGATCGTCTTGGCCTCCTCGACCGTGATCGTGCCATCCTTGCCGACCTTGTCCATCGCCTCGGCGATGATCTCGCCGATCGCGGTGTCGCCGTTGGCGGAAATCGTGGCCACCTGGGCGATCTCGGTATGCTCCTTGACGCGCTTGCTCTGCTTGGCGATCGCGTCGACGACCACGGCGGTCGCCTTCTCGATGCCGCGCTTCAGGCTCATCGGATTAGCCCCGGCCGTGACGTTCTTCAGACCTTCGCGGTAGATGGCTTCAGCCAGCAGCGTCGCCGTCGTCGTACCGTCGCCGGCCACGTCGCTCGTCTTGCTCGCCACTTCGCGCACCATCTGGGCGCCCATGTTTTCGAACGGATCGGGAAGTTCGATCTCCTTCGCGACCGACACACCGTCCTTGGTCACGGTCGGCGACCCGAACTTCTTATCGAGCACCACATTGCGGCCGCACGGACCAAGGGTCACCTTGACTGCGCGGCTCAGTTTCTCCACACCGGCCAGAATGGCCTGCCGGGCTTCGCTGTCGTACTTGAGCTGTTTGCCTGCCATGATTCTCTATCTCCTGTTACTCGTCTGTCTGGATTTCGGTTCCGCGTCCGGTTACTCGATCACGCCGAGGATGTCGTCCTCGCGGATGATCTGGTAGGTCTTGTCGTCGATCTTGACTTCGGTTCCGCCGTACTTGGGCATCAGCACGCGGTCGCCCTTCTTCACGTTGAAGGGAATGACCTTGCCGTCATCGTCCAATTTGCCCGTGCCGACCGCGATGACCTTCGCTTCCTGCGGCTTCTCCTTGGCGCTGTCGGGAATCACGATCCCGCCCTTCACCTGTTCCGCGGTCTCGCTCGGCTCCACGAGAACCCGATCGCCCAACGGTTTGATCTTCATGCGTTACCCTCTCCTCTTACTTTGCCCGCACTGCGCAGGCTGTTTGGTTTAACAATCGTGCGGCCAGCGCCCGGCACTCCCCAGAGCACCCGCTGGTCCACGCGCGAATTCGATTCCCCACATCCGTTACGATGCTACTTCTTGTTGTCGTCGACCATCTCGAAGTCCGCGTCGATGACGTCGCCGTCGCCCTTCTTACCGCCGTCATCGTTCGCTCCGCCGCCGTCCGGACCGGCGTCCGGGCCCGGCTGCCGCTCGCCGCCCGGCGCCCCCTTGGCGCCGGCCCGCGAATACAGCTCCGACGAGAGGGCCTGCATGACCGCGTTCAACGCTTCCGTCTTGGATTTGATCCGGGCAACGTCGTTGTCCTTGATCGCCGACTTCAACTCCTCCACGGCCTTCTCGGCCGGCGCCTTCTTGTCGGCCGGCAGCTTGTCGCCCTGCTCCTTGAGCAGCTTCTCGGTCTGGTAGGCCAGATTCTCAGCCATGTTCCGGGTCTCGACCGCCTCACGCCGCGTCTTGTCTTCGTCGGCATGCTTCTCGGCGTCGTTGACCATCTGCTTGATGTCTTTCTCGGACAGGCCGCTGGAGGCGGTAATCGTGATCTTCTGCTCCTTGCCGGTGCCCAGATCCTTCGCCGACACGTTCAGAATGCCGTTCGCGTCGAGATCGAACGAGACCTCGATCTGCGGCACGCCGCGCGACGACGGCGGGATGCCATCCAGATGGAACCGTCCGATCGTCTTGTTGTCCCCGGCCATCTTCCGTTCGCCCTGCAGGACATGGATTTCGACGGAAGGCTGATTGTCGGATGCCGTGCTGAAGATTTCGCTCTTCTTCGTCGGAATCGTCGTGTTGCGCTCGATGAGGGTCGTGAAAACACCCCCCAGCGTCTCGATGCCGAGGGAGAGCGGCGTCACGTCCAGCAACAACACGTCCTTGACCTCGCCCGCCAGAATGCCGCCCTGGATCGCCGCGCCGACCGCCACCACTTCGTCCGGGTTCACACCCTTGTGCGGCTCGCGTGCGAAAAGCTCCTTGGCCATGTCCTGCACGCGCGGCATCCGTGTCGAGCCGCCCACCAGGATCACTTCGTCGACACTCGCCAACCCGGAATCCCGCAGGCACTGGCGGCAGGGGTCGGTCGTCCGGTTGACCAGCGATTCGGTCAGTTGCTCAAGCTTGGAACGGCTCAACGTCACGTTCAAATGCTTCGGCCCGGTGGCGTCCGCCGTGATGAACGGCAGGTTGATATCCGTCTGCTGCGCGCTCGACAGCTCGCACTTCGCCTTTTCGGACGCTTCTTTCAGACGCTGCAACGCCATCGCGTCCTGCGACAAGTCAATGCCGTGCTCTTTGCGGAACCCGGCCACCAGCCAGTCGATGACGGACTGGTCAAGATCGTCGCCACCGAGGTGCGTATCCCCGTTCGTGGCCTTGACTTCGAATACGCCTTCGCCGATATCGAGAATCGAAATGTCGAACGTTCCGCCACCCAGGTCGTAAACGGCAATGTTCTCTTCCTTCTTCTTGTCGAGCCCGTACGCGAGCGAAGCCGCCGTCGGCTCGTTGATGATGCGCAGAACTTCGATCCCGGCAATCCGGCCCGCATCCTTCGTCGCCTGCCGCTGGCTGTCGTTGAAGTAGGCCGGCACGGTGATCACGGCCTTCTCGATCTTCTCGCCAAGATACGCCTCGGCGTCCGCGCGCAGCTTCTGCAGGATCATCGACGAAATCTCGGGCGGCGAGTAGGTCTTGTCGCCGATCTTGACATGCGCATCGCCATTCTTGGCCTTCACGACCTCGTACGGCACCAGCGAAATCTCATGCGCCACTTCATCGTATTTGCGTCCCATGAACCGCTTGATCGAGTAGACCGTGTGCTTCGGGTTCGTCACGGCCTGGCGCTTCGCGGCCTGCCCCACAAGCCGCTCGCCATTCTTCGCGAAGGCCACGATTGACGGCGTCGTCCGGTTGCCCTCGGCATTGGGAATAACGACCGGCTCGCCACCTTCCATCACGGACATGCACGAGTTTGTCGTCCCTAAGTCGATTCCTAGTACTTTTGACATCGGATCACCCTTTCCGTTGTGGTCTGGTGCTGTAAATCACGCGAAGTATGTAGCAGACAGCATGCCAACCTTGTTAAGTGACGCTGGTGTGAATAGTTAAACGTCTAATAATCAATATGTTGCATCATAACATCCACAATTGACCATGGCTCGGCCGAAAGGAGCGAAGAGAGTCACAATGACGCTTTTGGCGAGTATACACGCGCATGCGGGTCATGCTGTCTCTGTGCGGAGCATCTGCTCGCGGCACAGATCGTAGTATTTCCCGCGGGCGGCAATGAGCTCCCGATGCGTGCCTTGCTCGACGATGCGGCCGCCATCGATGAGCAGGATGCGGTCAGCCGCTCGCACCGTCGACAGTCGGTGGGCGATGACCAGGCTGATGCGGCCACGGAGCACCGCCGCCAAGCCCTGCTGAATCAGTTGCTCGGTCTCCGTGTCGACCGAGGCGGTGGCTTCATCGAGCACCATCACCTGCGGCGCGGCCAGAATGGCCCGCGCGAAGGCGACGAGCTGCTTCTGCCCGGTCGACAGCTTCACGCCGCCTTCGCCAACTTGCGACTCGTAGCCCGAGGGGAGCCGCGCGATGAAATCGTGCGCGCGGGCCAACCGCGCCGCCTGTTCCACATCCGCCGGGTCGGCGTCCAGTCGGCCGTACCGGATGTTCTCGCGTATCGTTCCGCTGAACAGGTGAGGATCCTGCAGAACGATGCCGAGGCGCGACTGGAGCCAATGCAGGCCCAGCGCGCGGATATCGACGCCATTGACCAGCACCGCCCCGGCCGTCGGTTCATAGAAGCGGCAGGCCAGCGCGGTGATGGTCGTCTTGCCGCCGCCGGTCGGACCGACCAGGGCCACGGTCTGTCCTTGACGGACGGTCAGGTCGAAGTCCCGCAGCACCGGCTCGCCCTCCTTGTAGCCGAAATCGACGTGACGGAATTCGATCGATTCGATCCGGGCCGGCACTGCCGCGCCTTCCGTGACGCACCCGACACGGTCACGGATCTCGGGTTCGGTCTCGATCAGGCCGATGATCCGCTCGCCCGCGGCCTGCGCCTGCTGCAGGGTGGCAAACACGCGCGAGAGTTCGTCCATCGGTCCTCGGATCTGACCGGCGTAGGACACGAACGCGATCAACGTGCCCAGGCTCATGGCCGTCGGCAACGCCGACAGCACGTCCATGCCGCCCAGACAGAGCGCCACGGCGGCGCCCACGCTGGCGATCGTCGCCATGAGCGGACGGAACGCCGCGCCGACGACGGCGTTGCGGACCGACACGTCGAACATCCGGTCCGCCAGCTTGCCGAACTCCGCCGCTTGCCGCGCCTCGCGTACGAGCGCCTTCGTCGTCCGCACACCCATGATGCCTTCGCTCACGGCCGCCGTGAGATCCGAATTGCAGCGGCGCGCCTCGCGGGACGTCGCCAGCAGCAGCTTCTGGAAACGCATGCTGACCCACACCAGCACGGGCATCACGGCCAGTACCGCCAACGCCAGCCATACCTGCAGCGCCAGCATCACGACCGCGATCGCGACAAGCATGCAGATACCCCACGTGATGTCCAGAAACCCCCACGAGATGAACCGCGCCAGCCGGTCGCAGTCCGATGTCATCCGGGACACCAGCCACCCGGCCGATCGACGATCGTAGAAGGAGAAGGAGAGTTCCTGGAGCCGGGCGAAACCGGCCGCGCGGATGTCGTGCGCCACCCCCGTCGAAACGTGCCCCGACAGCCGGATCAAGCCCCAGACGCATCCGAAAAAGAATACCGTCAGCGACACGAGCGCCCAGGCGTGCATGCCGAAGGCCGCGCCGGCGCCGTTGGCCACG
Source organism: uncultured Victivallales bacterium (assembly GCA_964472315.1). Taxonomy (GTDB): domain Bacteria; phylum Verrucomicrobiota; class Kiritimatiellia; order UBA8416; family UBA8416; genus CAYYJS01. The sequence continues at coordinate 4,360 of CAYYJS010000008.1, read as the reverse complement.
ACATCGTCGATGATGACTTTCGACAGCAGGGTGAACCCGGCTTCCGCACAACCCGTCAGGAGGGCGACCGTGAATAGCCCGCCCATGAAGTACCGGTAAGGGACGAGAAAGCGCAGCACGCGCCGCCATACGCCGGGGTCGAAACGACCGCTGTACTCCTCTTCCTGATACGGCATGGCTGTCTGTGTCATATCGCGTCCGCGGACTGCGCCTCCCACAAACGCCGGTACAGTCCCGGTTCGGACGCCAGGCCGGCCGGCGTGCCGGCCTGCGTAATCCGTCCGCGCTCGAGCACGATCACGCGGTCCGCCGCCATCAGCGTGGACAGGCGATGGGCGATGACCAGGGTCGTGCGCCGTCCCCGACGGCGGCGCAACGCGTCCAGGATCATGCGCTCGGTTCGCGTATCCACGGCGCTCAAGGCGTCGTCCAGAATCAGCACCGGCGGGTCGCGCAGGATCGCCCGCGCGATCGCCACCCGCTGGCGCTGACCGCCGGACAGCATGACGCCTCGCTCGCCCACCAGCGTGTCGTACCGCTGGTGAAACCCGTTGATCGTCTCGTGTATGCACGCGACACCGGCCGCGGCAACGATCTCGTCCTCGCGTGCGTCGGTCCGCCCCAGACCGATGTTGTCGCGGATCGTCCGGGCATACAGGAAGGGCTCCTGCATCACGACCCCGAACTGGGAACGCAACGCGCGCCGGTCCCAGTCGGGAAGCGCGAGTCCATCGAGAGCGATACGTCCGTCACGCACGTCGTAGAAGCGCAGGAGCAGATTCACCAGCGTACTCTTGCCGGAGCCCGAAGGGCCCAGCACGGCCAGCGTCTCGCCCGCGGCGACGCGAAAGGAGACGTCATCGATGACGCAGTCGCCCGACGCATGCGCAAAGGTCACGCGATCGAACACGATCTCCCCGCGCGCCTCGGGAAGCCGCGGCCCGCCCTCCGCCCAGGCATCCCCGCCGGGCGCCGCGACGGCGATGCCATCGATCGTGTCCTCGGTCGGCGCTTCGAGAATCTCGGCCAACCGGCCCACGGATACGAACGCCTTGCCCAGGTCGGCCAACACCTGCCCGAGATGCCGCACCGGCCACAGAAACATGCCCACGTACATCCAGAATGCGTAGAACGTGCCCACCGTCATCTCGCCGCGCGCCACGTACCGCGTGCCCACGAGCAACACGATCCCCGACTGCGTGAGGCACGCGAAATCGGACAGGCCCCAGTACCAGGCGAACAGGCGCATCAGCCGTCGCCAACCGGTCCGGTAGGCCGCGTTGCGCACCCCGAATTTCTCGCATTCATGGGCCTGTCGCGCAAAGGCCCGGACCACGCGGATGCCGGCGAGGTTCTCCTGCAACACCGAGGTCATCTCGCTCTCGGCCTCGTCCATTTGTTGAAAACGCTCGCGGATGGCCGAAAAGAAAACCGTGGCATAGACGAGGATCGGCGGAACCAGCGCCATGGCCAGCAAGCCAAGGGTCTTGTGCAGGTGCAGCATGATCGGCAGGGCCACCGCCGCCATCAGCAGCGCCCGGCCGATCTCAATGCCCTGTACGGCATAGAACTGCCGGACCGTCTCGACATCGCTGCCCGCGCGTTGGATCAGGTCGCCGCTGTCGTGCTCGTCATGGAAGCGGCACGGCAGCCGCTGCACGCGATCGTACATCCGGGTGCGCAGGGATCGCGCGATCGCCTCGGACGCCACCGCGACCCAACGGCTCTGCAGGAATTGAAGGACGCCTCCGACCGCGGTGAGCGCGACAATCGCCAGCCCGGCCAACAACAACCCGCGGGCCGCGTACGACCGCGCGCCAAGGTCGCCGAACAGGGCCGTCAGCCAACCGGGACCGGCCAGCGGATCGCCCGCGATGAAATGGTCGATGGCCGTACGTCCGATGAGCGGCGGTATGTACGCCAGCAGCGTCGCCAACGCCATCGCCGCCATCGCCGCCGCAAACCGCCCGCGGTGGCCGGACGTCAAGGCCCACAACATGGCCACGCGCGCCGGCCGCACCGCTTCCGTCTGTTTCTCTTCCGTCACGCCGGCTCCCTCACGCCACGCGACAACCTACGCCAGGCCGACGCTCGCCGCAAGTCGCCTCGCCTCCGGTCGCGCGCCTCCCCAAAAAAGAAGGAGGCTGCATCCAACGATGCAGCCCCCTGTCATCGACTCGACTACCATCCCGAACTACGGGGCGACCATCCCGGAGTCCTTGGCCTTGAAGTCCTCGAACTTCTTGATCTCCTGATCCAACTCGGCGAACGCCTGCGACGCGCGGAAGCGCGTGTAGAGGTGCTGCTGCGTGTTTGCCTGCGCGGCAAACGCGTCCGCCACGACCTTCGGATCCTGGACCATGAGCGCCCACGCCGTCGTCATCCCGTCCTTCGTGTCATACTTGAGATCCTTCGGCACGCTGCCTTGCAGGATCTGATGGGCGACACTCTTGCTGGCCGCGGTGAACAACGCGTTGTACTCGGCATCGGCGCCCTCGCCGACTTCCTCGCTGAAGTCCTTCTTCAGCGAATCCACCTTCGTCTCCAGGATGTGGGCCAGTTCGACGCGGCCGCGCGTCTTGGCCTTATCGAGCGCCAACGACACGGTCCTCGATGTGCCCACGCCCACCGCGGCCAAGCCCCCGGCCTCGGTAATGGCGTTAGCCTTTTCCTGGATGATATCGAACGGTGATTTTTCGCTCGCCACCTTGGTCTTCGCGCACCCTGTCATCATGGTGGACCCCACGACGAGCGCCATCGCACAACATACCGCCTTCTTCATACTGTACCCTCCCGTTCGTTGCGTGCCCACCACAGGGCACAATGTTGGCGACCCTACCGTTGCTGTGTCGCCTGTGTGGGAAAACTCTATGACTCCCCCCGATGAAACACAAGCGAAAGCTGCAATGTTTTTTGACGTGCTTTTTTGCCCCCCGCCAGCCAGTAATCAGTGTTGCACTGGCTTACTGGCTGGCGGGTTCCCATAATCGGTAACAGTTTAGCCGATTCCGGCCAGGCTCAGGAGGTATTGGTCAGGGGATTGCGATACAGGAGGGGTTGTGCGGCGTCGGGGCCGTGGAGGAGCAGTGTTTGAAGGAACGCGAGGGGATCGAGAGAAGGGACAGGCCTTTTGCGCGCGAGTATCGCGTGGGTTGACGAGTGGGGCGTGGAACGACTCGGATCGTGAGAGGATGAGTGCCCGGAACTGGCCGAAACCGTGCGATTTATGGCGCTCACCGGCCGTTGGTGCGGTGCCGATGGCTGGGACATGGCCGGATCTTGGCGGACCGCTACTGTCAGACCGGTCGGACGGTCTGCGTCGAAGGTGCCGCGGCCATGCCGGGCGTGCCGTCAGCCGATCGGCGGCGGCGACATCACGTCCAGCCGCAGGCGTCGTGCGGAGCAGAGGCCATCCCATGCGCCAATCATCGGTCGGGCGCCGGTTTGTCGCGCCCGGCTGAAATGCGCGCGATGGCGCTGGAAGGCTTCGTTGACGAATAGCCGACTGCCCAGAATGGCGCCATCCGTGAAGTAGCGCACCCGGCAGCGCAGCATCGCACCTATCGGCAGCTTTCCTCCGGCTCTGCCGACCGCTTCCACCTCCGGCTGTGAGAAGCTGCGTCGTACGGGGTGGCCGTTGGGATCGAGCGCTTTGGGCGCTCCGGCCGCATAGAGCAGCTTCCGGTATTGCGCCGCCGCATCCGTCCAGGTCGGCGTCTCCCCCAGGCTCGCCACGGTATGACAGATTCCGGCCTGTGCCGCGCGATCCCCCGCAACCGCCGCCCCGTAGCTGCTGAAACGGTAATCCTTCGGGTCTTTGACCAGACCCGCCCGCACCGGGTTCAGGTCGATGCAGGCGGCCACCATTCGCCGATCCACCACTCGCGAGATCAGGTGATAGTAGCCGGCGCCGGCCTCCTTGATCCTCGGGGAACGCATATCCTGACTCCTTCCGGTCCTTTCGGGACGCGGCCCCATGCCACAGGTCCCCTTGACGCCTTGACGCCCAGATGCCCCTGCAACACTGCGGCGCGGAGCGCGCCGAGGTTTCAGGCGCTGGGTTATAAGAATTGTTGAAAATCAAGGATAGAAAGATTACTTTATAGACATGAAGACGATGCGGTATGTGTACTGGCAAGATGGGGATATGTGGATGGGGCACTTGGAAGAGTACCCTGACTATATGACTCAAGGCGAAACGCTGGAAGAACTTCAGGAGAATCTGAAGGATATTTATGAGGATCTTGCCAGTGGATCCATCCCACACGTTCGGCATGTTGCGGAACTTCAGTTCGCATGAAACGGATTGACCTCATCCGCCAACTCGAGCAAGGCGGTTGCGTTTTCATCCGCCACGGCG
>CAYYJS010000007.1:0-86628 GCA_964472315.1 uncultured Victivallales bacterium | reverse complement strand
CGACAGGGACGCGACAGGGAAATGGCATCGACATCCTGGCATCTCATAGGTACGGTTGCACGCCATGACACGTGGATTTTCGGCGTTGATTGTCGGACTCGTTGCAAGCCTCCTTATCGGCATCGCCGTCGGACGCTACTCCGTCGGCGTCGATGACGAGGCGCGTTACGGCGTGCCCGCGACAACACCCGCGGCGGCGGATACGTTCCGTCAGCGCGTCGCTCGCCTGCCGCCCGCGACCGCCGCCGCGGGTCGTGGCGCCAACGACACGAGCACGCCCAAGACCTCCGTATCGCCCAGCGCGGCTGGTTCACCAAAAGGCGCCCGCATCGACGACTACCTCGTGTGGATGCCGCGCGAACGCATTGCCGAAGCCCTGCATGTGGCGATGCGGACGCCCATCGGACGCCGCTGCCAGCCGCTGGATCAACTTGCGCAGGCCGTGTCGCCCGCCGATGCGGCATACGCCATCGCCATCGCCGAGGCCGTGCCGCGCAAGGACTACCGGGAGTACTTCATCGCCCAACTGCTGCCGAAGCTCGTGCAGACCGACCCTGCCAGAGCGCTGCGCTATCTGGAGGAACTCGGCATCGGAAGCAAGCGCCAGACCCTGACGATGCAACTTGTCGCCGGTTGGGCAGCCGTCGATGCCCGTGCCGCCGCCGATTGGGTCGCCGGCCTCCCGGCCGGCCGCGTGCGCGATGCCTGCCTCAACACCGTCATCGGCGAACTCGCCTCGGAGGCGCCGCTCGCGGCGATCGAGTTGGCGCAATCGCTGCCCGCCGGCGCGTATCGCGACTTGGCCCTGAGAACGGCCGCCTCCAAGTGGGCGGCGAGCGATGCCCGCGCGGCGCTGGCATGGGTCGGGACGCTCGCGGATGGACCGGTGAAGCAGAACTGCGAACAGGGCATCATGGCCAAGTGGGCCGAATCGAACCCCGCCGAGGCCGCCGCGCATGCGCTGTCGCTGAAGGTCGGTCCGCAACGCAGCCAGACGCTGGCATCGGTGGCATCGATGTGGTTCGCGGCCGATCCCGAGGCGGCCCTGGCCTGGGTGCGCGAGCGTCCATCCGATCCTTCCATGCGCCAGGCTATGCAGCAGGTTTTGTCCGCGCTGGCGTACACGGATCCTCAACGCGCCATCGCACTGTTGACCGATCTGCCGGCCGGGCTCACGCGCAACCAGGCGATCCAGCAACTGGCGTCGGCATGGGTGCAGCACGAACCGGTTGCGGCGCTGGCCTGGGTGCAATCCCTGCCGGAAGGCATCGCCAAGATCAACGCCATTCAATCCATGACCTGGTCGCTGAGCAACGTCGATTCGGCCGTCGCCGTCGCTTTTCTCGAAAATCTGCCATCGACGCGTGTGCGCGCCGATGCCATCCAGCAGATGGCCGGCATGATCGCACGCACGGATGTCGCCGCCGCGCTGAAACTGGTGGATCTGCTGCCGGAAGGGGCCGCGCGCGATCAAGCGCTGAGTTCGATCTCCCAGCAGTGGGCGCAGTACGACCCCGAGGGTGCCGCGAGGTTCGCCCCGAAGATTGCCGACGGCGCGCGGGAGAGCGTGTTGTCCAGCATCGCGAACAGTTGGGCCAGGAAAGACGTGCGCGAGGCGCTCGCATGGGCCGCGACGCTCAACGCGACGGAACAGGAATCGGTATGCGGCCAGATTGCGGGCATCTGGGCGGCCTCGGCGCCTGAGGAGGCGGCCACCTACGCCGTCGAGCAACTCGCCGGCGCCGCTCAGGAACGCGCGGCCTTGTCGGTGGTTCAGCAATGGGCGCAGGCCGACCCGGTCGCCGCCGCCGCATGGGTGCAGCGCTTCCCGGAGAACAAGCTGCGCGAACAGGCCCTGCGCACCGTGGTCGGCGCCTGGTGTCAGGGCGATATCGAATCGGTCGCGGTGTGGCTCGACGATCTGCCGCGCGGCGATTCGCGCGATGCCGCCATCGTCACTTTCGCGGGCACGGCGTCGCGCATCGACCCCGCTTCCGCCGCGGCGTGGGCCGCTACGATCGATAGCGCGACGTCGCGCGAACAGACGTACTGCACGATCTACCAGACCTGGGCGCACTATGACCGCGACGCCGCCCAAGCCTGGCTGACCGGTGTCGGCATGTCGGCCGACACGCGCGATCGACTGATCAAACAGACCAAATCGGAGCGTAACGGCGGCTTGCATGGCATCCGTATCAGTCACGGCCTATCGCCATAGAGCACCGCTTGACCGGGCGGACGCGGCTGATGCATCGTCCGCGTCGACGGGGAGATACACAGCAAACAAGGGAGTCAGGCATGGGTTTTCCAAAAGATTTCGTGTGGGGCGCGGCGGCCGCGAGCTATCAGGTGGAAGGCGCCGCGTTCGAGGACGGGCGCGGACCCTCGGTGTGGGATACGATGTGCCGATGGCCGGGCAAAGTAGCCGAGGGCCATACCGGCGAGGTCGGCTGCGATCACTACCATCGCTACGCTGAAGACGCGGCACTCATGGGCCAGCTTGGGCTTAACGCCTACCGTCTCAGCATTTCCTGGTCACGTGTCCTTCCCGAGGGCACCGGCCGCGTCAACAAGGCCGGACTGGACTTCTATGACCGTCTGATCGACGCCTTGCTCGCCCAGGGCGTGCAACCCTGGGTCACGCTCTTCCATTGGGACTTCCCGCACGCGCTGTACTGCCGGGGCGGATGGCTGAACCGCGACTCGGCCGACTGGTTCGCCGAGTACACCGCCGTCGTGGCCGACCGGCTTTCGGATCGTGTGCGCCACTGGATGACCCAGAACGAACCGCAGTGCTTTCTCGGCCTCGGCCACTACACGGGCGAGCATGCACCCGGGGTTCGGTTGAGTTTCGCCGACGTGCTTCTGGCCTCGCACAACGCCCTCCGCGCCCACGGTCTGGCGGTTCAGACCCTGCGCGCGCGGGCCCGCATACAGCCGAGCATCGGCATCGCACCGGTCGGCGTGGTCAAGATTCCCGCCACGCCCGCCGATACCGACGCGGCACGCCGCGGCATGTTCGAGACCGCGACGCGTACGCTCTGGAGCAATACCTGGTTCGCCGATCCCATGGTGCTGGGGCACTACCCCGAGGACGCGTTGCGCGTCTTCGGCGCCGACGTGCCCGCCGGCGTCGAACGCGACTACGCGACCATCCGTCAGCCGCTCGATTTCTACGGCGTCAACATTTACAACGGACAGGTCGTGCGGACGGGGGCCGACGGAACGCCGCACGAGGTGCCTGCCGAGCCCGGCACGCCGCTCACGCACATGGACTGGCGCGTCACGCCCGAGTGTCTGTACTGGGGACCGCGACTGCTGCACGAGCGCTACGGCCTGCCGATCGTGATCACCGAAAACGGCATGGCCGGCTGCGACTGGGTGCACCTGGACGGACGCGTGCATGACGCGCCCCGGATCGACTTCCTTCAGCGTTACCTGCGCGAACTGCGCCGCGCCGTCGATGACGGGGTTCCCGTGCACGGCTACTTCCTGTGGTCGATCCTCGACAACTTCGAGTGGGCCTGGGGGTACAAACGACGCTTCGGCATCGTCCATGTCGACTATGCGACAGGCGTCCGCACACCCAAGGATTCCGCCTACTGGTACCGCGACACCATCGCGACCAACGGCGCGAACCTGTAACCGCCATCGCAATTCTCGGGGCTTCCTGAAATGCGCTTGCCGTCGGCAGCGTGTTTTGATAGAGCTAGCCCATCGTTAGCCTCGTGTTAACCCAGCGTTAGACATTGCTATGGAGGGGTCATTTATGTGCCGGAGATTAGCGTTTGTGGGTATCGGGTTGTCGTGCCTGTCGCTGCTGTTTTCGGGCTGCGGGGGTGGAGGAAGCGGACAGCCGACAGTCAAGAAGACCGTGATTTCGAACTGCGGGTCCGACACCATGGTCAATCTGGCGCAGATGTGGGCGGAGGAATACCAGCATGTCGCATCGGATGTGTCGGTGGAGGTATCCGGTGGCGGCTCGGGTGTCGGTATACGCGACCTCGACACCGGCATCATCGACATCGCCAACAGCAGCCGCGACATATCGGCGTCCGAACGCGAACAGGCGATCCAGAATACCGGCAAAGCCGCCAAGGAGTGGAAGATCGGGTACGACGGCATCGCCATCTATGTCCACAAGGATAACCCCATCGACGCCTTGACGCTCGAGCAACTGGCTGCCGTGTTCGGCGAAGGCGGCGGCATCGACAAGTGGTCCCAACTGGGTGTGACGTTGCCGGATGACGACATCGTGCGCATCAGCCGGCAGAACAACTCGGGAACCTACGTGTACTTCCGCGAGCACGTGCTCGACAAGAAGGACTTCAAGCTGGGTTCACGCGACATGTCGGGCAGCAAGGATGTCGTGGAACTCGTGGCACGTACGCCGGGCGCCATCGGGTACAGCGGCATGGGCTACAAGACGGAAGGCGTCCGTTTCGTCAAGATTGCGGCGAACGGCGCCGCACCGGCGGTGGATCCAACGATGGAAAACGTCCACAACAGCAGTTACTCCCTGGCGCGCCCGCTCTTCATGTACACGCTGGGGGAGCCCTCGCCGCAGGTGAAGGCCTACCTGGACTGGATACTCGCCCCGGCCGGCCAGAAAATCGTCGAGAATGCCGGATACGTCCCCGTCGTCGCGATCCCCTGAGGAACCGGGTGCATGGATTCAGTTTCGCCCAATAGACACACGACAACCGGAGAGCGATCGGTCGGCGATCTCTTTCACGGGGCACTCGCGCGTCACAACACCCCGTTGAGGCGTCTTGTCCGCAATCTGAGCGAGCGAACCATCGTCAGCCTCATCGGCTTGTGCGGAGTCACGGCGATCCTGTTCGTTCTCGGCATCTTTGCCTTCATCTTCCGGGAGGGCATCCCGTTCTTCCGCCAAGCGTTCAGCTTCCGCGACTTCTTCCTCAGCGTCGAATGGTATCCGACATCGGAGACAAACCCGCGCTTCGGTATCCTGGCCCTGCTGCTCGGCACGATGAGCGTCACGCTGGTGTCGATGGCCCTGGCGGTGCCGTTCGGACTGGGCATGGCCATTTTCATCTCGGAGTTCTGCGGCCGGCGATCGCGAGAAGCCATGAAGATCCTGGTCGAGTTTCTGGCGGCCATTCCTTCGGTCGTCTGGGGCTTCGTGGGGCTGATGGTGATGAATCCCCTTATCATCAAGCTTACCGGTTGCCCGATCGGGTTGAACGTGCTGAACGCAGGCATCATCGTCGGTCTGATGAGCGTTCCGATCATCGTATCGATCGCCGAAGATGCGCTCCGCGCCGTGCCGGACGGCTTCCGCGAAGCCGCCGAGGCTCTGGGTGCGACGCGATGGCAGGCGGCTTACAAGGTCGTGCTGCCGGCGGCCAAGAGCGGGCTCCTGGCGGCGGTGCTGCTCGGTGTCGGCCGGGCGGTTGGCGAAACGATGGCCACGTTGATGGCGACCGGCCATTCGATTTTCGTGCCCTTCGACGGCAAGTTTCCCTATTTCCATGTTCTGGAATCGGTCCGGACGCTTACCGCCACGATCGCCGCCGAGTTGGGCGAGGCCCCACGTCTGGGCCCAGGCCCCGACGGTCTCTATCCGGCAGGCGCCCTGCACTATCAGGCCCTGTTCGTCATCGGCATCGTGCTGTTTGCGATCACCTTTGTTATTAACCTGACGGCCGACCTGATCGTGAAGGGAGTGCGGAAGCAGAGATGAGTGGCGCCGCCATCGAGCATGCCGGGACTGCGCACGCGTTCGCGGCCACGGCCCTGACACGCAAGAAGCTGAGGAATCAGCGGATCGCGGCGACGGTCTTCGGCATCATGGGCGTGATCGTTTTGATCCCGCTGGTCCTTGTCATGGGGACGCTGATCGCCCGCGCCTGGCCGTCGCTGACCTGGGAATTCGTGTCCGGAGTTCCGCGCAGCGGCATGCGCGCGGGCGGCATCTGGCCGGCCCTCATCGGGACCGCCTACCTCGTGGTCTTCTCGTTGCTGGTATCCGGCCCCATCGGCGTGATGGCGGGCATCTACCTCAACGAATTCGCTCGCGATAACGCCTTCACGCGCCTCATCAACCTGGCCGTCGTCAACCTCGCGGGCATCCCCAGCATCGTACATTCGCTCTTCGGCGTCGGCGCGTTCGTGATTTTCATGGGCCTCGGCAAATCCATTCTGGCCGCCTCGTTGACCCTCGCGATCATGACGCTGCCGGTGATCATCGTCTCCACCAAGGAATCGCTGGCATCCGTGCCTCAGTCGTTCCGCGAAGCCTGTTGGAACCTCGGCGCCACGCGGTGGCAGGTCATCCGGACCATCGTCCTGCCAAACTCGGTCAGCGGCATCCTGACGGGCCTGATCCTGCAAGTGTCGCGTGCCGCCGGCGACACCGCGCTGGTCATGTTCACCGGCGCCGTTTTCTACAAAGCCGTCAAGGCGGGAAGTTTCTTCCCTTACAAGCCCAACGAGCAATGCATGGCGTTGTCCTATCACCTGCATGCCCTGTCAACCCAGGTGGTCGGCGTACCGGAACCGATGCTGTATGCCACAGCCGTCGTGTTGGTCGGTTTTGTACTGCTGTTCAATAGTACCGCCGTGATCATTCGTTTTCGCATGCGGGCAAGGAAGAAATGGTGATGGACCGCGTGGAATCGACACTGAAAATCGACGTCCGGAACCTTACCGTGGCATTCGGACGCAAGACCGTCCTGAAGGACATCAACCTCCAGGTGGCCCCGAATACGATCTTTTCGATCATCGGCCCATCCAACTCGGGCAAGACCACGCTGCTCAAGTGCCTGAACCGTACCATCGAAATCGCGCCCAACGCCTCCCGCAAGGGACTGGTATTGATCGACGGGGAAGACACGCGCAAGATCGGCAACGTGTACGACTTGCGCCGGCGCATCGGCATGGTGTTCCCCCTGCCGGTCGGCCTGCCGCTCTCCGTCTATGACAACGTGGCGTATGCGCCGCGCATATCCGGCGTGCGCGACCGGACGATCCTGGACCAGATCGTCGAATCCTGTCTGCGTCAGGCCGCCCTCTGGGACGAGGTGAAGGATCGGCTGAGTTCGCTGGGCACCATGCTCTCCGGCGGGCAGCAGCAGCGGCTCACGATCGCCAGGGCGCTCTCGCATGCCCCGGAAATCCTGTGCCTGGACGAGTTTTCCATCGCGATCGATCCGGTAACTACCATGCGGATCGAGGACGTGCTCGTGGGGCTGAAGTCGCACATGACCATCATCCTGGTCACCAACCTGGTACAGCAGGCGCACCGCCTCGCGGACATGACCTGTTTCCTGAACCGCGGCGAGCTTGTGCAGGTCGCCCCCACCGAGAAGATGTTTTCCGACGATCCGGGAAACCGGCTCACCTACGACTATGTCCATGGGAGATTCGGTTGATGACCGGCGATTCCACAACCCTCGCCCAAGACCCGTCGCTGAGCATCCGTACCACCGGGCTGAGCCTGTGGTACGGCGCTTTCCAGGCGCTGATCGACGTCAACGCGGGGATCAAGCGACAGTTGATCACGGCGTTGATCGGTCCCTCGGGTTGCGGAAAGACCACGCTGCTACGGTGCTTCAACCGCATGAACGAGCGTTTCAAGAACGTCCGCACGGCGGGCGAGGCGCGCATCGGCGACAAGAACATCTACGACCCGGACGTTTCGCTTATCGAATTGCGCAAAGCCGTGGGGATGGTCTTCCAACGCCCCAACCCCCTCCCCCTCTCCGTTTACGAGAACGTCGCCTTCGGGCTGCGTATCCACAGTCCGCGGGGCGCGCTCTCCCGCGCGGACGAGGCCGCCGCCGTCGAACAGGCCCTGCACGAGGTTTCGCTTCTGGATACGGTCAAGGATCCGCGACGGGTGCGCGGCACAAGCCTGCAGCTCGAGCAGCAGCAGAAGCTGTGCATCGCCCGGTTGCTGCCGCTGAAGCCCGAGGTGCTGCTCATGGATGAACCGTGTTCGGCTCTGGACGCGGAGGGCACCGAGAAAATCGAGGACATGCTGCGCGTCTTGCGGGAGCGATACACGATCATCATCGTCACCCACAACATGGCCCAGGCCCGACGCATCAGCGACGAGTCCATTTTCATGCTGCAGGGGCATCTGATCGAGCACGACAAGACGGCGGAACTGTTTCTGACACCAAAGGACAAACGAACCGAAGAATATGTGGAAGGCCGCTACGGTTGAGCGGCTTCGAACCCGAGCGCACGCAGGAGACAAGACATGCCATACAAATTCGATGCCGCCCTGGCCGATGTCATGGGCAAACTGTTCGCCATGGCGGAAATCGCCGAGCGCATGGTGGACAATGTCATTTTGACGCTGACCGAGCGCGAGCAGAACCTGCTGCAATGCGTCTACGACGACGAGAAGAGAATGGACGGACTGCAACTGGAAGTGGATGACAAGACCGTGGAGATGATCGGCATCTACACGCCGGTTGCCGCGGACTTGCGGCTGCTCCTGATGATACCGCGCATCAGCGGCGCGCTGGAACGGATTGGCGATCAGACGGAACATATCTGCCACCACGTGCAGCACATGCTGACCGTGGAGCCGCTCAAGGCGCTCACGGATCTGCCCAGGATGGCCGAGATCGCGCGGCAGATGCTGCGCCTCAGCATCAAGGCATTCGCGGATCGCTCGACCGACCAGGCGATCGAGATTCTGCGGATGGATACCGAAGTGGACGCCATCCACGACCGGTTGACCGCCGAGTTGATCGGCTGCATGGAACGGGAGCCGAACAACATCGGCCGTGCGTTGGACCTGATGATGATTACGCGTTCGGTGGAACGTGTCGGCGATCACGCCGTCAACATCGCCGAAGCCACCATCTACGCGGTCAACGGCAAGGATGTCCGCCATTTGCACCTCGAGAAGGCCAACCACCACCCCACCCCGAATACGCGTGCTTGACGTCACGCCCGCTCCATCCGGGAGCGGGTCCCAAGCCGCCAACACGCACGGGGCGCTCGATGCGAAACCCATGAAACCCGCATCCTGTCGTTCCGCTTACACGGCGCTGGCCTTCCTCGGGCTCAACCGTGGCATCGCGGGGCTGCTCGGCATGGTCATCCTCGTCGGCATGGGCGAGCGGATGGCCGAACGCTTCCTGCCGATCTACCTGATGGCCCTCGGCGGGGGCGTGCTATCGGTCGGTCTGTTGAACGGTCTCGACAACCTCCTCTCGGCGCTGTACTCGTTCCCGGGCGGCTACCTTTCGGATCGCCTCGGCACCAAGCGGGCGCTTCTGGTCTTCAATCTCCTGGCCATGGTCGGATTCCTGATCGTGATCCTGATCCCCGCATGGCCGGCGGTGATCGGCGGCTCGTTCTTCTTCCTCTCCTGGACCGCGATTTCGCTGCCGGCGACCATGGACCTGGTATCGCGCGTCCTGCCGAAGAACAAACGGACGATGGGCGTCTCCATGCATTCGCTGGTGCGCCGTATCCCGATGGCGTTGGGGCCGCTGGTCGGCGGCCTATTCATCAACCGGTGGGGCGAGACCGCCGGCGTGCGCGTGGCGTTTGTCGGCGCCCTGGCGCTGGCGGTTGTCGCCCTGGTCCTGCAACAGCGCCTGATCCCCGCGCATGCGCCGGATGAAGGTGACGAACCGTCGGCGGAACGGAATCCGATGCGGCTGTTCCGCGAGATGTCGCCGGCGCTGCGCCGCCTTCTGGTCTCGGACATTCTGGTGCGATTCTGCGAGCAGATACCGTATGCCTTCGTGGTGGTCTGGGCCATGAAGCGCGTGGCATCGCCGGTTTCGGCCTTCGAATTTGGCGTGCTCACCAGCGTCGAGATGGTTACGGCGGTCCTCGTCTACATCCCCGTGGCGTGGCTGGCGGACCGGACCACGAAAAAGCCGTTCGTCTTGCTGACGTTCGTGTTCTTCACGTTGTTCCCGCTGGCCCTGATCCACTGCCAGTCGTTCTGGCCGCTGGTCGCGGCTTTCGTGCTGAGAGGCCTGAAGGAGTTTGGCGAACCGACGCGCAAGGCCCTGATCATGGACCTGGCGCCCGAAGGACGGAAGGCCGCCATGTTCGGGCTGTACTACCTGATGCGAGACGTCGTCGTCTCGGTGGCCGCCTTTGGTGGCGCGTTTCTATGGCAGATCGGACCGGCGACAAACTTCCTCATCGCCTCCGGCTTCGGATTGGCCGGAACCATCTGGTTCGCATGCTACGGACAAGACGAACGACCGGAAGACCGATCCCGTCTTGCATGTCCGGTTCCCGGCCCCGTGGTCTGATCGTGGCTGAATCCCCCTTCGCGCCAGGCGCTTCGGTGGGCAAGAATCGCCGCGTCCGCCGTCGCGCCCTCCAAGGCTGAGCGCGCTTGCCTGCCCTGAGCTTGCCGAAGGGTTCCCGTATTCCAGGCCGTCAAAGCGGTATCCGCTCTTGCGCCCCCTCACGCGGTGCGCGCGACGGCGGTTCCGGGGCAGCACTGTCACGAATTGAGGTCATCCTTGTCTTTCCCTGTGTAACGGGATACATATGAGTGCATTCCGTGCCAATGCGGCAACGCCAGGGGAATTGACTATGAAGAGAGAGCCGTGGTCCTCGGTTGAAGAAGTGGCTGAGCACTTGGGCATCAAACGGGAAACGGTCTATGTTTGGATCGAGCGCAAGGGCATGCCCGCCCGGAAGGTCGGTAGACTGTGGAAGATCAAACTGAGTGAGGTCGACAAGTGGGTGGACTCAGGAAAGGCCGCCCAGAAGAGTAGCCATACGCAAGGAGACTTCTGATATGGCAGACAATGGAAACAACTCGGACTTGGCGAGCGCCGAGATCCTCTGGAAATCGGCCGACGCCCTGCGCGGCCAGATCGACGCCGCCGAGTACAAGCATGTCGTCCTCGGCCTGCTCTTCCTCAAATACATCTCCGATTCGTTCGAGGCGCGACGCGTGGAACTCCGGGCGGAACTGGAAGCCGACGGCATTGCCGGCCCGCAGATCGAAAGCCTCCTCGAGAACCGTGACGAGTACACCGCCGAACGGGTCTTCTGGGTGCCGCCTGAGGCACGCTGGGCCAATCTCCAGAATCAGGCCGCGCGGCCCGAGATCGCAACCCTCATCGACGACGCCATCCTTGCCGTCGAGCGCGACAATCCGAACCTCAAGAGCAAACTCCCACGCGACTACGCTCGCCGGGGCATTGCGCCCGAAAAGATGAAGGGGCTGATTGACCTGATCGCCAACATCGGTTTCAAGGGCGACCGCGCGAAGGCCCGTGACACGCTGGGACGGGTCTACGAATATTTCCTCGGCAAATTCGCCCAGGCTGAAGGCAAACTCGGCGGCGAGTTTTTTACGCCGCGCTGTATCGTGCGACTGCTGGTCGAGATGCTTGAACCCTACGAGGGCCGGGTCTATGACCCATGCTGCGGTTCGGCGGGCATGTTCATCCAGTCTGAACGCTTCGTCGAAGCCCACGGCGGACAGAAGACCGATATTTCCATCTTCGGGCAGGAATCCAATCCCACCACCTGGCGGCTGGCGCACATGAACCTCGCCATCCGCGGCATCGAGGCCAATCTCGGTTCGCAACCGGCGGACACGTTTCTGCGCAACCTTCATCCCGACTTGCGCGCTGACTACATCCTTGCCAATCCGCCGTTCAACATCTCCGACTGGTCCGGAAAACTGCTGGCCGACGACGTGCGATGGCAGTACGGCACGCCGCCCACTGGCAACGCCAACTTCGCCTGGATACAACACTTCATCCACCATCTCGCGACGCCCAACGGGCGAGGCGGCGGTGTGGCCGGGTTTGTCATGGCCAATGGCTCGCTCTCCGCGGGGGGTGCTGAGGGCAACATCCGCCAGCGCATCGTCGAGGCGGATCTCGTGGATGCAGTCATAGCATTGCCGTCCCAACTATTCCTCACCACAGGCATTCCCGCCTGCCTCTGGTTCCTCACCCGCAACAAGACGGGAAAGAATCTCAAGCACGGCGGACGGGATCGCAGTGGCGAGATGCTTTTTCTGGACGCCCGCAAACTCGGAACGATGCAAACCCGCATTCTGCGCGTGCTTACCGGCGGCGATGACGGCGAGTCCATGCTGGCCGATGGGTTGGGCGACCCGAAACCGGACTCCGACATCGGCCGTATGGTCTACGCCTTCCGCCAATGGCGCGGGGAACCCGCGCCGGATTGGTGGGACGAGGCGCAGCATGGCATATGGGAGTACCGCGACATCCCCGGTTTCTGCAAGGCGGAGAAGATCGAAGGGATCAAGAAGCACGGCTTTGTGCTCACTCCCGGCCGGTACGTCGGCGCGGAGGCGCAGGAAGAGGACGCCGAGCCCTTCGCGGAGCAGTATCCGCGTCTGCTGGCGAAGTTGGAGGCGTGCTTCGGCGAGGGCGAACGGTTGATGGGAGTCGTGCGCGCGCGGCTTGAAGGGTTGCGCAATGGCAGCTAAACGCAAAGCGGCGGAGACGCCTGCCACCGACGGAGCAGCACTATCCCGCTTGGCGCGCGGTCGAGCCCGGGAGGGCGCGGCCTTCCCGGTGCCGCCTTCTCATGTGGCGCTTCCGGGCGGATATGCGTCCACATTGAACGACCTCAAAGAACGGATTCGCACCGAACGTCTGCGTGTGGTGCTTTCCGCCAATGCGGCCATGACGTTGCTCTATTGGGATATCGGGCAGGTCATTCTCCAGAGGCAGGAGCGCGAAGGCTGGGGCGCCAAGGTCATTGACAGGCTCTCCGCCGACCTGCGCGAGGCCTTTCCTGACATGCGGGGGTTATCGGCGCGCAACCTCAAATACATGCGGAAATTCTCGGAGGCCTGGCCAGATCGCGCAATTGTGCAAGCGTCGCTTGCACAAATCACCTGGTACCACAATCTGGCCTTGATCGAGAAGCTCAAGGCACGAGATAAACGGCTCTGGTACGCAGCCAAAACCGTTGAAAACGGCTGGTCGCGGAACATCCTCGCTTTGCAGATCGAGAACAACCTGCATAAGCGTCAGGGCAAAGCCGTCCACAACTTCGCCGCTGCGCTGCCGCCCGCCGACTCCGACATGGCCGCGCAGATATTCAAGGACCCTTACCTGTTCGACTTCATCGGCACCGCCGATCCCCGCCGCGAGCGGGAGGTCGAACAGGCGCTGGTGGATCACGTGCAGAAATTCCTGCTTGAACTCGGCGCGGGGTTTGCCTTCGTCGGACGCCAGGTGCATCTCGAATTCTCCAGCGCCGATTACTACCTCGACCTCCTGTTCTACCATCTCAAGCTGCGCTGTTATGTGGTGGTAGAACTCAAGGCGGTCCCGTTCGCACCGGAGTTCGTCGGCAAGCTCAATATGTACATGTCCGCCGTGGATGACCTGCTGCGGCACGTTGACGACAAACCCACCATTGGCCTGCTACTGTGCAAGGGCAAGGATCGTATCATCGCGGAATATGCGCTCAGCGGGTTCAACCGCCCGATCGGTGTGGCCGATTGGAAGAAGCAGCTCACCGAAGATCTACCGACCGAACTCAAAGGCAACCTCCCGACCGTCGAGGAGCTCGAGGCCGAACTGGGCGATCTTTCCGGCAAAACTGAAGCCGCTGCTACGCAAGGCGGCGGCGCATCCGAATGCCGCGAATCCCGTGCCCGCTACCGTGCGGAACAGATCCACATCGTGCCCGCGCCTTTCGATGCCACCGACGGTGCCGACACACCCTTCGGCCGCCGCTGGGGCGGCGATGTCGTCAAGTTGTCGCCTGATGACCTTTCCGTCATTACGAAGGGCAAAACCATCGCCGTGGACGTGCAGAATGAATACATCCTGTTCCTTCAAGCGGATTCGTCGCCCCGGAAGCGGTCTGCCCGCGAGAAGGGGGCCACCGCCGAGATGATCACGCGGCTGATTGATCTGGCAAAGACCCTGCGGGACGCGCAGAAGCACGGCGAAGAACTCGGACTGACCAGCGAGGAAACCGCATTCTACGATGCTTTGGCAGAAAACGGTTCTGCCCGCGAGATCATGCAGATAGACGCCCTGCGCCTCATGGCGCGTGAACTCACGGAGATGGTACGCCGCATGCCTAAACTCGACTGGACCCAGCGCGAATCGGTTCGGGCAAGTCTGCGTCGCAACGTCCGCCGCCTGCTGGCCAAGTACGGCTATCCGCCCGATCTCGCCGAAGACGCAACACAACTCGTGTTACGACAAGCTGAACTCTCCACAGAGAACGCGGAATAGAAACAAGGAAGCAATATGACGACAATATGCCTAGAATCGCCGGTGAGACTCGCTTTTCATGCACAGCATTGTTCCGCGCCGCTTGCGCGGCAGTATGCCCGCAGAACGTATCTACCTTTTCGGTTCCCGCGCCCGCGGCGAGGCCACGGAGCAGAGCGACTTCGACTTCCTTGTCGTCGTTCGAGATTCGCCGCTGCCGCGCCACAAGCGGGAGCAGCAGGCATTCCGCGCGTTGTGCGGCATGGGAATCGCAAAGGATGTGCTCGTTTTCACGCGGCGGGAGTTTGAGAAGGGATTGGCGGTCGTGACATCCCTGCCCGCTACCGTCGCACGCGAAGGGAGACTGATCTATGAAGCGTAAGGTTGCCCAGTCAACGAGGCTTCCAGGCAATCCCTGGCGGCTGTATCTGGACACGTCCGTGATCGGCGGCTGTTTTGACGACGAGTTCGCGGCCGACTCGCGGCGTGTCATTGCCGCCGTGCTGGACGGCAAGGCGCGTTTGCTCTTCACGGAAGTGCTGGAAGCGGAGTTGCTCGACGCGCCGGAGCTGGTCCGGCAGCTTTTCAGCGATCTGCCGGACGTACACCGCGAGCGAGTCGCCTTTACTTCCGAAGTCGAGTCGCTGGCGCGCGAGTATGTGGCGCGCGGCGTCGTGCCGGAAGCGTGGCTGGACGATTGCCGGCATGTGGCGGCGGCGACCGTGGCCCGGGCGGATGCCATCGTATCATGGAACTTCCGGCACATTGTTAAACTGGATAAGATCAAAGGGTACAATCAGGTGAACCTGCTCAACGGCTACGGCGTTTTGACGATTGTCAGCCCGAAGGAGGTGAGTTTCGATGAATGAAGCATTCTGGGAGCGGTTTCCGAAGACGGCAGGGTTTCGGTGCATCGAGATGAAGGATCGGGCGCAGGCGCGCATCGCGCGGGAGACTCGCGGTCTATCCGCAGATCGTCTGCTCGTCTACTTTCACGAGGCGTCGCAGCGATTCTGGAGCGAAGTCGGTCGCTCCTATTTGGAAGCGACGCCGACCCCAATGGCCGTGAGGGAGTCTGGCCCGCGGCGCAAACGGACGTAGTTTCCGGCAACCAATGAACGCCCATGTCAGCCCGCACCACCATAGACTTCGGCATTCATCTTGGCATCGCGCATGCCGAGATTGCCGTCTTGCGCGGGATGCGTGAGTCTGGAGAGTCTCAAGCGACCACACGCGCGGCCCAGTTCCAAAGGGGCCAAGTGGGAGATTCTCGAAGACGGACACGCCAAACCGGGCGGCCGTTTCGCGGAATGGTTTGGTCGAAATCTCTCGCGCCTGGCGCACGAGGGAAAACTCGCGCCGTTTGAGGGGCGAGAAGGCGAATTGCGGAAGATGCTTCGTTTTCTCGCCCGGACAGGGACGCGACACATTGCGGTTGTCGGAAAACCAGGAGTGGGTAAAACGGCACTGGTGGAGGGTCTCGCAACGACACTTCTGCGAAGGAAGACTCCTCATTCTTTGACCGACTGCGAACTCCTGGAGCTTCACGGAAGCGATATTGCGTCGGACTGCGAAGGCGCGGCGGAAGTCTGTCGGCGTCTCTCGCACCTGTTCCGCTTACTCAGTCGACGACGGTCGGCCATTCTTGTGCTGGACGATTTCAACGGGCTCTTTCCGGCCCACCTGAAGTCCGATGCCATTTTCGCGCTTCTGACAACTGTCCTGGCCGAGCAAGTGACGCCGTGTATCGTCACAACTGCGCCCGCCATGTGGAAAGAGTTGGCGGACAAGGCCCCATCGCTGGTGCGGCGTTTCCATGTGGTTCAACTTGCTGACCCGTCACAGGAGGAGTGCTGCGATCTCGCGGACGCTTGGGCGAAAGAGATCGCGGCTGCGCAGGGAATCACCTTTGAACCGGCAGCCGTTGCCGCCATCGTCAGGGCGACCAGTGAGATGCCGGAGGAACGCGCGATGCCGGATCGGATCGTTGACCTCATCGAAAGTGCGGCAACCTTCGTGAAGGTTTCCGCGCTGACATCGGGCACTGCACGGAAAGAAGTCACACCGGCCGACATAGCGGCGGTTCTCTCTGAGCAATACGGGATCCAGACTGAGCACGCACCGCGCGTGGTGAGAGACCTTCGCCCAAAAGACTCGAAGGCATGACAAGTGGCTGAACGCCACTTGGTGACTTCTCGCCGCTCCGCCGGTTGCGCCCCTTCCACGCCAGAGCCGGAGGCTCCGGCGTGTCCGGGCCGCAACCGGCCGTGTCCTGAGTCTTATCGAAGGGCTTCACGGCATGCAGACATACGGAACCAGAGGAAGTGAAGACGCGCGCCCGGATTCGGGACCTCCGGGATCGAGAGCCGCCGGGAGGCCATTCGACGTCGCTCGTGGCTGACGACGACCGACTGCCCCGCCTGCGGCGGGTGTCGGTGAAGCTGGCGGAAAGACGGCGGGAGGCCATTCGGAGCAAGGGAAGCGAGCGACCAGCGCAAGACCGACGACGAAACGCCGTCGCCCCGGATCGGCAAGTCGGGCAGAGCCGTCCGAAGGGATGCCTTTCAAGTCTTGACTGGATTAACGCCAGGCGTCACTATAGTCGCAAATGAAACCGAGATACTTGGAGCCGGTGATCGAGGCGTTGACGTTTGCCGACCACAAGATGGCCTTTGTGTCCGGGCCACGGCAATGTGGGAAGACGACGCTGGCCCGTATGATGTTGAAGAAGCGGAATGGCGTGTACCGGAACTGGGATGACGTTCCCTTCCGTCGCCAGTGGGTCAAGGATCCCAAGCAAACGCTCCCCGTGCCCTCCGTCGGCGCGCCGCCGATGGCCGTTTTTGACGAGCTGCACAAAGCCAAGGGGTGGAAAAGCTCGCTGAAAGGGATCTATGACACACTGACCGACCCCATCGATATCCTCGTCACGGGCAGTGCCCGGCTCAATGTTTACCGCAAGGGCAGCGACAGTCTACTCGGGCGATACCATCACTACCGACTCCATCCTTTCTCGCTGGGCGAGTTGCGCGAGGTCCCGGCACCCCGGCCGGATGCGGTCATGGCCGCATGGGTTCGCGGTTTGCCGGAGGCCACAAAGTCCACGAAGTCGAGCCTCGAAGCCCTGTTGCGGTATGGTCCGTTCCCGGAGCCCTTCTTGGCTCAGGACGAGCGCAAGGCTCGTCTTTGGCGGCGCAACAGGCTGGAACGAGTGATTCGCGAGGACCTGCGCGACCTGAGTCGCATTCCCGAACTGAGTCAGGTGGAGATGCTCGCGTCC
This sequence comes from uncultured Victivallales bacterium, assembly GCA_964472315.1. GTDB lineage: Bacteria > Verrucomicrobiota > Kiritimatiellia > UBA8416 > UBA8416 > CAYYJS01. The sequence goes on along the minus strand of CAYYJS010000007.1, from coordinate 69,159 downwards.
CTGATGCCGGAACGCGTCGGAAGCCCTCTGAGCGTGGCGTCGTTACGCGATCTTCTGGAGGTATCACACCCGACGGTGAAACGCTGGTTGGCCTATCTCAAGGAACTGTACTATCTCTTCGAGGTCAAGCCCTACACCACGAGCATTGCTCGCTCCATCCGCAAGGAAGGCAAGTTCTATATGTGGGATTCATCGGAAGTGCCGGAGGCGGGTGCTCGGTTCGAGAATCTGGTCGCGCTGCATCTACTGAAGGCCTGCCATCTCTGGACGGACTCGGGTGAGGGCGTCTTTGAATTGCATTACCTGCGCAACAAGGAGGGGATGGAGATCGATTTTCTCGTTACCCGCGACGGCAAACCGTGGCTTCCCGTCGAGGCGAAGCTGGGAGAGGCGGCCCCCTCCCAAAACTGGCGGCGATTCCTGCCATCCTTGTCGTGCGGCATAGCCATTCAAGTGAGTGCAGGAAGTGCGGGGTGGCGCGTTGTGCAGACCGGCAGCCGCACCCTTGTTATGGCCGGTGCCGCGGAGTTTCTGGCGCAACTGCCATAGCAGGAAGCTTCTTTTTCAAACCTGCTTCTGGCGACGGGGATTCTGGTCTGATCGTGGCAAGACCCCTTCGCGCCAGGCGCTTCGGCGGGCAAGAATCGCCGAATTTCAAAATGGCGTGCCAGCCAAAGCCCGCGGGGCGAAGGATGGCGGAGGGTGAGGGATTTGAACCCCCGGTGGCCTTACGGCCACACATGATTTCGAGTCATGCGCATTCAACCGGGCTCTGCCAACCCTCCAGCCCGTAACCATTGGTCTTTTCTTCGCAATCGCCGCCCCTCCTCAGGGATGTCCATGCCGCGGTGATGCCGTACGGCAACACCATCGACACACGAAAGGCGGTCATCGATGAAAAGATCAACGGGCGGCAAGGTACCGAAACCGACTGCCACGGTCAAGGCAAAGCAATGGTGCGACAGGAATTCGCACGATAGTCTCCGTCGCCTGCCGCCTTGCACGTGTCTGCGTTTCGGCACGGGCAGACGGCAGGGCGAGAGAGGGGGGGGGAAAGCGCAAGTTCGCGAGGGTCTCTATGGCGTTGCCGCAAGCGCCATTTCCACGGCAGCGACCAGATCCCTGTCGTCCGGTTTGACGCGGCTTCCGAAACGTCCCAGAACCGCCCCGTCGCGGCCGATCAGAAACTTGTTGAAGTTCCACGCGATCGCACCACCAAACTCCGCGTTGGTCTCCTTCGATGTCAGGAACGCATAGAGGGGGTGCATGTCCTTGCCCTTGACCGATACCTTGGCGAACATGGGGAAGGTCACGCCATAGGTCAGCGTGCAGAATTGTTTGATTTCCGATTCCGTGCCCGGTTCCTGACCCATGAAATCGTTGGCGGGGAAACCGAGCACGACGAAGCCCCGGTTCGTGTAGGTCGTGTAGAGTTTCTCCAGCCCTTCGTACTGTCCGGTGAAACCGCACTTGCTGGCCACGTTGACGATCAACATCACCTGCCCCTTGAAAGATCCAAGGCTCACGCTCTTCCCGTCGATATCACGCATCGTCATGTCGTAGATATTGGTCACTGCCGCCTCCCCATCCATGCACGCTCCCGCTACCAGCCATCCAACCGCTATCGCAACCGTCGTCAGCAACCTCATGGCCAAACCTCCTGAATCCCGGCTCGTTGCGGACACGTCAGGCACCGCACCTGCGCGGCAAGCCCCGACGACAGGCCCGGCACCATCGCCGGCATCGCCACTCGCTCCGCACCAATCATCCCATCGGCATGCCTGCCTCGCCGATCCCTATTCACCAGAAGATCCCATCCGTAGCCTCGTATCCTACACCACCGCCTGCTTCACCGCCACTGCGATGTTGCGCGCATGTATCGACCCTTCATCGACGCGTGCACCACCCGGCGCTCACCCGTCCGGATTTTCGCACGGCCGTCTTCGCCGCTTCTCCCCCCTTTTTTCCAATAATGCTATTCCGGCGCACGTTCTTAGGGTACAAGACTACGCCATGGCATACGACATACCAGGCTTCGATATCCTCGAACGGATCGGGGAAAGCTGCGTGACCGACGTCTTCAAGGCGTATCAGCAGTCTTTGCAGCGCGTCGTTTCCATCAAGGTCCTCAAGCCCGATTGCGCGATCGCCGACGGCGAGGTCAGGCGGTTCATCGATGAAGCCAAGCACACGGCGAGGCTTAACCATCCGAATATCGTGTCCATCTACGATGCCGTCGAGGCCAACCCGGTGAGCTACCTGGTCATGGAGCATGTGGACGGCCCGCGCGTGGCCGACCTGCTGACCTCCGGGCAGCCGCTTTCGCTGTCCCGCGCCCTCCGCATCGCCGAAGCGATCGCGGACGCGCTTCAGCACGCATGGCGCGAGTTGTCCATGATCCACCGCAATGTGACGCCGCGCAGTATGCGCATCGACGCGGACGGCGCCATCAAGCTGGCTTACGTGGGCATCAGTCTGCGCCTCGATCCGCTCCATCCGATGGTCGCCGCGACACCCGGCATGATCGTCGGCACCCCGTACTACATGTCGCCGGAGCAGGCCGCCGGGAACGACACGCTGGACTTCCGCTGCGACATGTACGCGCTCGGCGCCAGTCTCTACCACATGCTGACCGGCCGGATGCCCTTCGGCGAGCTTTCGCCGACGGAAGCCATGGAGGGCCAAAGACACGGCTACCTGCCGCCGCCGCGACAGGTCAACCCCACGCTGCCGCCCGGGGTGATCTCCGTAATGGAGAAGCTCATGATGCGTGCTCCGGCCGATCGGTACGCATCGTGGGATGAGGTCGTATCCGAAGTAGGCAAGCTGTCCAAGGGCCGCATCGTCATCCGAAAACGCGCGTCGCCGGTAGACTGCGTCATCATGCCGCCGCCGCGTGCCCGCTTCGCGGCAATCGGCGGCAACGGCGGCAAGCGGCAGATCGTCATCCGCAAGCATGCGCCGCCGGAGCCGGAGAAGCCGCCTACCACACGGCGACGCATCCGCCTCGTCAAGCGGTCGGCCTAGCGGGAACGGCGCCCGACGAACAAGCTTGCCTTGCGGTGCCTCCCGCGCATACGTTTGGCGCTTTCCGAAACCCGCCATCCACGAGGTGTAACGATGCCCAAGGCATGTGATGTCAAACGGGGCGATGTCGTCGCGATCGACGGCATGCCGCACGTCGTCGAGCAACTGTCCGTTTCGACCCCTTCCGCGCGCGGGTCGGCCAGCCTGTACCGTTTCCGTTTCAGGAATCTGCGGACGAAAAACAAGGTGGACAAGGCGTTGAAGGGCGACGACATGCTTGACCCCTGCCAGTTCGAGAAGCGCCCGATCCAGTTTTCGTACGCCAATGCCAACACCAGCACCTTCATGGATGCCGAGAACTTCAGCGAGATCGCGTTCAACGATGACGACATTTCGTACGAGCGGCAGTTCATCACCGAGGACATGGAAGGTATCGTAGCCCTGGTAAGCGATGGCCGCGTCATCGGCATCGAACTGCCGGCCGTGGCCACGCTCGAAGTCGTCGCCTGCGACCCCTCGGTGCGCGGCGCCTCGGCCACGGCCCGCACGAAACCGGCGACACTGAGTACGGGGTTGGTCGTTCAGGTTCCCGAGTACCTCTCCTCCGGCGAGGTCATCCGCGTCGACACGCGCACCAGCGAGTTCCTGTCGCGTGCGTAGTCATGTGGCCGAACGGCTATACGACCACGGATCTCGCCTGGATCGCCTTCACCCGTCAGCATCACTACACAGCCATTCTCTATCTTGCCCTGTCGGCGGCGTCGGTCAGTCTGATCGTGAAGGCGATTGCCGGTTGACCCGCGGTCCGTGCGCCGCCCACAGCGCCACGGCCAGGGCCGTGCAGGCCGGCAGCAGTCGCGCGAGATGGCCCCGCTCCCCGAAACACGCGAACGCCAGCGCGACGGCCAGCGGCACCTTCAGGTTGTTCATGACCGCCAGCACCCCCGCGGGGACACGCCGCGCGCCCACGTTCCAGAGAAAGAACCCGACGCCGGACGGCAGGACGCCCAGGTAGAGAATGGCCAGCCATTGCCGCGACGTCAGTTCGTCCATGCCTCCCATCCCACCGGTGACGGCCCACGCCGTGCCGGCCGTCAGCGCCGCACCGGCATACAGCCAGGCGAACGCGGCAAGGTCGGACGCCGAGGTTGGTTCCACCCCCCGGCCTGGCAACCGGATACGCCGATAGGCAACCTGCCCGACCGCGAAACAGAGGTTGGAAAGTTGCAGCACCCCGACCCCGCGCAATCGCGGCCAGGTCAGATCGGGGCCGGCCACGAGGTAGCCCGCGCCCGCCGCCGCCAACCCGGCGGCCAGGAAGCTCGTGCGGCTGAATTGGCGTTCGACAAGGTCGTCGCAGACGACAACCAGAATCGGCGTCAGCACGGTCAGCAGCGCCACTTCGTGCGCGTCCAGACACGCATAGGCGCGTATGTACAGCGTATACATGACGCCGTACTGCACCGCGCCGATCATCGCCAGACGGACCCGCATCGCGCCACGGACGCATCCCGGCCGCAGGAACGGCGCAAAGACCAGGAAGGCGATGGCCAGCCGCAGAAAAGCCGTCAGGTCGGCATCGACGCCGCTCAGCGTCCGCTTGATCAGACCGAACGAAAGCGACCAAAGGACCGAGGCGAGAATGAGAAAAAGCATGAGGCATGCTAGAATACGATCCGGAAACCGTCAAATCCCTCGCGCTCCCGACCGTCATCCCCCCGCCCCACACCCGCGCCGCTACCCCACGATCCATCCCGCGCCGAGCACGCGCGCGCCATCGTAGAACGCCGCGAGTTGACCCGGCGCAACGGCAAACTGCGGCGCGTCGAAAACGACATCGTACGTCCCCGACACAAGTTCCGTGACGCGGCACGCCACTGCGTCGTGGCGATATCGGATCTGCACGGCACAACGGAAGTCCGCCGCGGGCGGCGGCTCCGCCAGCCATGCCACCTCCGTCACCCGCATGTCCCCCCGCATGGCCGCCGCGCGCGGTCCGACGACGACCCGGTTCGTGGACGGATCGATCGCCGTCACGAAAGCGGGATAGCCCAATGCAATCCCCAACCCCTTGCGCTGCCCCACCGTGTAGTGATGAATACCCGAATGCCTTCCGAGAACGCGTCCCGCGGCGTCGACAAAGTCGCCGCCCGGCGGCGCGTCGAGGCGCCGCAGGTCGATCCAGTCGCCAGATGTTCCGGAGGTGACAAAACACAGCTCCTGACTCTCCCGACCGGCGCGCCCCACCAGACCGCGCGTCGCGGCCATCGCCAGCACATGCGACTTATGCAGATCGCCGAGCGGAAACGCCGCGGCGGCGAGCTGGTCGGGCGTCAGGCGTGCCAAAAAATAGGACTGGTCCTTCACGGGATCGGCCCCACGCCGCAGCTCCGGGCGACCGTCCGGAGCAATCGACCTGCGCGCGTAATGGCCAGTCGCCAGAACGGACGCACCGAGGGCACGAACCCCGTCGAGCAACGCGCCGAACTTGATCGCACGGTTGCAGACCACGCACGGGCTCGGCGTACGACCGGCAATGTAGGAATCGGCGAAGTAATCGACCACCCGGCGGGCGAAGGCCTCCCGCACGTCTATGACATGATGCGCGATCCCAAGCTGTTCGCAGACGCGCGCGGCACGGGAGGTGTCTTCCTCTGAACAACACCGGGAATGCTCGGTCGTCATCCGCGCCGTCACGCCGATCACCGGCCGCCCGGTCTCGATCGCCAGCGACGCCGCGACACTGCTATCGACACCGCCGCTCATGCCCACCGCAACCGTGCCTCGTGGTATCGATTCCAGACTATGCCCCATGCTCAACGCCAGTTTCTCCTTGCCGTTCCCATGCAATGGTGCCACGATTTTAGTGGCATTCAGCCATGGAACAAGCGCGAAAGGAAGATACCTCTATGGAACAGCAGATTCGTGACAAACTCGAACAGCTTCGCGGGATGCTGCAGGCTGACGGCGGCGATCTCGAAGTCGTGGCAATTGACGGCACCAACGTCAAACTGCGTCTCAAAGGCGCGTGCGGGGGCTGTCCGCACGCCATGATGACGCTGAAACAGGGCATAGAACGCATTTTGCGCGAGCAGGTCAACCCGGCGATCGTGGTAGAACGTGCCGCGTAGCCCGATAACGGAAGGTCGTTCGATGAAAAGCACTCAATTATTTGCGAGCTTGCTGGCCCTTGTGCTCATGGCCGCGACGCCGGCCGTGGCCCGTGATCGGTTCCTGCTCGTCAAAGTCGATGCGTGGGACGGCAGTGTGAGCTATGTGGTCATGAGCCCTGAAGCGTTCAAGGCTGCCGAGGCCGAGATCGCACTGGAATCGCGGCTCTCCGCGAAGGCCATGGCGCAAGCCCAGAAGGAATGGCGAAATGACGAAGCGCTGGGCAACAAGGCTTTCCCGCGCGCCGCATGCGGGCCGGGCAAGGTCCGCACCATGAAGGAATACGAGGACAAGAGCGACGCCGACGCCAAGGCCTCCGATCTGTCCGCCAAGGATATGGCCAAGGCCGCCGAGGAACGGACGCTCGAAACGAATCGAAAGAAGGGCCAATCCAAGGAGCAAAACGCGCGCGATGCGGCACGCGACTCGGAGAAGGAAGCGCTGCTGACGAAGGCGCGCGCGCTGTACGAGGCGCAGCTCCAGGCTCTGAAGACGGCACAGGGCGCCAAGGATTGAGTTGCTGACAGGCCTTTTGCCCCCTGCGGCGGGCACGGGTGGGATTTCTTCAGATAACTGCTTGATGTGGCCAGCGACGCATGGTAGTTTCGCGCTAAACACCGATCTGTTAATTTTTTAACAGCACATGAAAGGATATGGCATGCAGCAACATTTCCTGAGCGATCAGCACCTTGCCGCGTTCGTGGAAGGCCTGATGGGCAAGTATCCGGTCATCGCGCCCGTGGCCAAACGAACACGTTTCGTATTCGAGCGGCTCGAAACCGTGGATGATCTGCGACTGGACTACGACACCACCATCCTGCCGCCGAAGAAGGCGTTCTTCCCGACGAAACAGGATCTGATCGCCTTCGATGCGAGCGGCTTCCGAGCCTGTCTCGACCCGAAGGAACAGGTGCTCCTCGGCGTGCATCCCTATGACATCAAGGGGATCGCCATGTCGGACACCTTCTACCAGGACCGCAAGGTCGACAACAACTACATGGCGTACCGCAAGGCCACCATCGTCATCGGCGCCAGCGTCCAGAACCACTACAAGCACGCGTTCTTCGGCACGATGAACGCCGGCCGACCCGCCACGGGCCATGACCTGTTCATGACCCGCATCGCGGGCGGTTACGCGATCGAAACGCTGACGCCGCGCGGCGAGTCCCTGCTCGCGCTCGGGACCTTTACGCCGGCCACCACCCGCCAAGTCGCCGCCGCGGCCAAAGCCAACGCCGACGCCGAGCGCAACTGCCCCGAGAAGCTGAACGGAACCGCCGACGAAATCCGCGAGAAGGTTCGCGGGTCCTTTTCCTCGCCGGTCTGGGAGGAACTGTCCAAGGATTGCTTCTCCTGCGGGAGCTGCAACATCGTCTGCCCGACGTGCTACTGCTTCGACGTGCAGGACGAATGGAACGTGGATGGCAAGTCCGGCACGCGTTTCCGCCTGTGGGATGCCTGCCTGACGAGCGAGTTCTCCGAGGTCACGTCCATGGGTGGCACCGAGAACTTCCGCGAGGACCGCAGCGAGCGCTATCGCCACCGGTTCATGCGCAAAGCGGCCTACCTTAACGACGTGCTGGGCGGCCCGGCCTGCACCGGCTGCGGCCGCTGTTCGGGTGCCTGCACGGCCAACATCGCGAACCCCGCCACTGTCATCAACAAGATCATGGAGCAGTAAGCATGTCCGCCTGTCATACAACCAACGAGAACATCTTTCTCCCGCAGGTCGCGGAGATCGTCAAAGCCGACATGATCACCGCCACCGAGAAACACTTCCGACTCAAGCTGCGGAACGGCGGCAAGTTCGAGTACCAACCCGGCCAGATCGTCGAAGTCGGCCGCTTCGGCTACGGCGAGATTCCGCTGGGCATGGCCAGTTCGCCCACCAGCGGAGACCGTTTCGATCTGGTCGTCCGCGTCATCGGCAAGGTCTCCAGCGCCATCGCATCGCAGAATGTCGGCGATACGCTGACCGTGCGCGGCCCGCTCGGCAACGGCTTCCCGGTGCAGGAGTTCAGAGGCCACGACGTCCTCATCGTCGCCGGCGGCATCGGGTTGTGCCCCGTGCGCAGCATGATCCAGTATATCCTGGATCGGCGCGACGAGTTCGGCAAGTTCACGCTGTTCTTCGGCGCCAAGAGCCCGAGCGACCTGCTGTTCGCGGAGGACCTGGAGATGTGGCGATGCAGCTCCTGCATGCGCTATCTTGAAACCGTCGACCGTCCCGCCCATGGCTGGGAAGGGAACGTCGGCGTGATTACCACGCTGTTCCCGAAGGTCGGGGATATCGGTCCCGACACGCGGGTCATCATCTGCGGTCCGCCGATCATGTACAAGTTCGTGATCGCCGAGATCGACAAGCTCGGCATCCCGCGGTCGAACGTCTACGTCGACCTGGAACGTCGCATGAAGTGCGGTGTCGGCAAATGCGGTCACTGCCAGATCAACGACAAGTACGTCTGTATGGACGGCCCCGTCTTCCGGTTCTCCGACATTGCAGCGCTTGAGGAGGCGATATAATGGCCAAGGTAAAATGTGCATGGTTCGACTTCGCCTGTTGCGAAGGTTGCCAGATTGAACTGACGAATTTCGGCGAGCCGTTCGTCCAACTCCTGGAGAATGTGGAACCGGTCGAGTTCCGCGAAGCGATGTCCGAGAAGACGACCGGTCCCATCGATGTGGCCTTCGTCGAAGGGTCGTTTACGCGCGAATCCGACCGCCGGCGCCTGGAGGAGATTCGCAACCGGGCAAAGGTGGTTGTCGCCTATGGCGCCTGCGCCACCTGCGGAGGCATCAACGCCCTGAAGAACCATACGTCGGACTACGCCAATGAGGTCTACGGCGACGACAAGGACCGTCCGCACCTGGCATCCAAGAAGGCCTTGCCGATCTCCGCGGCCATCAAAGTCGACTACGAGGTCCATGGCTGCCCGATGGATCGCGGCGAATTCATCCGCGTCGTAACCCAGCTCGTCAACGGGACGGCGAAGGTCTATATCCCCTCCTATCCCGTCTGCATGGAATGCAAACGGCGCGGCACCGTATGCCGCTATGACGACGGCGACCATTGTCTCGGTCCCATCGCCCGCGCCGGTTGCGGGGCGCCCTGCCCCGCCGACGGGATTCCCTGCGAGGCCTGCCGAGGCATGGTCGATAACGCCAACCAGGAATCGATGGAGAAGGTGCTGATCGAGAACGGCAAACTGCCCGAAACGTGGGCCCGGAACAAGTCCCGCATGTTCACGGCCAACTTCAGAGGTGACGCATAATGACAAAGAACGCGAAGATCAATGTCCATCATCTCACGCGCGTCGAAGGCCACGGCAACATCGTGGTCAACGTGACCAACGGCACCGTCGAGACCTGCCAGTGGCAGGTGCCCGAGGCGCCGCGGTTCTTCGAAGCGATGGTGCGCGGACGCCACTACAGCGAAGTGGCGCGCATCACGAGCCGCATCTGCGGCATCTGTTCGGTCGGCCACACCCTCGCCTCCCTGAAGGCGACCGAGGCCGCCTTGGGCATCGAAATCTCGGAGCAGACGGACCTGTTGCGGCGCATTCTCAAGCATGCCGAGAATTTCGACTCGCATGTCCTGCATGTCTACTTCCTCGTAGCGCCCGATCTGCTGGGTGTGCCCTCGGTCTTCCCGCTGGTGCCGACACACGGCGAGGTCGTCAAGCGCGCCCTGCGCATGAAGCGCCTCGGCCACGAATGGGGAAGCTGCATCGGCGGACGCACCACGCACCCCACCCGCGCGATCGTCGGCGGCTTCGCGTCGCTGCCCGGCGGCGCCCGCACCGTGCGCGAGGCCGAAGCCAACCTGCGCGAATTGAAGGACAAGCTGCTGGCTTGCGTACCCGATGCGGTCGAAACCTATAAGACGCTGCTCAGTCTCGCCGGCGGCATTCCACCGTTCACGCGCCAGACCGAGTACGTCGCGTTGGTCGACGACAAGGAATATGGCCTGTATGACGGCAAGATCGGCTGCCGGATGCCCGACGGCGCTCAGGAACTGATCGACGTCGCCGACTACCGTTCCGTGACGAACGAATACGTGGTGGACCAGTCGACGGCCAAGTACGCCAAGCACAATATGGCCAGCTACATGGCCGGCGCCCTGGCCCGTTTCAACAACAGCCACGACCAACTCCATCCCGAGGCCAGGAAGTTGGCCGTCGGGCTCGGTCTGAAGCCCCTGTGCTTCAACCCCTACATGAACAGCATCGCGCAGTTCGTGGAATGCGTCCACAGCGTCTTCAAGACCGTCGAGTACATCGACGTGCTGCTCACAAAGGGACTGAAGGACGAGAAGCCGGCCACGCCCACGCGATTTGCACGCGGCGCCGCCGCGACGGAAGTGCCGCGTGGCATCCTGTTCCACGAGTACGCCTACGATCCGGCCGGTTTCTGCACGATGGGCAACTGCATCATTCCCACCGGGCAGAATCACGCCAACATCCAACAGGACTTCAACGCGCTCGTCCCCGAACTGGTGGCGGCCAACAAGTCCGAAAAGGAGATGGAACTGGGACTCGAGATGCTGGTCCGTGCCTACGACCCCTGCATCTCCTGCTCCACGCATTACCTCGATGTGACGTTCAAGAAGTAACCGGCGCGAAGAGCCAGCCCTTGCGGGGCGCCGGCAAACGCCGGCGCCCCGCCTCTTTTCGCGCCCGATCAAGGACCAGGACATGCGCTACCTGCTCGGTCTCGGTAACTACGCCATGGGCGATGACGGTATCGGGCTCCGCATCGTCGAGCATATCGCCGACAACCACCTTGACGACGGTTTCGAGGCCGTCGAGATCGGCAACAACGGCATGCAGGTGCTGACGTATTTCGAGCCGGAGACCGACGGCGTCGTCATCGTCGATGCCGCCGACTTCGGCGGGCAGCCGGGGGACTGGATCGCCTTCGGCCCCGAGGACGTCGACTCCCGCAAGGTCGTCGGGACCATATCGACGCACGAGGGCGACGTGCTCAAGCTGGTTCAGCTTGCGCGCCAGATCGGGCAGCCGGTGCCGCCAATCCGCATCGTGGCCATCCAGCCCGCTTCGATGACCATGGGCGACGGCCTTTCCGCGGCCGTGGCAGCACGGTTCGCCGACTATGTCGCCGTCGCGCTGAAGGAGGTGCAAAGCTGACGCCCGCACCCCAACCGACGCTGCTTGTCCGCCGCACGTACAGTCTGACCGGCACCGTCCAGGGCGTCGGCTTCCGTCCGTCGGTCTATCGCCTGGCCCGGGCGATGGGGCTGGGCGGCCATGTCCTGAACCGCTCCGGGTCGGTCCTGATCGTGCTGGAAGGCGCTCCCGCCGCCATCGACGACTTCGCCGCGCGCCTGCCGGCCTCCCTGCCCGCCATCGCCGCCATCGACTCGATCGCACTCATCTCCGACGTCCCGCTACCCTCGGGCGCCGTACCCGCACCGTTCACCGTCGCGTCCAGCGTGGATGACGAACCCATGGACGTCAGCATTCCCGCCGATCTCGCCATGTGCGCCGAATGCCGTGCCGAGATCATGGACCCCGACGACCGCCGTCATGGGTACCCGTTTACGACATGCACGAATTGCGGACCGCGCTACACGGTCGTCAACGCCATGCCCTACGATCGCGAGCGCACCACGCTCGCCGCCTTCCCGCTGTGCCCGCGGTGCCGCGCCGAGTATACCGACCCCGCCAACCGGCGTTTTCATGCCGAATCGACGGCATGCCCCGCCTGCGGACCGCGGGTCTCGTTGACCGATTGCCGGGGCCGGTCGATCGCCGGCGAACCCCTGCGCGAAGCGCGACGCCGCCTACGCGCCGGCCAGACCGTCGCCGTGCGCGGTCTCGGCGGATTCCTGCTCGCCGTCGATGCGGAGAACCGGCCGGCCATCGCCCTCCTCCGCGATCGGAAGCGACGCCCGGCCAAACCCTTCGCCGTCATGGCGCGTGACCTCGCCTGCGCCCGCCGCGTATGCCGCGTAACGCCAGAAGCGGAGGAGTTGCTCACGTCGCCCCAGGCACCCATCGTCGTTCTGGACGTGGACGAGCGATCGGAGACTCCGCTTGCCCTCGATCTCATCGCACCCGACACCCAAACGCTCGGGGTTATGCTCCCCACGACCCCGCTGCACCTGTTGCTCGCGCAGGGACTGCCGGACGATCCCACGCCGCCGTTCGACTATCTGGTCATGACGAGCGGCAACAAACGCGCCGAACCCATCTGCATCGCGAACGATGAAGCGTACCGTCGGCTCGCGGATATCGCCGACTGCTTTCTCGTGCACGACCGTGAAGTGAACTTGCGCAACGACGACTCGCTGGTCGTGCTGCAGGCGCGTGGCCCGCAGGTCTGGCGCCGCGCCAGAGGCTACGCGCCGTCGGCCATTACACTGACCCATCCGCTGGCGCGCAACGTCCTGGCCATGGGCGCCGAACTCAAGAACACGATCGCGCTCGGCTATGACTCCCGGGTCGTGCTGTCGCCGCATATCGGCGACCTGGAGACGCCCGAAGCCATAGCCGCCCATGAACGCGCCGCGCGCGAACTGCCGATCTTCTTCGACCGCCAACCCGCCTGCGTGGCCGTCGATGCACACCCCGACATGCACGCGACGCGCCTGGGCCATCTGCTGGCCGCACGCGCCGGCGTGCCGGTTGTCGAGGTGCAGCACCATGCCGCCCACGCGGTCGGCTGCCTCGCCGAACACGGCGAAACCGAGGGTCTGGCGCTCTGTTTCGACGGCACGGGGCTTGGGCCCGATGGCGCCATCTGGGGCGCCGAACTGCTCGCCGTAACCGCATCCGGCATCACGCGCCGCGCGACGTTCCGTCCCGCGGCGCTGCCCGGCGGCGATGCCGCCGTCCACCAACCGGTGCGCCAGCTTGTCGCCCGCTGGCAACAGGGCGGCATCGTTCCCCTACCCCATATCCTCAGCCGTTACGGCGCCGGCGAGGAAGCCTGCGCGGTCTGGCGACGCCAGTGCGAGCGCGGACTCAATGCCCCGCTCACGCACGCCGCCGGGCGCCTGTTCGACACCTTTGCCGTGCTGCTGGGCCTCGCGCCCGTCGCGCTGTCCTACGAGGGACAGGCCCCCATCTGTCTGGAAGCGGCCGCACGGCGCGCTCCGGCGGGACACCCCGCATCGCTGCCGTTCGCGATGTACGAGCGCAACGATGGCTGCATCGAAGTCGACTGGACGCCGGCCATCGCGTATCTTTCGGACCTCGGCGAACTCGACGCGGATGCTCGCGCGACTCAGGCGCTGGCCTGCCACCTGGCCGTCGCCGATGCCGCCTGCCGCATGGTCGACGCCGCGGCCGGCTCCAGCGCCTTGCGGACGGTGGCGCTCACCGGCGGGGTGTTCATGAACCGGCTGCTGTGCGGAATTCTCGCACCCCGACTGGAGGCGATGGGTTTTCGGGTGCTCACCCATCAGCGCATCCCGCCCAACGATGGCGGCATCGCCTTCGGGCAGGCCGTGGTTGCCGGACTGCATGCATCATGATAAGAAGTTGCGTTGGATGAAGCGATTTGCGAGGCGATGACGTGGACGAGACGATTCAACTGGCGCATGGCGGCGGCGGACGGCTGACCCGCGCTTTCATCGATGCGGAAATCGTGTCGCGCTTCAGCGCCAAGGCGCTGCAGGGCTTGCCGGACGCGGCGACGCTGGCATTGCCCAGTCGGGGCCTGGTTTTCACGACGGACAGTTTCGTCGTAACGCCTTACGAGTTCCCCGGCGGCAACATCGGGGATCTCGCCGTACACGGGACGGTCAACGATATCGCCGTCGCCGGCGGCCGTCCGCGGTGGCTCTCGCTATCCCTGATTCTGGAGGAGGGGTTCCCGATGGCCGCCTTGCGGCGGGTGCTAGACGCCGTAAAGGCCGCCGCCGAGCGCTGCGGCGTCGAGATCGTCACGGGCGATACGAAGGTCGTCGCGCGCGGACAGGCCGACGGCATCTTTGTCAACACGGCCGGTATCGGCGAACTGCTACCCGCATTCAGGCTCGGCGCCAACCTGCTGAAGCCCGACGACCACGTGCTCATCAACGGCACGATCGCCGAACACGGGCTTGCCGTGCTCGCGGCCCGCGAAGACATCCATATCGCCAACGGACCCCTGAGCGATAGCGCGCCCGTGCACGAGCTTGTCCTGGCGGTGGCCGATCTCGCGGGCGAGATCCGCTTCATGCGGGACCCCACGCGCGGCGGGCTCGCCGCGGTGTTGAACGAGCTCGTCGACGGACGACCGGTCGGCATCGAGCTCGACGAAACGGCGATACCGCTCTCGGCGGGCGTACGCGGCGTCAGCGAGATGCTCGGACTCGATCCGCTGCAGGTCGCCAGCGAAGGGCGCCTGGCGCTCGTTTGCGGTCCCGACGTCTCGGATGAGATTGTGCGCCGCTGGCGCGGTATGGAGAACGGCGGACGCGCCGCCGCGATCGGCCGGGTGACCGATGTGGCGGGCCGGGTGTCGATGACCACGCTGACCGGCGGCCGCCGCCTGATCGATGTGCCGCGCGGGGAACTGTTGCCGAGGATTTGCTGACCATGCATGAACTATCGATAGCGCAGGCGCTGGTCGACCAGGTGACGGCGGTCGCGAAAGACGCGGGATCGTCGCGCGTCAGCGCCGTACACGTCTCGGTCGGCGCCCTCAGCGGCGTCGATCCGGAAGCCCTGCGGATGGCCTTTCCTTTCGCGGCGGAGGGCACGAGCGTCGGCGGGGCGGCCCTCGATATCACGGCCGTGCCGGCACACCTGCACTGCCATGCATGCGGCATCGACGCCACGCCGGATTTCCCGATCTACGTGTGCGAAGCCTGCGGTTCGTGCGACGTGCGGCTGACGGGCGGACAGGATCTGCTGCTGACGGCCGTCGAGGTCGATGCGCCGGGTGGCGACAAGCAAGGAGACGACTCGAATGTGTAAAAATTGCGGATGCGACGATCCTCACCACACGCACGCGCATACCGGGGGACACGGGCACCACCACGGCGACGGCCGCCCGGCCCACAGCCATACGCACGATGCCGTCGGCGGCGATGCGCACGAACACGACGAATCCGGTCGAGTCATCCGGCTCGAGCAACGGATCCTCAGCCACAATGACGAGGTCGCGCGGCGGAACCGCGCGTGGCTCAAGGCGCGCGGCATCGTGGCGATCAACATGATCTCATCGCCCGGATCCGGCAAGACCTACCTGCTGGAGAAGACCTTGACGGCACTGCGGGGCAAGCTTCCGTGCGCGGTGATCACGGGCGACCAGAAGACCGATAACGATGCGCGGCGCTTGCGCGGCAAGGGCGCGCCCGTAACGCAGATCGAAACGAACAACGCCTGCCATCTCGACGCCGACCGCGTCGCCGAGGCGCTCCCGGGGGCGGTTGCGGACGACACGCGCATCCTGTTCATCGAGAACGTCGGCAACCTCGTCTGTCCCGCGGCCTTCGACCTGGGCGAGGATTTCAAGATCGCCCTGCTGTCGGTGACCGAAGGCGAGGACAAGCCGGCCAAGTACCCGTCGCTGTTCGCGCAGGCGCCGGTGGTGCTTCTGACCAAGACCGACCTGATCCCGCACCTGGATTGGAGCCTGTCCCGCTGTCGCGAAAACCTGCGCACCGTCCGGCCGGGCGTTTTTGTCCTGGAACTGAGCGCCCGTACCGGCGATGGCATGGCCGCCTGGCTCGCCTACCTGCAAAGCCTGGTGTAGGCATGCCTACGCCAGGTACTTGCTTACCTCCGCGATCAACCGGGCGGGCTGAACGGGCTTCTCCAGAATGACCTTGACCGGCAGCCAATCCTGATCGGGTTCGAAGCGAAACGGCAGGCTCATCGCCTGTTTGATGCCGGTCAGCAGGATGATGGGCGTCTTCCGGAGCTCGGGCAAATCACGCATCTTGCGGCTCACCTCGAACCCTTCGGTATCGTGCGCCATCATCACATCCAGAATGACCAGGTCGGGCTTCTCGGCCTTGGCCATGTCGATGCCGGCCGCGCCGTCGTTCGCGCTTACAACCGTATAGCCTTCGGCTTCCAGCACCGCGGTGTTGGCAGCCACCAGGTCCACGTCATCGTCGATCAACAGAACCTTCTTGCTCATTGCCATCAGCCTCTCTTGTTTGGTCGCCCGTTCGCGGGCCTGCATGCCGGGCGCGTTGCGCAACCGGCAATCGGGCATGCCAACGCCGCTCCTCACGCGACAACGAAACCGTGATCCGCGAGGATATTCTCGACCTGCGCGGTGGTCACGTTGCCATACACCTTATCGTTTACCAGCACGACCGGCGCCAGCGCGCACGCGCCAATGCAACGCGCGCAGTCGATGGAAAACCGGCCGTCGCTCGTGGTCTCGCCCTCGCCGATCCCCAGCAGTTCCTTGACCCGGTCGAGCACCTTGTCCGCACCGCGGACAAAGCACGCCGTCCCCATGCACACCGTCACGCGTTTCTCTCCGCGCGGCTTGAACGTGAAGAAGTGATAGAACGTGGCCACCCCGGTAACCATCGCGGTCGGCACCTGCATGAGCTGCGCCACCTGGTTCATGCCGGTCTTCGACAGAAAGCCCTGCTCGCTCTGCACTTTCTGGAGCACGGGGATAAGATAGCTCTCGGGGTGCTCCTTCTCCCGGCATGCCTTGATATAGTCGACAATCCCGGCGCTCAGTCCGTCAGTGCTGGTGCTCATCGTATCCCTCGTGGTTCCTTGGCGTTATAGGATGTATGCAGAAGCTCGTGGGACTTGTGACCGTTCGGTTCGCCCAGAAACTTCTCGTAGAGCCGTATGATCGATGGATTCTCGTGGGACTTGCGCAGTTTCTTGCCGGCGTCGATGGCGTAGAGCGCCTGCGCGCGTTTCCGGGTCAGTTCGGGATCCAGAACATACATCCCGTCCGGCGGATACGGCTGTCCGCCGCCGGCGACACATCCGCCAGGGCACGCCATGATCTCGATCAGATGGTACTGCCGCTCACCTTGAATCACCGCATCCAGCAACGTCTTCGCGTTGTTCAGTCCGTTGGACACGGCGACACGAACGATCGTCCCGTCGATGTCGATCTCCGCCTCCTTGAGACCTTCGACGCCGCGGACGGCCACGAAGTCCAGGTCGGGGCATATCTTCCCCGTAACCTTCTCGTAGGCGGTCCGCAGGGCGGCTTCCATGACGCCACCGGTCGCGCCAAAGATGTCGCCGGCGCCTGAAGACTCGCCCAGGGGACTGTCGAACTCGCCGTCCGGCAGATTCACGAAGTCGACCCCGAGGCACTTGGCCAGCCAGATGTACTCACGCGTCGTCAACACCGCGTCGGTATACGGCTTGCCCCACGGCGCCACATGTTCCGGACGCCCGCACTCATACTTCTTGGCCGTACAGGGCATCACCGCCACAACGAAGATATTCTTCGGATCGATCCCGGCGATGTCGGCGTAGTATGTCTTGAGCAAAGTCGAAAGCATGCTCATCGGCGACTTGCAGCTTGACGCGTACGGGATCAACTCGGGGTAGAAATGCTCGAGGAAGTTGACCCACCCCGGCGAGCAGGAGGTGATCAGGGGAAGCCGCTCGCCAGCCTTCATGCGGGAGAGGAATTCCGTCGCTTCTTCGACGATCGTCAGGTCGGCGCTGAAGTTCGTATCGAAAACCTTGTCGAACCCCATCAGGCGCGAGGCGGTCACCATCTTACCGGTGACGGCCGTTCCCGGCGGATAACCGAAGCCTTCGCCCAGCGCGGCACGAATGGACGGCGCCGTCTGCACGACGACGTGCAGGTTCGGGTTGGCCAGCGCTTCCAACACCACATCCGTGCTGTTGTGCTCCACGAAGGCGGCGGTCGGACATACGTTGATGCACTGCCCGCACTGGATACAAACCGAATCGACCATCTTGTCGTTGTGCGCCGGCGCCACGAAGTTGAGGAATCCCCGGTACTGCTGGCTGAGATTGGTCACGCCCTGTACTTCCTCGCACACGCGCACGCACCGGCCGCAGAGGATGCACTTCTCGGGATCGCGAATGACGGCCTGCGAACTGCAGTCGCGCTCGAAGCGTTTGCGCTCGCCCTCGTACAACCGCTCGCGCACGCCCAGGCTGTGGGCCAGGTCCTGCAGTTCGCAGCTTCCGCAGCGCTCGCACGTCGTGCATTCCTTCGGATGGTTGTCCAACAGCAGTTCCACAATGTCGCGCCGCAATCGCCTCAGCAGCGGCGACGACGTGCGCACCTTCATGCCCTCGGCAACCGGGAAGGCGCACGAGGCCACCGGGTTCCGCTGCCCCTCGACCTCGACTATGCAGATTCGGCAGGCGCCGAGCACGCTTAGACTCGGGTGGTAACAGAGCCGCGGAATCCGGATGCCAATGTCGTCCGCGGCCTGCATGACCGTCGTGCCGGGCTCGGCCGCGGTCGGAATTCCGTCAATCGTCAGTTTAACCTCTGTGCTCATCGGTTGTTCTCTCACCTCTTTACCGCATCGAACTTGCAGACCTCATAACAACTCCCGCACTTCACGCAGCGGGACTGGTCGATGACGTGCACCTTCCGTGTCTCACCCGCGATGCAATGCACCGGGCAGGCCTTGCGACAAGCGCCGCAACCGATGCACTTCCCGGCATCGATCTCGAAACTCGCCAGTGCCTTGCACACGCCGCTCGGACAGTGCTTGTCCCGTATATGCGCTTCGTACTCGCCGCGGAAATGCGTGATCGTGCTGATCACCGGATTCGGCGCCGCCTGGCCAAGCCCGCACAACGACGTCTTCTTGACGGTATCGGCAAGCCGCAGCAGTTTGTCGATATCGTCCTCCCGCCCTTCGCCGGCCGTGATGCGCGTCAGGATCTCGAGCATGCGCTTCGTGCCCTCGCGGCAGGGCGTGCACTTGCCGCATGATTCGCTCTGCGTGAAATCCAGGAAGAACTTGGCGACGTTGACCATGCACGCGCCGTCGTCCATGACGATCATGCCGCCGCTGCCCATGATGCTGCCCGCGCGCGCCAGCGTGTCGTAATCGATCGGCGTATCGAGCGCGGAGGCCGGCAGGCATCCGCCGGCCGGACCGCCCGTCTGAACCGCCTTGAACGCCCGCCCGCCTTTGATCCCGCCGCCGACCCCGTAGACGACATCGCGCAGGGTCGTGCCCATCGGCACTTCGATCAACCCCGTGTTGTTCACATCGCCGGCAAGCGCAAACACCTTCGTGCCCGCGCTGGTCTTCGTCCCGAGCGACTTGAACCACTCGGCGCCATCCAGGATGACCACGGGGATGTTCGCGAACGTTTCAACGTTGTTGATGACGGTCGGCTTGCCCCACAGCCCCTCGACGGATGGATACGGCGGACGCGGACGCGGCATGCCCCGCTTGCCTTCGATGGAGTGAATCAGCGCCGTCTCCTCGCCGCAGACAAATGCGCCGGCGCCCAGCCGCACTTCGATATCGAAGTCGTAGTCCGAACCCATCACGCGCTTGCCGAGGATGCCCGCCGCACGCGCGGCGGCGATGGCCTTCTCCAGACGGACGATCGCCAGCGGATACTCCGCACGGATGTAGATGAAACCGCGGGTCGCGCCTATCGCGTACCCCCCGATGATCATCCCCTCCAAAATGGTGTGGGGATCGCCTTCGATCGTGCTGCGATCCATGAACGCGCCGGGGTCGCCCTCGTCGGCGTTGCAGATGATGAACTTCTCGTCGGACTGCTGCTGAGCCGCGAAGGCCCACTTCGTGCCCGTGGAGAACCCGCCGCCGCCGCGACCGCGGAGGCCGGACGCTTTGACGGCCTCGATCACGGCCTGCGCCTGACCGTCGGTCAGCACACGCGCCGCGGCCTCATAACCGCGCACCGCCAAGTACTCGTCCAGGTTCTCCGGATCGATCACGCCGCAGTTGCGAAGCGTCAGGCGAAGCTGCTTGCCGAAAAAGGGAACATCGCCGAAGACCGGAAGAAATCGGTTGGTCAGACGATCCCCCGACCAGGCGTACTCCGCCACGGGCTGTCCGCCGACGAAATGGTTCTTCACGACCTCACGAGCCCTATCCGGCGTCATCTCCTGGTACATGACGTCGTCCGGATAGACGAGCGCCACAGGCCCGATATCGTCCAACCCTTGCGAGGCCGAGTGCATGACCACCACGCGGTCGGACAGTCCCGCCTCTTCGATGGCGGCCTGGAACGCTTCCTCGACCTGCTTGCCGCCATTCTTCAGGCAGACCTCACACTCGCAGACGCTGACCACGCGTTCGGCATGCGTGATCCCGGCCTTGTAACGCATCGACATGGCTTCCACCGGTTTGCCGCCCAGAATATGGTCCCGGAAAACCTGCTCCACCCGCCGGGGCGTCATGTTCACGTACTTGGTCGGAATCGTACCGCGCGAAATCACCGTCACGACCGGCTCCATATCGCACTTGCCCGCGCACCCGACACGGCTGACCACGACGCCCTGAGGGCAGTGCTCATCCATCAGCGCCTGCAACCGCGCATGGACTTCCGAAGCGCCCGCCGCGTTCTCGCACGTGGCGGACCCCACCGTGATGCGCGTGTGCGCTTGGAACTTCTGCTCGAAGAGGCGTATGACGGCCTCTCTCCGTTTTGCCGCAATGAGGTCGATCGGCTTGGCCATGTCCTTCCTCCGGTTCCGGGTCAATATCCGTACAGCTCCGGGCGCCCGCCCGTCGGCGCCGCGTCATGTGCCTGACACGGCTGCCCGGTCTAAGCATCCGAAAAGTGTGGCAGGCCCATCACGGGACGTCAACTCTATTATGTTAATTTTTTAACGATTGATTTTCGGCCGCGTGCATACCGTGTCGCCGCGGTCCATCGCGACGGCGAGTCCGGCCCCCTTCCCGGACCGCCGGCCCGGGCCATGCACGCCAAAAACCGGCTGGCCTTACAGCCAACCGGTCACTCCGCCAAGCAGGCGGCAATACTCGAGAAAGTTCGTCCAGGAGACGTCAGCGGGGATCCCGTGGTCGCATCCCGGAATGTACCCGCCGTCGCGAACGACCGGCTCGATCCGGCGCATCTCGTCACGCAGCGACTTCCCGCCCGCGGCCATGCATCGCTTATCGATGCCCTGCCGGAACGTCATCGCCTTGCCGAACCGCCGACGGAAATCGACGATGTCGCAGTGCGCGGCCACCTCGATCGGGTCGCAGGCGTTGACACCCGACTCGATCCACAGCGGTATCAGATCGCCGATAAACCCGTCGCTGTCCACATCGACGACCGGGCAACCCGCCTGCCGCACCTGTCGACTCCACGCCTTCCAACTCGGCATGTAGAACTCGCGCGCCATCGGCATCGAACTCGGCTTTCGAGTTCCCAGCACTTCGCGTCCTGCTTCCGACATGCCCTGGGGTGCACCCCATCCGCTTACCGCAACGAGAAATCCGGAACTCCGATCGGCAAACGACAGATAGCCAGCGGGCGATAGCGACAGCCGCCACACTTTCCAGTTCCACACCCCGCGCGGTTGCGGTATGCTCTCCGCTCTGTGACACCCCAGCGCAAAGATGGCCAACCCGGCCCCCGGCATCCGGTCAACTATTCGGTCGCCGACCGCGATCTGAAGTACTACATCTTCGACTGGGACGATAACATCTTCCACATGCCCACACGCATCCACCTGGAACGGCGCACCGACGCCGGCGACTGGGTCCCGCACGCCGTGTCCACATCCGTGTTCAGCGTCATCCGCAAGGATCGCGAGCATTACCGCCCCCCTCACGACAACTGGGAGGAGGCATTCCGGGAGTTCCGCGACATCGACGTCGACAACGAAAACGTCTTCCTGCGCGATACGCGCGCCGCCATCGACAAGGTCGTGCGCGGCGAGACATCGGCCGCCCCCAGCTTCCGCAAGTTCCGCCAAACCCTCGTCGAGGGTCGCCTCTTCGCGATCGTCACCGCCCGCGGCCACAGTCCCTCCGTCATCCGCGCCGCGGTCGAGTACTTCATCGATGTCGTGCTCGACGAGTCGGAGAAGCGGGTTATGCTCACCAATCTGCGCGGCTACGCCGCCTGCTTCGACCCCGGTCACCTCTTCGAACTGGACAGGGAGTTTCTCGACTACTACCTCAACCACTGCAAGTACCACGGCGTCATGTCCCCGGAGTTCCGCCGCCTGTTCGGCTCGGATGTCACCGCCTCGCCCGATACCGAGGAGCGCAAGCAGTTCGCCATACGCGATTTCGTCGAACACGTCATCCGCATCGCGCACATGCGCGGCCTCGATAAGCCGATCAGCGTGGGGTTCTCGGACGACGATGACTCGAATGTCGTCGCCGTCGAGAACTACATCCGCGACGCCCTCGCCGCGGAGTTCCCCGGCGTCCGATTCGTCGTGTACTACACGTCCGATCCCGCCCTGTCGTCGGGACGCAAAGTCACCGTCCGCGGACAACTCACCCTCGACCTCTGACCCCATGAATATGCCGCTCTACCGCCCCCCGGCCGAAGCCGACAGTCTGATCCTGCAGGTCGACCGGGGATGCCCGCACAATCGCTGCACGTTCTGCGGCATGTATCGCGGCATCCCCTGCCGCCGGCTGTCGCTGGATGCCGTGCGTCGGCTCATCCGCGCGGAAGCCCGCCTTTCGCCCCGCGCGTCTCGCGTCTTCCTGGCGGACGGCGACGTCATGGCGCGCCCCTTCGACGAACTGGCCGCCATGCTCGATCTGCTCCGGGAGGCGCTGCCCGGTCTGACACGCGTCAGTCTCTACGCCAACGGAAGCTCGATCGCACGCAAGTCCGAGGCCGAACTGCGCGCCCTGCGCGCGCGCGGACTGCACACTCTGTACATGGGGCTGGAAAGCGGCGACGAGTCCATTCTCGCCGACTGCCACAAGGGCGAGACCGCCACCGGCATGGTTCAGGCCGGCATCCTGGCGCAGACCGCCGGTCTGCGCCTGTCGGTCATGATCCTCCTCGGCCTCGGCGGCGCCGCCCGCAGCGACGCGCATGCCGAACGGACGGCCGCCGCCGTCACCCGCATGCAACCGCGACTCCTGTCGGCGTTGCGTGTGGTGCCGACCCCCGGCACACCGCTGTACGACGACACGGCCGCCGGCCGGTTCACGCCACTGACCGAATGGCAGGTCGTCCACGAACTGCGGGCGCTCATCGCCGGCACCGCCCTCGCGAGCACGGTCTTCCGCGCCAATCACGCCTCCAACGTCGTGCCTCTGGAAGGCCGCCTGCCGAAAGACAAGCCCGGCATGCTCGCCGCCCTGGACGCGCTTCTGGCGTCCCGCCGGCTGGACCGCGAGACCCCGGGGCCGATGCCGCTCTGGCTGTAGCCCGACCGGCGGATCGCCCGTCTACGATGCCGCGCACGCTTGCGGCAGCCGCGCCAGTACCCAGCGATACTCCGCGGCGACACTGTCGACGATGCCGCCCGCCTGTAATTCCGGCGGCAGCACACCGAAGGTGTACGTTTCGATTTCGAAGTGATCGACGCCGGCACGCATGGCGGCACGGAAGAACGACGGCGTCAACCCGGCGTGTGTCGATCCGACCTCGGCGTCGCCGTCGAAGTGCAGTGGCACATGGCAGTGAATGCGCGCCTCCGCGTCCTCGGTGGCCGGCGACGCCAGAAAAGCCGGCAGGTCGTCGTACGCGACGACCAAACCGCCCTCGCGCACCTTCACCTGGTTCAGGTAGACGGGATTGCCGAAGCGCGCCAGACGCTCGCGGCCCCGGGCCGCGCACGGCAACCGCAACGCCGCGCTCACCTGGACCTTCGGCACCGCGATCCCCGCCGCGACGAGCGCCAGCAGACTCGCCGTCGGGTCCTCGAACCGGACGGCCAGGTGACACGTATCGAAACAGATGCCGACATACTCGCGGAAGCAGCGGTCGCCACACCCCGCCATGGCGCGGTCGAAAAAGTCGATGGCGCCGGCCGTATCTTCGATGCAGCAGTCCGGCTCCGGTTCGAGCGCCAATCGGATCCGCCGCCCGGTCCGCCGCTCCGTCGCCGCCAGGTAGGCGGCACAGGCCCGCAGGTTGGCCAGGGCGGCGGCAAAGTCGTCGCCGGTCCGCATCCAGTCGCCATACGATACAGGCACGGTGCTGATGCTGCCGGCAACGCCCTCCGGCAGGAGCGCGCCGAGGATATCCGTCAGGCGCTTCGTGTAGACAAGCCGATGCGGATCGCGCCAATCCGGCCGGTAGACGTTGGTCTTGACCGGTTTTCCATGGAAGTCGCCATACGGGAAGCCGTTGACGGTGAACACATAGAAATCGTGACGGGCCAGCGTCTCCCGGAACCGCGCCAGAACCGCGGGCGCCGCCAGCGTCTCGGCCGCCCGCGCGCTCAACCGCAGGCCCAACCCGAACGGTTTGCCCGCGCCGACGGCGTCCCGGACGGCGACGGCGTACGTCTCGATCGCCGCCAGGTTCTCGCCCCACGTCTCGCCGGGATGGACGTTCAGGCAATAGGTCAGATGCACGGGCGGCTGCGTCTCAAGGCGCATGGACGCTCCTATCCTCCAGGCATCGGACCGCGGCCTCGATCAAGCCATGGTCCATGTCGTGCACCTCCCGTCCGCGTCCAATGCCGTCGGGCAGCGTCACGGTCAACCGACCGCCGAGGTGTTCGCGGAACTCCTCCAAACCGGCCAGAACCGACAACGTCCCCGAGGACGTCCGTCGCGTCAGCAACGGGTGGAACAGCGGCAGACCAATGCTTTCCATCGCCACGAGCGCCCGGTCGCGGTCGGCGGCCGGCAACAGGCCCTGACTCGCCGCGTAGCAGGCGTCGATCGCGATGCCGATGGCCACCGCTTCGCCATGGCTTACCGTGTAGTGCGAAAGCACTTCGAGCTTGTGCGCCACCCAGTGACCGAAGTCGAGTGGCCGCGCCGTGCCGAACTCGAACGGGTCGCCACTGCTCCGGATATGTTCCAGATGCAGTTCCGCCGTCCTTCGGACCACCCGTTCGATCGCGCGCGCATCGCGCGCGCGCAACCGGACGGCCATGCCGCACAGCTCGTCGAAAAAGTCCGCGTCCTTGATCATCGCAACCTTGAAGGCTTCTGAAACGCCCCCGCGCCAATACCGATCCGGCAGCGTCCGGAGAAAATCGTAGTCGTTGATGACGGCCGCCGGCGGAGCGAAGCTGCCGACATAGTTCTTCACGCCGTGCTCATCCATCCCATTCTTGACGCCAACGCCGCCGTCGGCCTGCGCCAGCACCGACGTCGGCAGGCGGATCAGACGCACGCCGCGGTGTACGATGGAGGCGGCGAAACCGACCATGTCGAGCATGCTTCCGCCGCCAATGGCGATCACGAAGCTGTGGCGGCAGAGACGGTTATCGCCGATGCCGGTCATGATGCCGCGCACGATATCCCAGCCTTGCTTGGCACGCTCGCCGCCGGGCACAGCCCGGGGCTCGGACGCCAGCACGGCCACATCGCCGAGACCGCCAAGATAAGCCGCCACCCGCTCCGGCAGATCGGGCCACGCCTGCCAGACACCATCGTCGATATAGACAAGCGCACGGTGCGGCACATCCTCGCGGCGCGCCCGCAGGACATCCGCCAGCGCCGGGTTGGCCGGGTCGAACACCCCATGCGTAAAGACAACCGGATACGCGAATTCGACGGCGAACCGTTGTTGCACCGTTTCCGATGAACCTGCCATGCGTCACAACCCTTCATTCAGCCAAGTCGACAAATGACCCGCCAGTTCTGCCATGTCGGACGGAGTCCCGTCAATCATCGTCGATGCCCAGGCGATCTCCATCCCGGCGCCGACACGCCCGTGGGTGCCTCGGATTCTGGCCGCGTCGAGGCTGACCTGCCATGGGGGCATCCCGGCGAAAAGTTCCGCGGGGTCATACCCTGGCTTGTTGTGAATGTCGACATGCGTCGCATACTCGGGGGCCTCCCGCCGAGCCGCCCACCACGCGTAGGCAAACCAACGGCCCGGCGCCGCAACCGCAACCAGTTCGCCGCCACGCGGATGCGCGATACCCGCCCCGGTCTGCCGTGCGGCGTCCATCACTTCCCCCACCCCGTCCAAGCCGCGTAGCACACGCGCCGCGGCCTCGATATCCGCGGCCTCGCGGACGTAGACGTGGGCCACCTGATGGTCGACCGCCGCGAAGGCGCGGCTCGCATGCAGGTCCGGATACAGCATGCCGCGCACCCGCCGTACCCGCATCAGCCCGGCCTCCAGCAACGCCCGGTTCGGGAAGACCGGCGCGGAACACGCTTCGATGGCGTAGTCCCCGAAGATCAGAATCTCGTACCCGCCTTTCCGGGCCGCGGCGACAACGCCGTCAATCTGTTTCAGCACATCGCCCAGCGCGCGACTCGCGCGGGGATGGTCGGGACCGTAACGCTGAAGATCGTAGTCCAGGGCCGGCAGATACGTGAAGCAGACATCCGGCGCCTCGGCACGTTCCAGCACGCGGGACGTGGCCTCCGCAATCCAGCGCGACGATTCGGCGGACGCCATCGGTCCCCAGTAGCGCGCGAGGTTGAAGGGGCGACCCACCGCGCGCGTGACATCGGCGTACAGCTCCGGCGGTTGTCCATAGCAGTCCGGGATCATGCCCCCGTGATGCTTGTGCACCGGCGCCGGCGAGAGCACTATGTCCACGCTCTCCCCCAGACTCTGCTGCCAGAACAGCAGAGCGACACGGGCGCCATGCGCGCGGGCGCGATCCCAGATGCGTTCGCCCGATACCAACCGGGCCGACTGTTCCCAGAACAACGTCCGGGCCAGCTCGCGCTGGAGAAACCCGTTCGCGACCATGCCATGCCGGGCGGGACGGCTCGCCGTTCGGAAACCCGCCTGCGCCGTGCAGGTGACCGCCGGAAAGACCGCGTCGGCGGCCCGTATCGGCAGCCCGCAAAGCCGTTCGCAGCCGTGCTTGCGCAGGAACTCGCGCCCCAACGCCGCCACTTGAATCGCCACAACTCGCTTCACGCCATCCCCATGCCCTTCTCTCGCCACGCCATCCGACAACCGGGACCCGCCTCAGCTCGCCTGAAACCGCCGCGCTAGCGCGGCGCTCGTGCACCACAGCAGCGCCATGGCGCCGCCAACCCACGCGCCGCACGGCGCCAGCGCGCAGAGCGACGCCTGCATCGGCACCAGCCCCCGCACGAACGCGCCGACCGTCCGCCCCACGCGTTCGGGTTCCGGCACGCCGCGAAGCGCCCAGGCATTGCTCCAGCCGCTCGCGACAAACGCCGCCAGCCACAATCCCGCCGCCACGGGCGCCGTGCCGGCCAGCGCGGCGACCGCACCGATGCCGACGACACCCACCGCCAGCGGCGCAAAGCGCGGCGCGCCGATACGGCGGCGATCGGTCTCGCGGCGGGCGATCGCGGACAGCGCCATCACGTAACAGGCCACCGCCACTGCCGCACCAAGGGCCGCCGGCGCGAACGGCCCGACGGCGGCCGACGCGCCGAGCAGTACGCTCAGTCCCCGACAGCACCCCATCGTGACCATCCCCGCGTACGCCCAGCGCCGCGCGACAAACGTATACACCAGAATCGCGAGCGACAACACCGCGGCGACGAGGCCCGTCGCCACGGACACACGAAAGGCCGCGACCAGCGCGCCGCCCGCCAGCGCCGTCGCCGCCAGCGCCGCCTCCCGCGACGGCACGCGTCCGGACGGCAACGGCCGCCACGGCCTTGCGCGACCGTCTTCGCCGATATCGGCCACGTCGTTGAGCAGGATGCCGCACAGGTAGAGACACAAGGCCGCCGCCATGGCCCCAGCGACACCGGCGGCACCGGCACGCGGCGCCACCCCGCCCGCGGCCACCGACAACAGCCAGCCGGCCAGCGGATCGCCCGGCACGGTCGGCAGGTTGGGCAACCGCAGCAGCTCCAACCAACCCCGCATTCTGTCCCGCGCCGTCATGCTCACCGCTGGAATTCCCGAGGCGGAATCGGCGCCAGGTTCAGCTCCGGCCGCCATTTCGAACATTGCCCGTAAAACGCCGACGCATTGTTGAACACCAGATTGCCGATCGTCGCGTCATCGTGGCCATCCCGCTTCATGTAATCGACCACTTTGACCAGGCTGAGCGGGTCCGAAACGCCCCAGTCCGCCGAGCCGTTGACGATCATGCGCTCGCTGCCGTGCTCGCGGATGATCTCCGAGACCCGTGCCGGCGTCAGTTTCGAAATCGGGTACACGGTCATGCCGCTCCAGCAGCCCGACGCATGACTCAACGCGATGGTCTCCTCCGTGTTGTGGTCGATCACGACGCGATCCACATCGACACCGACCTCCCGGATGAGCGCGAGTGTCCGGCGCGCGCCGGCCAGTTTGTTCGTGTGCGGCAGATGCACGATGACAAGCATGCCGCGGTCCCGCGCGAGGACGAGTTGACGGACGAAGGCCCGTTCCTCGCCGGACGTGATGGCGTTGAACCCGATCTCGCCGATGGCCACGCAGCGCGCATGCGACAGGTACGGGTCCAAACCGGCGATCACCTCGTCGGCGAGCACCGCATCCTCCGCCTCTTTCGGATTCAGCGACACCGCCGCATAGTGGTCGATCCCGAACCGCCGCGCACGCACGGTCTCGAATTCCAGGATCAACTGGAAGTAATCGAAAAACGTCCCGGCATACCGTCGGTTCGTCCCCATCCAGAAGGACGGCTCCACGCACGCCCGTATTCCCGCCGCGTACATCGCCTGGTAGTCGTCGGTCGTACGTGAGTACATGTGGATATGCGGCTCGATAATCGTCATGGCGCCCCTCTCTTCCGGTATCGACGAAAAACCACTGAACAGACGTTCCTAACCTGTGGGACCTTAGCGCGATTCACAGCCGGATGCACGTCTTTGCACGCGCAAGGCCCACGCGGGCATCGACAACGACCGGGCCACACGGAAACGGGGACCGGGAACGGACAGACCCCCGCACACCTACCGACGGCTCCCTCGGTCTCCCCCGACCAGCAATCCGTCTCAGCGCAAACAGGAGTCGCGCTTCTTGATGCGCTGCAGCAGCGGACTCAGCCGCATCTCCACCGCATGGTGCGGACACACCTCGTGGCAGCAGCAGCACTCGATGCAGGCCTTCGGGTTCAACTTCGGCCGCTGCCCCTTCTCCATGCTCAAGGCGCCGGCCGGACACATCTCCACGCACCGCCCGCAGAAGACGCATTGCTCCGAGAAACCTGGCCGGCACCACACCAGCGGCGCCGCCAGATCGACCAGCCACTGGGGCATCAGCCGCACCCCGGTCGTGTTGGGCGCCAGGAACGGGTGCCGCACGCTATCGATCGACTCGCCCACAACGTCCACGGCGCGCCAATCCGTTTCCCCCAGCCCGCGCCGCTTCATTTCGCGCAGATAGGGCACGCTCGCCGACCGCAAACCCGCCACTTCGCAGAGCACCGCATCCAGGGCCACCGCATCCCGCGCCGCCGCCACCAGCCCCAGCGTCGTCAACCGGCCCGAAGATGGCCCGTTGCCTTCCATCGCCACCACCCCATCGGCAATCGTCAACGCCGGCCGCACATGCGCATAGATGCCGGCCAGCACGCGCGAGAAACGCGCCTGCCGGAAGTACACCTTATGCATCGCGGACTTGCGCATTCCCGGCACGCAGCCGTACAGGTTCTTAACGCCGCAGGTGAACGTGGTCAGCACGTGCGTCTTGACCTTCGGCAGACTGATCACCACGTCGGCATCCAGCACCCGGCGCGCCACGGCAAATTTCACGCCGTTCTCCTCGAACGCTTCCGCGCCTTCCTGCTCCAGCGACAACAGCGGCACACCTTCTTCTTCGCACAGCCGCCGGAAGCCCGTACGTTCCCACACGCGCGCGATCTTCATCACGCTGGCCGGGCTGTCGCTCACCACACAGTTGGCGCCGCGGGCGCGCACCAGCCGGATCACCGCCCGCGCCAACTCCGGATGCGTGGTCTTGGCGCGCTCGGGCTCGGCATCGGTCAGCAGGTTGGGCTTGAGCAGCACCGTCTGCCCCGGCCGGATCAGATCCTCCAGCCCGCCCGACAGATCCACCGCGCGCGCCACCGCCTCCGCCAATCCCGCCCCATAGTCCCCGCACCGCGCCAGCGCCACCGATGGTGCCTTCCTCTGTTCCACCGCTTTCATCGTCGATTCCCCAGTTCGGCATTTCGGGCCGACCAGCGGGTCGGCTACCCAGATCCTCCGTCAGTCCCGCCCTGCGGTTTTGTCGGCTTGTCTTCCGAAATGTCCGCGCGCTATCTTGCCGTCATCCCAGAATCGAATGGCGCTTACTTAAGCACATTTGGCGCATTTATCGTCGTCCGTGGCACACCTCTCCCGATCCCGATCGGGCGGTTCAGGCGGTGTACCGTGACGGCGGGCTACTACCGGCAATAGGAACCGCGGGTCACCGACCATGTTCCTTGAGCGCGCCCAGCCAATCCAGACCGTCGATCGTAAGCGCGACCAGGGCATCCCGGTGCGGACATACGTTCCGCGCCCACACCCAGTCCAGCAGCGGTGGCGCCCACGCCCGCGGCGGCCGGTGCGCGATCGACTCCGACAGCGACGCGGGGACGCCATGCCGTTCGCGTTCGCTCACGAGTTTCATCAGGCCGGCCGCCGCACCCCGTCCCATATTGACTGGCGATATCCCCTGCCCGAGCGCGAGGGACATGGCCCCGTAGATCCGGTCGGACAGCCCAAGCTTGCGCACGGGGTCCCTACCCGCACGCTCCACGGCGTCCGCCAGATGGCGGTTCGTCATCCGCGCCAGCAGGTCCGCGGCGTAGCGCCGATAGCCGGCCTCCGTGAACAGCGTATCGCCCAACCCCGCGTACTTGCGCACGAGCGCCACGCCGGATTCGTCGAGGAAGGCGGCACGCGCCACGCCCATGACAAGCGCATCGTCGCCCGCCTCGCTCATGCGCCGATACCCCCGCCATTCGGACAGGTACGCCATGACGGCATGGATCGCGTTATGCCCGTAGAGTTTCGCCTCCTCGAACGGCAGCAGGTCGGCCTTCTCCTCAAAGACGCCGATACCGGGCTTTAGCGCCGCCAGCGTCGACTGCGTCACCAGGATGTGGTTGAACGATTCGACGAGGAACGCCCGGTCGATGCCCGGCGCCATGCCGGCGATACCGAGCGCGCGAATGGCCTCGGCATCGGCCACAACCTGACTCATCTTGCCGATCACGGTATTGAGAAACTGCACCGGCCGGCCGCGCGGCGCGCCGTCGGCGGCGGCCACCGCGGCATCGAGCGCCTCGGCCGCATGGTTGTTGTTCTCCGCCGTATAGACCAGCGTGCCGGGCGCTTCGTCCGAACGCACGCCCTGGGCGATCAACGACGCGACCGACGGCGTCCCGGCCGCATAGAAATCGACGGACGGCAGCGATGTGACGATCTCCGTCGCCCGCGCCAACGCTTCGCGCAGGCATGCCAGATCGCGGTCCACGCGCGGGTTGAGCATTTCCACGCCGTCGACCGATTCCCGATAGACGCCGTCGGCCCGCGCCACGTTCACCACGTAGCGGTTGCCGTTGGCGCGGACCGCGTCAACCAGCCGCTGGTCGATCTCCGCCACGACAAGCCGCTCGAAGGCGCCGCTCGCGTGCGCTTCCTTGAGGAACAACCCCGCCTGGATCGGTCCGAACCCGAACCCCACGAAAACGTGTTTGCGTGCCGCCATCGATTCACTCATCGAACATGCGCCTCCAGTCGGCAATGGCCGCCTTCGCCGCCAGCACCGTCAGCGTCAGTTCGTACGTCCGGCTCTCCCCCGGCGCAAGCAGGATCAGCGTGCCCGCCGCGCGCGCCGCCTGCTGGCCGATCGGCGGATGGGTGCCGGGCTCCAGCGCCGTGACGTACTCTCCCGGTCCCCAGTGTTGCCAGTTGGTGATCCAGGGAAGCTGACGGGCGCGGAAATCCATCCGCAAGGCCAACCCCAGTCGGGCGTTGTGGACCCCGGCGGTACACATGCCGCCGCCGCCCGCGCGGGACCGGATGAACCCGCAAGCTTCGGTAGAGCCCCGGTGCGCATCGTCCGGCGCGGGACAGATGTCCGGCCGCCCCCCCGCGGCGAAGATCGCATCGTCCATCGGCAACCCGCGCGACTCGCATCCACCCTTCCAAAGCAGCCGCGTGCCCCGATCGATCAGGGGCCATCCGAAGTTGCAGTGATAGAGCAGCATGTGTGGCGCCGGCGTGTTGCCCACGTTCGTGACGACATCGCGGATCCGGATCGTCGGTTCGCCCACGCGCATACCGTACCGGCGCCGCAGTTCAAGCTGCGGACCGAACAGGCGCATCTCGCGCACCACACCCTCGATCGTCATGTCGAGGTCGCCGGCGGCGAGCGACGGTCCGCGGACCGTCTCCAACGCGCCGCGCAGGTTGCTCGCACGGCCATGGACGCCCCGCGCGTCACCGGCGTCCGGTTCCGGCGGGCCGACATGCGACAGACCGCACGTGGTGACCAACCCGCCCCCGAACCCCCGCAGCCATTCGGTTCCGCCCGCGGGATCCGATTGCGGCGCCACTGTGCCGCACGCGCTCAGCCAGGCCAGACTATGCTGCCCGTAGAAGGCGTCGGCGATATCCAGCCCGCGGTCGATGACGACCTTGAAGCGCAACGGCGTACCCGTGTTCACCCACGCGATACGCACGCCCCGCCCCGGTCCGTCGGTCAATTCGGACACCTCGATGCCCGCCACCTGGGCGCCATTGCCCACGCGCCCATCCCAGGGCATCGCTTTACGCATGTGCGTCATGGTCGATCTCCTCCCGTAGTGCATCCAATGTATCGAAAGACCGCCCGCCGCGGATGACACGCAGCAGGTCGGCATACGGTGCGATGTGGCGGTAGCGGTCGCACAGCGGCGCGGTCACGTACAGCGTCGCCATCAGGTTGCCCATCTGGATGGCCTCGCGATAGTCCAGCATGCCGGCGCGGAACGCGTCGGCATGCCGCGCGACATAGGTGATGAAGCCGGCACGGAAAGAATCGCCCGCCCCGACAAGGTCGGTCACGGTGCGGATCATGAAGCGCGACTTCACACGCTCCGTGGGCGTCTTCACGCCGTCGGCATTCATCCACGTCGCATAGGCGCCGTCCTTGACCGTGACGCCGAACATGCACGGCCGGCGAACGTCCCGCCAGAAACGCCCGGTCAGGAACGCGAGCGCCTCCCGGATGTTCTCGTCGCCGCCGTACCGCCGCCACGCGCGCGCCGGACCCAACGTGTTCTGGATCATCTTCGCCTCGTCCGCGGACGTGAAGAACAGATCCAGCGTGGGGAGCAACGGCTCCAGAAGCCGGTATTCGTCCACGGGCGTCCCCTGATCGATCAGCGCCTCCGGGTTGCTCGTCAGCGTGTGACTGTCGGCGATCGTGATGGCCCCCTGGTCGCGGCACCAGGCCATGAACGCGGCCAGGTCGCGGCCGCCGTTGGCGTCCCCCCGGTCGGAAAGACCGGAATACATGTAATAGACGATGCGCGGCCGCAGACGTTCGACGGCCGGCTTGAACATCGCGAAGTCAAACGCATGGTTGGCGTTGGGAAAGTACCCGATGCCCCCGCGCTCGCCGTCGTCCGAGTCGCAGATGAACGTCGTGCCGGTCGGCAGTTCCGGATGCACCACCGTCGCGGACATGTCGACGCCGTTGGCGGTCATGGTATCGTAAAAGGCCCGTCCCACGACATCGAGTCCGTCGCGGGTCCCGCGCCCCAGCACCACACCCGCCGCGATGCCGACGCCGGCGCGCGCGACGAGCGGCGCCGTATTGCCGGGACCGCCGGCGGTGGCGCACCCCCGGTCCAGGTACGCCTTCAGTTGCGCCTGCGTGTAGGCCGGCATGTCGCGCGTCGCGCATTTGGCCAGGCCGCCCGGTCCAACCAGCGCATTGACGAACGTGAAGTCCGCGCTGCGAAAATCCATCACCGCCGTATTCAGAATCAGAACATCCACTGCCATGGGTCTCCTCCCGTTCGTCCGCTACCCTTTGACCGCCCCGCGCAACAGCGGCAAGCGGTGCACCTGCAGCCCGCGCAGGAACCAGTCCGTGGTCATGTCGGCGCTGCCCTTGGGCGGCACCAGACTCTTCGCATGCGCCGCCGACACGGGCGGCTTCGCCACCACCAGGTCGAGCGGCACGGCCGAGTTCTCGTTCACAACCGCCGCCTCGCGGTTGTCCGGGTGCAGATTCGACCACGCATGCTGACAGGGCCCGAAGTCGGGCCGCGCGACGTACAGCTTCTCGCCGCGGTGCAACACCACCGGCACAAGCCCATCCACCTCGCCGGTCAGCCCTTCGGGGATCGCGAATTCGCCGGCGCACCGCCGGCCGCGCTCGCGCGCGGCCTTCAAATAGGGACGCGCGCGGTTGACGGGGTGCTCGAACGCGGCTTCATCGACGAACGTGCACACCTTGCTTACGGCGGGATCGGACAGCATCGTGAAGTCCTCGAATTTGGCGGGCACCATGTCGATGTAGCCGCGTTCGGCCCACAGACTCGCGAAGGAGCGCGCCGGATCCGCGATCATCACGTAGGTCCAGGCATCCGACCACGATGCGTTCGGCGGCTCGAATCCCGCCAGCAGTCGCTTCGCGTCCACCGTACCGTCGGGCACGTCATCCCCGCCCGCATACACCCCGGGGTCGAACACGAAGACGTTGTTGTGCCCGTGCCGCGGGAGAAACGGCGTCACCAGGCCCTTGTTGCAGACGGCATCGTTGATCCCGACGTAGATGGCCAGTATGGTTTCGGGTACCGGCGGAACCAGATGCGCCAGTTCCAGCACGTGGATGTCCTCGCCCGACGCCAAGTATTGCGGGCACCTTCCCAGCAACCGCACAGCGTCCCTGAGAAACTGCCTGTATGCCTCGCCATCCAGCGTCGACCCCGACGGGATATGCAACTCCCGGCCGCCTGCGCCATTTGTCATGCCTGATCCTTTCCGACACTGATTCTTCTGGTATTCTCGGACGGGCATAATAGCCAAAGTCGCCACTTCTGAAAAGACATTGAATGAGCTCGCCCGAAAGACCATGGCGGCGCTAGAGTTCGACCGGCGATCGGTCGTGCCGGGCGCCGAACACAACCTCGGGAGGCATGGACGATGATGACCGCAAGGCAATTGGGCATGGTGACCATTCTGGGATGGCTGGCGGCCACGACGGCGAACGGGCGCGACGAGTCCGCATTCGGCTGGCGGCGCGACGGATCGGGCACCTTCGATGCATCCCACCCGCCGCGACACTGGTCCCCCACAAGCAATGTGGTTTGGAAGACGCCCATGCCATCCTGGAGCAACGGGTCGCCCGCGCTGAGGGGCGACCGGATCTTCGTAACGGCCGAACCGGACCGCCTGCTCTGCCTGGACCGGGCGACCGGCACGATCCTCTGGACCGTGGCCACGCCAGGCGGCAAGTCCGGCGGACACAGCGAGACGGGCGGCACCACCGCGACACCCGCCGTCGGCGCGGATGGCAGGGTCTACACGTTTTGCGGCACCGGCATCGTCGCCGCGCACGACCGTGACGGCGGCCGACTCTGGAGCCGGACGCTGCCCCTCGGCGGTTCCGCATGGGGCCATTGCAGTTCACCGCTTCTGAGCGGAGACATTCTGGTCGTCGCCCATGGCGACGTCTCCGGCCTGAACGCCGAAACCGGCGAACCGGTGTGGACCGTCACGTCGCCGTCGCGACACGGCTCCACGGTCGCCGTGCGCCTCGGCGATACGGCCGCCGTCCTCACGGCGTCGGGGTTGCTTCTCGCCGTCGCCGACGGACGCACGGTCGGCAGCGGCCTGGGCACGCTCAACTACAACGCGCCCGTGGTGCTCGACGGCGTCGCCTATGTCGCCGGCGTGGACGACCAGCATGCGTCGGCGTGGACGCTGAACGCCGACGCCGCGCCGGAGAAACGGTGGCAGACGCCGGTCAAGCAGGGCCGCTACTATGCCTCGCCCATCCTCTGCAACGGACGCCTGTTCGCGCTGCGTCAGAGCGGCACGTTGACCGTCCTCCAGCCAGCCGACGGCACATGCGTGACGGAGACGACGTTCGCGGTCATGAACGCCCGCAACGGCCAGTGTTACGCCTCGCCCGCGGCCGCGGGCGGGTTGCTCTACCTCTGCTCCGACAACGGCATTACACTCGTCGTGACCGCCACGGACACCCCCACCGTCGTGGCCGAGAACACGCTCGAACGGACGCGCGCCAGCCCGGTGTTCGACGGCGACCGGCTGTATATCCGCGGCATGCAGCACCTCTACTGCATCGCCGAACCCCGCTGATGGGCGCGGTCACGCCCGCGGATGTGTCTCCTGGTAGACGCGCCGCAGGTGCTCCACCGAGACATGCGTGTAGATCTGCGTCGTCGACAGACTGGCATGTCCGAGCAGTTCCTGCACACTGCGCAGATCGGCGCCGGCATCCAGCAGATGCGTCGCAAACGAGTGGCGTAGCGCATGCGGCGAGAACGTATGGCCAAGCCCCGCGTCGGCGAGGTACTTCTTCATCAGGCGCTCGATCGACCGCGGCGTGATGGGCTCGCCCCGCACATTGCGGAACACGGGTTTGGCGTCCTTCCGGGCGCCCCCCCACACGGCGTCGGCGTGGCCCAGCATGCGTCGCATCGCCCGGCAGGCCGGCCCGCCCAGCGGGCACAGGCGCTCCTTCTTGCCCTTGCCCCTCACGACGGCGACGCCGGAGAGCATGTCCACGTCACGTTCGGTCAGCCCGGCCGCTTCGGCGACGCGCGCGCCGGTGCTGTACAGGAACTCCAGCAATGCGGCATCGCGCAGGACGAGGTAGCGCGATATCGGATCGGGCGGCCGGTCGGCGTTGCGCTCGACGCCCGCCAACGCCGCTACCGGCGCGTCAAGAAGCCGGGAGACGTCGGCCACCGACAGCACGTCCGGGAGCTTACGCGCCCGCTTCGGCGCGCGCAGTCCGGCAAACGGATTGGTCGCCGCCAGATCGTCCCGCACGAGAAACCGGTAGAACGAACGCAGGCTTGCCAGCTTCCGCGCCGTCGTGGCCGGCTCCGCCCCCTGCTTCTGGAACTCCACGAGAAACGCACGCGCCATGAACCGGTCCGGCTCGCGCCAGGGATACGGGGGCTTCGCCTCGATGCCCCAGGCATGGCTCACGAACTGATGGATATCCATCAGGTAGTTCGCGATCGTATGGGGGGACGCATTCCGTTCCCCCTGCTGGTACATCGCGAACGCCCGAACGGCGGGGTCCGCCGCCGATACCCGGTCGGTTCCGCTCACACGTGGCTCCCTATTCCTCGGACGACGCCGCGGATTTGCCCCCGCGACCGCCACGCCGACCGCCGACCCGCTTCGGCGCCGCCTTCAGGTCGTAGGTCGAAGCCGCCGTATCGAAGTCGGGAATCTGCGCCCGGTAGCGCACCAGCATGCGTTTCAGCGCCGCCCGCTGTCGGTCGGACAGGTAGCGCTTGGACTCGTACTGCCGGCTCAAGGACTCCAGGAACGCACTGTCGTCGAATTCGCGCTTGCCGCGTTTGACGGGCGGCTGCCATTCCCGGACGTGCGCCATCAGCGCCAGCAGCGGGGCGCTTTCGTTGTCCTCGGGCAACGACTGACCGCCAAGGCCCAGTTCCTCGCGCAGCCCGTCGAAACCCTCGATCTCCTTGCCGCGCGACAGGACGGTCTTGTCGAGCGCCGCGAGTTGCGCCGGCGAGAGCCGGCGCCCCCCCCGCACCTGCTCACCCAGCGAGTCGATGAACTTGCGGGTCGATTCGTCCAGCTCGATGCCGTCGAGCACATCGAGCTTGCGCAGGGAACTGGCCAGGGGCGGTTCCAGTTCCGGCGCCGTCAGCAGCGCTTCCATCCCGCAGGCCGTCAACGCATCCTCGATCCCCGCAACCTGCGTGCGATAGCGGCACGCGATCTTCGCGAGCGCCTCGAACTGCCGCGGCGTCACCGGCTTTTCGTCCGCGATCTGCTTGACGATCGAGGCGACAAAGCGCTCGTCGCTGTACGTGCGCCGCCCGCGCTTGGTCTCCGGCGCCCACGCCGAAACTCCGGCGAACAACGCCAGCACCCGTTGTACGTGCGCCGTATCCGCCGGCGCTTCCTTCGTCCGCTCCATCCACGTGGAGAACTGCGCGTAGAACGTCGCCAGCATGGTCGTCCATTCCACCTCGCCGCTCTCCACCTTATCCAACGTATCCTCCATCGACGCCGTGAACCCCACGTCGAAGAGTTCGTTCAGGCTCTTGACCAGCAGCGCGTTCGCCTCCATACCGAGGTCCGTAGGCCACAGGGAGCGGTTCTTGAGCTCGACATAGCTGCGCGCCTGGAGCGTCGAAAGGGTCTGCGCATACGTGCTCGGGCGGCCCACGCCGTTGGCTTCCAGCGCCTTCACCAGCGACGCTTCGGAGAAGCGCGCCGGCGGCTGCGTCTCCTTGCGTTCGGAGAGCACCTCGAGACACACGAGCGGCTCGCCCTCGGTCAGCACCGGCAGCACCTCGATCTCATCGCCCTCTTCGGGCGCCTTTTCTTCCTCGCGTGTAACCAGCCGGTATCCCGGGAACTTGACCTCCGACGCCGTTGCCTGGAACTCGTAATGGTGCGTACCCTCCGCCGCGCCGGCCGTCGGCCGCGCTTCGATCACGGCCGTGCGGCGCTCGACGATCGCCGGGACCATCTGCGACGCCACAAAGCGCTCCCAGATCAGCTTGTAGAGCTTATGTTCGGCCGGATCGAGGTGCGCCTTCACCTGGTCCGGCGTCCTGCACACATCGGTCGGCCGGATCGCTTCATGCGCCTCCTGCGCCCCGGATCGGCTGCGGTACACGTTGGGCTTCTCGGGGCAGTACTCCTTGCCGTAGGTGCGCTCGACGAACCCGCGGCAGGCTTCCTGCGCGTCGCGCGCCACGGTAAACGAATCGGTTCGCATGTAGGTGATCAGACCCTCGGGGCCGCCGCCGAGGTTGACGCCTTCGTACAGGCTCTGCGCGATCTGCATCGTCCGGCGCGGCGAGAAACCGCACACCGTCGACGCCGCCTGCTGCAGCGTGCTGGTGATGAACGGCGGATACGGGTTGCGCTTCACGTCGCGCGTGGTCACCTGCCCGACGACCAGCGGGCGGCCCTGCAGTTCGGTCTCGATGCGCCGGGCTTCGTCGGCGGCCTTGACCTCGATCTTCGCGCCGTCCATGCGCACCAGACGGATCCGGAACGGGCTCAACGGCACCACCAGCTTGCGGACGAGCGCGCCAAGGAGCCAGTAGGCTTCGGGCTTGAACTCGCGGATGGCGGCTTCGCGTTCGCACACGAGCCGCAGCGCCACCGATTGCACGCGTCCGGCGCTGAGCCCCCGGCGCACATGCCGCCACAACAGCGGACTGACCTTGTACCCGACGATGCGGTCCAGCACGCGGCGCGCCTGCTGGGCATCCACACGCCGCGTATCGATGACCCCCGGCGCGTCGAAGGCCGCGCGCACGGCGCGCGGCGTGATCTCGTTGTACTGAATCCGATAGAACGGCTTGTCGCCGGCCTCCGGTTCCAACACGGCCTTCAGGTGCCAGGCGATCGCCTCCCCTTCCCGGTCCGGGTCAGGCGCGAGAAAGATCTCGTCGCATTCCCTGGCCGCGGCGCGCAATTCGCCGATCACCTTCTTGCGGCCTTCGACCAGCACGTAGGACGGTGCGAACCCGTGTTCGATATCGACGCCGAGACGTTTCTCCGGCAGGTCGCGCACATGCCCCATCGACGACTTGACGATGTAGTCATGCCCCAGGATCTTGTTGATGGTCTTCGCCTTGGCCGGCGATTCCACGATAACCAGTTTCTTGCCCATATCTCTAGCACTCCCTACCGATGGAAACACGTCATCCAACCAGCGCGACCTGCCGCCCCGGCAGGGCACGGGTCACACGCTTCAACTCCAGCGCCACAAGCAGGGCGCCCACCGCGGCCGGACCCAGGCCGGACTCGCGGATCAACCCGTCGACATCGCTCACGCCGCGCCCGATCAGCGCGACGAGAGCGGACTCGCCTTCCGACAATTCGGGCCGGGGCCGCGCGGCACCCGCCCCCGCCGCATCGCCGCCGGCCGGTTGCCGCGACGGCAACAGAAGCTCGTAGTGGCCCAGAATGTCATCCACGGAACTCACCAGCGGAGCGCCCGCCTTGATCAGGTCGTTGGCGCCCTGCGAGGCATACGAATCGATACGTCCCGGCACGGCAAATACGTCGCGTCCCTGCTGGAGAGCCTGTTCGACGGTGATCGAGGCGCCGCTCCGGCGCCCCGCCTCGACCACCAGGACCCCCCGCGACAAGCCGCTGACGATCCGGTTGCGCATCGGAAACGTGGTCTTGTCCGGTTGCCGTCGCATCGGAAATTCGCTCACGACGGCCCCGTGTTCGGAGATCCGGTCGGCCAACGGCCGGTTCTCGGGCGGGTAGACCTCCGCAAGTCCCGCGCCGATGACCGCCACCGTACGCCCGCCGCCCTGGATCGCACCTTCATGCGCCGCGGTATCGATGCCCCGCGCCAGCCCGCTCAGGATTGTGAACCCGGCCTGCGCCAACTGATACGAAAGCTTGCGCGCGCAATCGATGCCGTATTGCGTCGCACGGCGCGTTCCGACCACGGCGATGGCGTGCCGGTCCCGGTTCCGCAGTTCACCCCGCACGTAGAGCGCGAGCGGCGGATCGTGGATCGCACCCAGCGCCGCCGGGTATTCCGGATCGATCTGCGCCACGAGCCGGCAACCCAGCTTTTCCGCCAGCGCCAGCTCCTCGTCGACACGGATAGCGCCGCGCTGCCGCACGATCGCCTCCACCGTCTTCGGTCCGATGCCGTCCGCGGCCCGCAGGTCGGCCGGCGCGGCCTCGAAAATCGCGGCGGCGGAGCCGAGTTTCGCGACCAGGGCGCGCACGCCGACGGGACCGATGTCCTCCATCATATTAAGCGCGATATATGCCGTTCGTTCGTCCATGGTTCGATCCAGGCTCCTGACAGGCTGTGGTGGGTAACACACATTCGAAGCCTTGACAAGGCTTTTGCCGCCCGTGGCGGCAATTCGCATTCTGGAGCCGTCCCCCGCGACCTCGCGTCGCGGGGACGGGAGATTGGCCGCGCCCGTGCCGGCCGTTTGACAGCGGCGCGCGGGTCCCCTATCATGTCCGCGTTTCAGTACGGGCGCATCGTTCCCCGCGTCGGGGATTCCGAGAACCCGTTCCCACGGAGGCGGCACCGATAATGCGTGGACTCACGACCATGGGCAGGCTCGCGGTCATGGCGATCGCCGGCGGGATTCTGCTGTGCGCGACGGTCGTCGGCATGCTGCTGCATCGGGTGGAACGCCGGCACTCGCGGGCACAGGACATCGCGCCCGTGGAGTCGGTATCGCCCCCGACGGCGACACAACCGCTGACGGCCGTACGCGACATACCCGCCGCGTTTCCGCGCAACACGCACCTCCCCACACGCCGCGAGATGGATGTCTCGGGCAGCGTCGACCCCGAACGGTTCTCGCCCGGTCGCGACCTCGTGTATGTCGACGATTCGCGCGTCTGGTGGGAAAGCGACCACGATACCGGCGACGACGAATGCGACCATTCGGTGCACCGCGCCCTGGATCTCCCCCTGCGGCGCCTGATCGCGCTCGTCGCCACACGGAACGGCACGCTCGAAGTTCACGATGCGTATCGTCCAACCAAGATCCACAACTCGCGGTCCCTGCACAAGGAGGGACGAGCCATCGATGTCACCTGCGACGAGTTGGGCCTGGAGGAACTCGCCAAGCTGTGCTGGGCCGCGGGATTCGACTGGGTCTACCACGAGTCGCCCGCCCGCGGCGGTGCCCACATCCACGCCTCGGTACGGACCGACCACGCCGACACCGAAGAGGAACTCGCCACGCGATAGCCGCCGCGTGCCCGCCACGGAGCACGCGCCGCGTCAGGCGTCCTTGACCAACCGGTCGAAGTAACGCCGAAGTCCGGCGCTGAGGTGATTCTCGATCTCCCCGCAGGCGCGGACCAGGGCCCGCTTGCGCGCCGCGGACAGCGACACATGCCCTTCGCGTCCGTTGCCGCTCGTCCCCAGAAGCGTGACCCCGCCCTGCATGATCCGGATGCCGTATTCGTAGCGCACGAACTCGGCATCCGCGCGCTTGAGATCCGTGGGCTCGATGCGCAACGTCGCCTTCACGTCCATCGTCGCATCCGCCTCGACCACGGCAAAACCAAGCCCGGTGACCGCCTTGGCGATCGTCTCGGTCACCACACCGCCTTCGTCGCCCTCGACGCCGATCGTCACCCGCAGGTCGCGCGCCGCCTCCAACGCGGCCATCCGCAACCCGTCCACCGTATACCCCGGGCTCTGCCGGGACGACGAGCCGGGCACAATGATGTCCATCTGCCGGATGTAATCCTGGTTCGCCTTGGCCACGATCCACGCGGCGTTCCGGAAGGCATAGCGCCGCGCCGCATCCGTCACCTCGCCGGCCCGCGTCACGAAGCGCGCGACAACCGCCGCATTCTCCTCGATGCGCTTCGCGTAGATGCCCGCGGTCACGCCCCGCTCCATGTAGGCGATCGCATACGTCCGCCCCGCTCCATCGACGCCACTCTCGCCGAACTGCACATTAAGCAATTCCTGATTGGCCCGGATGCGCACGCGCCGGTCCATGTCGGACGTCGCCTCGAACGTGTTCCCGCGCGCGCCCATCAGCTCCCGATAGTGCTCCACCAGCGTTTCCTCGGAGTCGATCTTCGATTCGAAGATCCGCGCCAATCCCGCCACCGCGTTGTCCTCGGCCGCGCGCCGGGAATCCCCGGAACCCACGGCCACGAGATAGTGCGCCGCCGGATAGCGGCGGCCGGGATTCGTCACCCATTCGGGCACGCCTTTCGTTTGCGCCGACGCCGCCTGAGGCGTGCCGACGCCCGCATTCGTCGCGCACGAGACGGCAACCAGCAGACAGGCCGCCGAACCCGCGAACTTCCCCGCCACCTTCATCATTGTATACATACCGACTCCTTGACATTCAGGCTTCCACCGCGCGCTTCCACGGCACCCAGATCATGCGTGTACAACACCTGCTTGTCCGCGCCCAGATACTCCACGCGGACGGCGTGCGTCCCCGGCGTCACGTCGACCTCGCCCACGTAGGCCCGTGCCGGGAAAAAGCGCGAAATCCGGCAATCGGCGATTTCGGTCGCCATGACCGCCTCCATCGCCAGAAAAGCGAGGAAGTCACCCATTGCGTCGTCCTTCGCCTCCTTCTTGATCTCCTGTCGCGCCTGATGCACCGCCACCCCCTTCATGAGCACACGGATGCCGGTCCGCAACAGGATCATCGGTTGCCGGATACGGAACGTTTCCCGGGCGGCGTTCTCCAGCGACTCGATGCACTCGAGCGAGAACGCCAGCTTGTCGTCGACAATCACACGGACATGCGTCACGGCCGAGCCGCGCGCGATGAGCCTCGGGATCGTGCACTTGAAATGGTACCCGGGCTTCATATCCTTCCACGGCAACACGACCGCCGCCCGGTCCGCCGTCATGCTCTCCGGCGGTTGGATGCTGATGACGACCTGGTTCGTGAGCGAGAACGCATGCAGCGTCTCGGCTTCCTTGATCGGCGCGCGCCCCGTAAAACTGACGACGGTGAGCCGGGCCTGATCCGCGGTTAACGGCGACAGACAGCCGGGCAACCGCGGTTCGGCGAAATCGTACATTCCGGGCTGCACCTTCCATGCCCGACGCAAATGGTCGAGATCGATGCGGGCATCGTCCAGCTTGCCATCGTGCCGGTACAGCACCAGACTGAGAAACCGCCCCAGCGCGCATTCCTGGAAGTAGTTCCGGGGCGTCCGCCGCGCCTGCCCGTACTCCTTCATCTCCGCATTGAAAGCCTGCGTCTGCGCCGCGTACCGGTCCCCCAGCATGGACAACTTGTTGTTGACCCGGCGGACTTCCACGAAAGCGCTCTCGGGCTCGCCCTTGCCAAGGTAGTTCAGGGCCTTGAAGACATTGACGTACGCGTTCTCGTAGTCTTCGCCCGCGTAGGCGAACGTGTTGTCGTTCAGCAGCAATCCCGCCGCCCCGCGACTCGCGCTCTTGGTATAGCCGTCCTCGATGCCGCGCTCGGCTTCGGTCAGCATCACGTTGCTGGCGTCGAAGTTTCCGGCATAGTGCTCGAGCATCCCCGCATCGAGGTAGTACAGGACCGCGTTCTTGGCGGTGTAGAGTTCCTTGTTCTGACGGATCTGCGCCGCGGCCGCCTCGTAGCCGCCCTGCGCCAGATTCTGCTCCGCCAGCGGGTAATGCGTGTCATACGTGAGCAGACAGGCGCAACCACCGGTCAGCGAGCCCAGGCATGCCGCAAATGCCGCTATGAGAAGACTTCGCACCAGACCCCCGCCTCGTGTGTGGCGACGCCGCGCACTACCAGGTCACGCGCCGCTGCTTGACCTGCTTCTTGATCTTCTTCGAACCGATCCACGCCTTTTCGTTGTTCTCGACGTCCATCAGCTCCAGATCGATCTGGTAGAACTTGACCTGCTGTCCCTGAAT
This sequence comes from uncultured Victivallales bacterium, assembly GCA_964472315.1. GTDB lineage: Bacteria > Verrucomicrobiota > Kiritimatiellia > UBA8416 > UBA8416 > CAYYJS01. The sequence continues at coordinate 24,433 of CAYYJS010000007.1, read as the reverse complement.
CGCATCCACCTGCGTCTTCAGCGCTCCCTTGAGCATGAAATCGGCGCCGGTTTCCGCGGCCAGACGCTTGGCGGACTCTTCGGAGGCGAACGATTGCTGGTCGTGGCGCTCGTTGCGCAGTTCGGCGCGTTCCCCGCTGTCGGCAACCACTCGGATGCGTCCGGAGTTGACCAGCGCCCGTTCGATATCCTTGATGAACGTGTCCAGGGCAATGTGCTCGTCCGACTCGTTGCGCACCATGCCCACCATCATCACCGGCTTCCGCCCCTTCGTATCGCGAAACTCGCCGACAAACCCCGCCTGCGACAACTGGCTGATCATCTCCTCGGCGACCAGACGCGAATCGGTGTCATTCCACCGCCCGCTCAAGTCAATCACCTCGTCGACGCCAACCCGACTGACCTGTCGCGTCGTCTGACACCCCGACAGCATCGCGGCGACCACGAGAACACCCAGCGCCGACCCGACCCAACCATCCACTCTCGTCATCATGGCTTTCTCCCCTCTATGGTGCCAGTGAACCATAGACAACGACGGGCCGCAAGCCCTCAGTGCCCTCTGCAACGCCGCCAATCCACTTCCCGCGTTTTCTGCTTCCGACCGGCGCGCCCCCACCGTATGATGTTCCCGTCATGCAGGAACGCTCCTTCGAAACCGCCAGACGCTTCCGACTGATGCCGTTCGTCGCGGCCGCGGCCCTGACGCTCGTCATCGCCGGGACGGTCTGCCTGCTTGTCGCCTTGCGCATGCGCGACCATCACGCGCGCCGTTTCCAACGGGACACGCACGAGTATGCCGCCCGGTTCGACGAGACGCTTCGACGGTCACCCGCCCGCGGCGCGGCGGATGCCATGGGGGTGTCCAACCTGCGTCTGAAGAGTACGGTGACCGGCGTACTGCCGCCCGACCCGCCAAGCCTCGTGCAGTCGCTGATCCAGACGCGCGACCTTCTCGACGCTTCGGTCATCTACGGCATGAACACCGCCGGCGTCATCGTCGTCTGCAGCCCGTTCGACGACGGCGCGACCGCCACCGGCATCGCGTACGACTTCCGGCCGTACTTCCGACGCGCCCTTGAGGGCCGTCCCGCGCGCTACATGACGCTCGGACTCACCACCGGCAAGCGCGGCATCTACTATTCGGCCCCGGTTCGGTCATTGCCCGACAGAGACGGCCACTCCTCCGTCATCGGCGTCGTCGTGGTCAAGATGCCCGCGGACGATATCGACTCGCTCTTCGCCCATTCGACGGACACGGTCGCCGTCGTAGACCCGTCCGGTGAGGTTTTTTCGGCCAACCGTCAGGACTGGATCCTGCGGTACGTGTCGACGATGACGACCATGCCATCGAATGCCGCCGCGGACGCGGCGAAGCAACCCTCCCCCATCCTCCTGGACGCCACCCAACCTTACACCGATTTCGAAGCGTCACGGTACGCGGTCGCACGACACCCCATCGACATGGATGATCCCGCCGGGAACTGGACCCTGCTGGTTCTGCGCAACACCGCGGGTTGGACGCCGCCCGGCATGCTCGCGCTGGTCTTCGCGTTGGCGACCTTGCTCGCATCCCTGTGTCTCGCGGCATCCACCCTTTCCCGTCGCCGCCTGCAGCTCATGGCCGACAACCGGCGCGCCACGCAAGTCGCCGCCGAAACCTACCGGACCATTTTCGACGTCACATCGGACGGCATTTTCGTCCACGAAATCGGGAGTCTGCGGATTCTCGATGCCAATGCCGAAGCCCTGCGCATGTTCCGATGCGCGCCCGAAGACCTGGCGTCCCTGCCCGTCGGCGAGACGGCGCCTTACGCCGCCGCCGATGCCAGGCGCTGGCTCGATAAAGCCGTCACCGAGGGGCGACAGACCTTCGAGTGGCTTGCCTACCGCCGGGACGGCTCCACGTTCTGGATATCGGTCGATTTGCAGCGCTGCTCCATCCTCGGACACTGGCGCATCCTGGCGGTGTTCCGGGACATCACCGAGCAGAAGCGGCAACGCGAATCGCTGATCGAAGCGCGCGATGCCCTGCGCGTACAGGTTCAGCAGAGCGGCGAACAGATCAGACAACTCGCGGCGGCCGTGAACCAGGCCGCGGAGTCCATTCTGATCACCGATGCCGACGGCAAGATCGAGTACGCGAACCCCTACCTTCTGGCGAGCACCGGCTATACCGCGGACGAGGTCATGGGGCAAAATGTGCGCATCTTCATGAGCGGCAGGCACAGCCCCGCGTTCTACGCCGAGATCTGGCGAACGCTGCGCGCCGGCAAGACCTGGCGCGGCCATTTCATCAACCGCCGCAAGGACGGCTCGCTCTACGAGGAAGACGCCGCGATTTCGCCGATTTTCAGGGACGCGGAGGACGGCGAGATCGCCAGTTTCGTGGCCGTCAAGCGCGACGTAACGGCGGAACGGGTGCTGGAACGTCAGGTGCGCCAGTCGCAGAAAATGGCCGCCGTCGGTCAATTGGCCCATAAGATCGCACACGATTTCACGAACATTCTGGTGATGATCCTCGGCAGCGCCGAACTGGCGCGCCGCAAGGCCGGCGACTCCATCGATCTCCAGCACCTGCTGGAACAGATCATCGCGTCCGTGAACCGGATTACGCCGTTGACGACCGAGTTGATGACCTTCGCCCACCCGGCCGACCTGCGCACCGTCAAGGTCCGCCTGCGGCGCGCCATCGACGGCATCTCGGAACTGCTCCGCAAGGCCATGCCGCAGTCCGTGAAACTGACGGTCGAGGCGTCGGATGACGTCGGCAAGGTGGAGGTCGACGAGAGTCAGATCAGTCAGGCCATCCTCCACATCGCCATCAACGCGGCCGAGGCGATGCCGAATGGCGGAACCTTGACCATCGCCACCACTCGCGTGGACTTCAGCGAGGGACGCGACCCGCTGATGGCAGGCGTCGCCGACGCCTCCGTAAACGCCGTGGGTTACGGAGTCATCACGATCGCCGATACCGGCGTCGGCATGTCGGAAGAAACGATGACCCATATCTTCGAGCCCTTTTTCAGCACCAAAAAGGATGACCGGAATGCGGGCCTCGGGCTTTCGACGGTGTACCGGATCGTCACCCAGCACAAGGGCCATATCACCGTCGACAGCACGCCCGGCGTCGGTTCGACGTTCCGCATCTACCTGCCCCTGGCCGAACCACCGCCGCCGCCTTCACCCACGCCCGATGCCGGATGACCTGATCGCCATGTTCATCGATGCACACTGTCACCTCCAGGACGAACGCCTGTCAGGACTGGTGCCCGACATTCTGACCCGCGCCCGCGCGGCCCGCGTCATCGCCTGCGTATGCTGCGGGTCGGCGCCGGACGACTGGGCTCGCGTCGGAATGCTGGCGGATGAACATCCCGGCGTGCTCCCGGCCTTCGGCGTCCACCCCTGGTATGCCGCCTCCGCCTCGGGCGACTGGCTCGACCGGCTCGCACGCAGGCTCGCGGACAACCCCGGCGCCTCCGTCGGCGAGATCGGCCTGGACCATGCCGTCAAACCGCGCGCCGATACCGTGCAGCGCGACGCGTTCGCCGCGCAGGTCGCCCTCGCGCGCGACCTGCGCCGGCCCTTCACGGTGCATTGCCGCGAGGCCTGGGCCGCCCTGCTCGACGTGCTGCGCCCGTGGGCGCCCTACCCGGCGGGCTTTGTCATGCATGCCTATTCCGGCGCGCCCGAACTCATTCGGGAACTTGCCGACATGGGTGCCCTTTTTTCGTTCGCGGGATCGATCACCTATCCCGGCAACCGCCGCGCCGCCCTGACCGTTCCCGCCGTACCGGAGGATCGCCTGCTCGTCGAGACCGATAGCCCGGATATGCTGCCCGTCGGCGGCGCCCCCGCGGGGACGTCCGTCGCCGACGCCCGGCCGCTCAACCAGTTGGCCAATCTCCCCATCGTCGCGCAACGCCTTGCCGAACTGCGCGGCGTCACCCCCAACGCCATCATGACGCTGACCACCACCAACGCCTCGAAACTCTGGCAACTGAACCCCGGGAGCCCCGCGATATGACAAAGAGACACGCCGCGCAGTTCGGTCTGATCGTGATCGGAAACGAAGTCCTCGACGGACAACAAACCGACGCCCATTTCCCCTTTGCGCTCGGACTCCTGACGGAATACCGCATCCCGTTGGGTTGGACCATGACGTTGCCCGACGACGCGCCGACGATCGAGGCGCAGTTGCGCTGGGCCTTTGCCCGGCCGGAGCCCTTCTTCTGTTGCGGCGGCATCGGCGCGACCCCGGACGACCTGACACGGGATTGCGCGGCCCGCGCGCTGGGTATCGAACTCGAACACCACCCGGAAGGCGTCGCCATCATCCGCGAACGATTCGAGGGCGGGGCCACCCCGCAGCGGCTGCTGATGGTCTGCTTTCCCAAGGGTGCCAGGCTCGTTCCCAACCCCGTGAACCGGGTCCCCGGGTTTTTCATCGCCAACGGGTACTTCCTGCCGGGGTTCCCTTCCATGGCGCACCCGATGATGCGATGGGTGCTCGAGACCCACTTCGCACTGGGCGCCGAACGCGCCTCCGCCACGCTCGTCCTGCCGCGCGCCAAGGAGGCCGATCTCGTCTACCTCATGGAGCAGTTCATCCTGGCGCATCCCACCCTCGGCTTTTCGAGTCTGCCTGCGTTTGCCAAGGACGGCCCGCGGGTGCACCTCGGCATCAAGGGATCGCCGGAGGACGTCGCCCGCGGCCTCGCCGACCTGAAGACGATGCTCGATTCGGACGACGTCGGCTACACCGAACTTGAGCCCCGCCATTGACCCGCAGTCGATAAGGGACACAGTCGATAAAGGACTGTCCTTGTTGGCTGTTGGGTGTTCATGTCGCCTCGCCCTCCAGGAGCCGTGGACGAGGCATGGCGGGTTTTCCTTCCGGGGGAATCGATTCCGGCTATGATGCGGCCCTTGAAGAGTCAAGACCGCACGGCAGAAGGGTGGTTCGGGATGAGAATCAGTCTGGGCATCATGGCGTGGAACGAAGCCGAAATCATCGCGACCAGCCTCAAGTCCCTGTTTGAGCAAAGCCTGCTGAAGCAACTGACCGACCTGAAAGCCCATTTCGAAATCGTCGTCGTTCCAAACGCTTGCACCGACAACACGGCGGACATCGCCCGGACCGCCCTGGAATCCCTGGCCGCGCCCTTCCCTCCCGAAACCCTGAGCTGGCAGGTGCATGTCTTGCCGGAACCGGGAAAAGCGAATGCGTGGAACCATTATGTCCACGACTTCGCGGATCCCCATGCCGATTACCTCGTGCTCATGGACGCCGATATCACGTTCTCAAACCCCGAAACGCTGGCCAGCATGGTCGCCGCGCTGGAGAGGAATCCCGAGGCGCTCGTCTCCACCGATCTGCCTCAGAAGCACATTCTCTTCAAGAAGCGCAAAACGCTCTTCGATCGCATCTCGCTGGCCGTCGGCCAGATGACGCAGGCGGCCCCTGCCCAGATCACCGGTCAACTCTATTGCGCGCGCGGTCCCATCCTCCGCGACATCTACATGCCGCCCGGCCTGATGACGGACGACGGCTTCATCAAGTTCATGGTCTGCACGGATCTTTTCCGGCGGCCCGCGGATAACCGCCGCGTGATCCGCGCACCCAACGCTTCGCATGTCTTCGAATCCTACACCCGTCTCCGGGATGTGTTCCTCAACCAGCGCCGCCAGCAGATCGCGCACGCCATCCACGTGTATCTCCGCGAGTACCTGAAAGATCGCGTGGGCGACCGGAACGCCGGGGAAATCATCCGGGACAACAACGCCCGCGACCCGGAATGGTATCGCGCCCTGATCCGCGAGCGGGTGAAAGCGGGCGGCTGGTGGGTCATGTATCCCGGCGCGCTGGCGGTCCGCTTCAAGCGCCTGACCCACCTTCCCTTCGCTCAGATACCCTTGAAACTGCCGACGGCGTGTCTGGGCTTTCTGATGGACGCGGTTGTCCTGCTGGCCGCCAATGCCCGGCTCAAGTCCGGGCAGCTCAAGGGGGTCTGGAAGGACACGAAATCCAACACCCTCGCCCGGACCGCCGCGCCCCCTACGGCCAAGTGAGTTCGGGCAAGTCGCGCACCATCAGGTCGTGGATGCGATGGATACGGGTGACCGACTCCGGGATCGGACGGTTGCTTAGCAGCATCGCATACGAATCCGCATCCTTCGGATGGAAGCCATGCAACCCCGCCACCCGCTTGTTTCCCATGAAACTCGGCACAATCTGAATGGCCGTATTCATCAGGAAGACCAGATCGCCGTACATGCGATCCTCGAAATAGACGCCGAGCTGTTTCAACTCTTCGTCCGGCAGGATGCGCCCCAGGCATGGGCGCCTTCTCCCAGGACGAGTCGGATGTCCTTGATACCGTGACGGATGCACTCTTCGAACCAATACTCGATAAAAGGGCGATTCCCGACGGGCAGGAGCGGCCAGGGAATATCACCCAGCACGGTCGCCCAGGACTCGACCAAACCCGTGTGAAGAACCGCTTTCACTCGCATATTGCAATGGCTTCGTCCACGGAATCGACGATGTCGAAAACCTTGTACGCACGGGTAATCTCGAAAATCATCCGGACCCTCTTCGGGCCGACAATCTTCATATCCCCTCCCCGCTCCGTAACCCGCCTGAGCAACGCAATGATGGTGCCCAGACCGGAACTGTCCATGAAATCCACCTGCGAAAGATCAAGGACCACATTCTTCACGCCGTCCGCACGCCGGAACCAGTCCACAAACAGATCCCGGAACGAATCGGTGGTTTCGGCCGTTATGGCCCCCTGCGGCATCACCACCCCGATGGCCCCGCGTTCTTCAAACTTGACATTCATTGCATTGCCTCCGCTTTCAAAACGCCCCCCGGCCCAGCAACACGGCGGGCACGGTCTTCACCATGATCGCCAGATCCTTTATCACACTCTGGCTGTGGATGTACTGCAAATCGAGCCGCACTTGTTCCTTGAACGGAATCTCGGATCGGCCCTGAATCTGCCATAGGCAGGTCAGACCCGGTTTGATGTGCAACCGTTTGCGATCGTCGAGTGTGTATTGGGCCACTTCCCTGGGGACCGGAGGACGCGGCCCGACAATCGAGAGGTCGCCCAGCAACACGTTGAGAAACTGCGGCATCTCGTCGATGCTGTACCGTCGGATGAACCGCCCGACCCTGGTGATCCTGGGGTCGTTCTTCATTTTGAAAATGACCCCGTCCCCGGACTCGTTCTGCTTCATGAGCGCGTCCTTGAGCTGTTCGGCATTGCGGAACATGGAGCGGAACTTGTAGAAGCGGAACACCCGGCCATTCAGCCCGACACGGTCCTGGGCGAAAAAGATGGGGAACCCGTCTTCCAGAACGATCGCCAGCCCCACCGCCAGGAACAGCGGCACCAGCATGATCAGCGCCATCGCCCCGATGGCCAGGTCCATGACCCGCTTCACGGCATAGACGCTTCTCAATCCGACTTCCCAGAAACCGAGCTTGACGATGTGGCGCATCCGTAACATCCGGATGCCGGAATGGGATGTCGGCAGATTCAGTTCCTTGAACATTGCCGCACGAGCCGCGTAAATGCTGTCATTCATGGGAGCGAAAAACCGGCGGCATTGTTACTTGGGGTGGTAGTCCTTTGCAACCTCAAAAACCCCGATATTCTCATGGTAACGCCGGATCATCTCGATCCGGGAGGCGATGGCCCGGATGATCGCCCAACCGCGGCCGCGCTCATCCGATGGGCTCGCCGTGTATTCCCGCGCCAGCCAGCCGTCCATATCCCAATCCCTCCCGCTATCCGAAAACAGGATTCTGCAGGACGAGGCGCGCTGCCGAAGCTGAAACGCGATCTTCGACGATGCCGGGCTCCGGCCATGCTCGACAAGGTTGGCGCCATACTCCATGACAAGCAACCGTACGGCGCCGGCGGCCGTAGCCCCCCAACCGGATGCGAGAAGCGCATGCTCGCTGTTCTCGGCCAGTTTCGCCACAGCCCCCATCGTGGGGGGAATCGATGTTTCGAGGACGATCTCGGCGGGATCCAGACAGTGGACGATCATGACGGTACAGTCATCCTTGTCCAGGTGGTAGCCATCCTGGATGAGGCGATCCATGAGTCCCTCGGAAACCTTGTCGCCATTGGTCGCCATGGCTGCGGCGAATCCCGCCATGACCCCGTCTATCCCGCAGACATCGTCTCGGCTCGCGCGACAGGCTTCCGAGAGGCCGTCCGTATAGATCAGCAGAGACGCCCCCGGCGTCGCGCGCATGGTCAACTCGGCCGGTTCTTCCTCCCCGACCAGATGCCCGTCATCGAATCCGATGGGGAGACTCCCGTCCCCCGACAGGGGACGCACTTTCGGAGCGGCGTTTCCATCCCAGACCAAGGGTTCGGGATGCCCGCAGTTGACGCATTTCCACACCCGTGCGCCCGCATCGTAGAGGCCAAGAAACAGCGTGGCATAGATTTCGGGGTTGGTCACATTGCGCCGGAACCGTTCTTCGATCGTCCGATGCACCACGGCAACCCCTTGCGCCCAGTATCCCAAGACAACCTCGGTGACGATCACTTTCAACAGGGAGGCGACCATCGCCGCACCCACCCCATGTCCGGATACGTCGCCGACATAGACGCACACCGACCCGTCCGGCAGCTTGATGGCATCGAATACGTCGCCTCCGATGGCCATGCTGGGGCGGTACGTCATCCGGACTTCGAGGTCCGCGGAGAACAGGGGCGTGGTTGAAAGCAGTTTGCGTTGCAGGGATCCCGCCATTTTGAGTTCGCGGGACATTCGCTCTTTCCACTGCATCAATGCGTCATGGCTGCGCTTCAGGTCCAGGGCATTGTGGACCCGGGCGATCAACTCGCGCGGATTGAACGGCTTGCGGATGTAGTCGAAGGCGCCGGCATCGAACCCCGTTTCGATATCTTCGATGTCCGCCCGGGCGGTCACCATAATCACGGGGATGTCACGGGTCCGGGGGTCCGCCCGCAGGGACCGGGAAACGTCATACCCCGTCATGCCCGGCATCATGATGTCCACAAGGATCAGGTCCGGAACTTCCTGGCAGGTCAGCCGCAACGCCTGCTCGCCGCTGTCCGCCACCGTCACCTGGCACCCCCGCCCCGTCAGAAGTTTGCGCAGGTACTCCCGGTTCGGGAGCTCATCGTCGACCACCAGAACGCGCCCGACCAGGCGATCGCTCGCGACAAGGGAAGTCGCGGTCATGACGTGGCCCTCCCGAGTGACCAGGCGCGGTCCCATTCCTGGAGCCCCCGCGCCAGCGCCAGACACCCGCTGTAATCGCCCCGCTTGGCGGCCTCGCTCAGTTCCGCCGCGACCACCGACAACGTGGGGACCCCGATCGTCCCGCCCATCCCGCGCAGGGAGTGGGCGCTCCGTCGGATCTCCGGTTCGCTCCGGTTCGCCGCCGCCACCGCGATCGCGGCGATCACTCCGCCAATATGGGGCTTGAAAATCGACATCATCTCATCCTCCACTTCGGAGGCATCCACGGCGAATTCGCGGCACCGTTCGGCCAGGTCGGGAACCATCCCGCCAAACCCTTGCCGGGCGCGATCCTCCAGTTCTTCAGGCTTCAACGCGGTCACGCCACGCTTCCTTCCCGGACAGTTCCCCCCGGGCCCCACTGCTCCAACACTTTCTTCAGGAGCTCGACCCGGACTGGTTTCGAAATGTAATCGTCCATGCCTGCTTCGACGCATTTTTCCCGATCGCCTTCCAGGGCATTGGCCGTCATGGCCACGATGGGCGTCCTGCGGCCCGCCACCCCCCGCTGCCGTTCCTGGTCCCGAATGCGCCCCGTGGCTTCAAAGCCGTCCATTTCGGGCATCTGACAGTCCATCAGGATGATGTCATACTCTTTCGTCGCCAATGCTTCGACGGCTTCGCGTCCGTTGCAGGCGGCGTCTGTACGGGTGTAGCCCAGCTTGAGCAGTTGCTTGAGAGCCACCATGCGGTTCACGGCGTTGTCCTCCACCAGGAGAATCCGCGCGGAAGGCCGGACCCTTCCTTGAAGGGCGGGGGGCGTCATTTCCACCAGTCCGGACGCACCGCCCTTTGCGCTCCCCTCCAGCACAGCCATGATCGCGTCCAACAGCAGGGATTGCTTGATGGGCTTGAACATGACCCGGACACCCGGCAATTCCCGCAACTTCTCGATCTCGGTGGAAACGCCCATGGATGTCAGCACCAGGATGGGAAGCGCAGCCAGGCCGGAATCGCCTTTGATGGACGTGACAAGGTCCATGCCCGTCAATTCGGGCATGGCCATATCACTCAATACCAGCGCATAGGGAATACCGTCGGCACTCCGCCTTCGGATGGCGCTCAGGCCCTCTTCGACGGTCTCGAAACAATCGCAGGTCATGCCCCACGAGCGCATGAGCTTGTCCAGGATCAGTCGGCTGGTGGCATTGTCATCCACCACGGCGCAATGCAGATCCCGCAGGCTGACCGGATCCGGGCGGGCGCGCCGCCCGGGCTCGCGACTGACCGTCAGGGGAAGCCGAAACCAGAACGTCGACCCCTTGCCGGCCTCGCTCCGCACGCCGATACGGCCCTCCATCAGTTCGATGAGGCGTTTCGAAATCGCGAGCCCCAACCCGGTCCCGCCATACTTTCGGGAAGCGGAACCATCCTCCTGCCAGAACACCTCGAAGAGCCGCTCCTGCACGTTGGCCGACATCCCGATGCCGGTGTCCTGCACTTCAAAATACAGCCAGACCCGATCGCCTTCCTGACCATCCGTCCTGACCCGGACAACCACCTCGCCCCGCTCGGTAAACTTGACCGCATTGGACAGCAGGTTGATCATGACCTGACGCAACCGTCCCCCGTCACCGCGCACCGTCAGCGGCACATCCCTTTCGACATGGGAAACGATCTCGACATGCTTCGCCGCCGCGGGTTCGGCCAGTACATCCAGCGATCCTTCCACCAGTTCCAGAAGATCGAAGTCCTCCTGCACGATCTTGAATTTGCCCGCTTCGATTTTCGAGAAATCCAAAATTTCGTTGATCAGGGACAGCAGAGCATCCCCGCTGGTCGCGATGGTTCGGACATAGTCAGCCTGTTCCTCGCTCAACGGCGTCTGTGCCAGCAAACCGCTCAGCCCGATCACCGCATTCATCGGCGTCCGGATTTCGTGACTGATGTTGGCCAGGAACTCGCCCTTGGCCTTGTTGGCGGCTTCCGCGGCCACCGCCAATTGGTTGGAGCGCTCAATGGCCTTCTGCAACGCGCCATGCGACTCCTCGAGCCTTTGCCGCGAGGCTTCAAAATCTTCCATGACGCTCAACATCTGGACATGATTCTGTTCCATCTCCTGGGTCCGTCGGATCAAGGCTTCGTTAGCGCTCTTGAGACTCGACTCGTTGGTCTTTCGTTCGGAAATGTCCACCGCGGTGCCGACGAGTTCGACGACAACCCCTTGGCCCTTTACGGGCTGGATCTGGAAGAGAAAGGTGTGGCGACCGTCGCCGGAAACCAGATCGAACGAGCAATCCCTGCCGGCCCAGGCCTGCTCCAACTGCCCCACCAAAACCCGCCTGGACTCCGGCGGCATGACGTCCTCTACGAACCGACCCTCGCCCCCCACCGCGCCCAAGCCGAACCGGGACAAGAGTTGACCGCGGCAGCGCGTGAACAGGAAGCGGGACTCGTGCCTGACGACCGCGAACGTCAAGCCGGGCTGAAGGGCCAGCGTCTCCTCGAACTTCACCCCGCCTCCTTTCCCGTCAGAGTCGGCCCCTGGCCTTCCGAACCTTTCCCGGCGAGCACCGACTGGTAGGCCGGCGACCGCCCCAACTCCACCCTCAAGGCGTTGACTTCCCGCTTAAGTTCCAGTATCCGCGCCTCCCGGCCGGTCATCAGGCGGTTGTGCCGTTCCAGTTCGTTCAGGGTTCCCTTCAGCATCGCCTCGCCTTCCTTGATCCGCGTGATATCCGCAACGATCGCCAGATTGCCGGTCACACCGCCCGTCTGCCCCCTGAGCGCCGCGATATAGAGCAGACCGACATGGCGGTCCCCGTCACGGGACAGCAGTTCCAGTTCACAGGGGTCCATCCGCCCCTCCGCTTTGAACACGCTCAGGTGCTGTGTCAGGCGCGCGCGGCTTTCCGCGATAAAACAAGGCCAGTCCGAAATGGTCTTGCCCAGCAGTTCGTCGTCGGGGAATCCAATCATCGCCAGTGCGTGGCGGTTCAGTTCCAGCAGACAGTAATCGATATCCAGCACCATGATGGCCTCGGGGGAGTGCTCGAAGACCCGCCGATAGCGTTCCTCGCTCGCGAATTTCTGCGATTCGATCGCCCGCCGGTCGCCCTTCTCCATGAGCAGGGCGAGCATGTCCACGATAGCCAGCACGAGTTGCGCCTCCTCGTGCGTCCAGGTCCGGATGGTCTCGGTATGCTCGACGCATACGATGCCCTGGATCTTGCCATCCCGGAGAATCTGGGCATTCAGAATGGACCGGATACGTCTCGGGGCCAGATAGTCGCCCACCAGGCCGCGTGTCCGTTCGTCAACCCGGGTATCCGAAACATCGAGAAACGGCCGGGATTCGAGCGCCCGGAAGTACACCGGATACAGGTGAACCGCCAGATACGCCCCGCTGACATGCCGATCCGCGGACAGGCAATAGGACTCCGCGCAATGGACGGCCGAACGGTCGTTGCTGTATCGCCAGATGCTGACATGCTCGACATCCACGGCCATCGCCAGAGTCTTCGCGACATGTTCCAATGCCGCGGGGAAGGACGAGAAATCCTTGCGGGACAGCTTCAGCACCACCGCCTGATTGATCTCCATCTGCCTGGCCCGGTCCCACCAGTGGTGCCGGAACATCAGGAACCCGATCAGGATAACCGACAGGAGGCCGGTCTGCTGGATGACGAGGAAACGCGCTTCGTTCACGCGGTACTCGACGGAGGCCGCCGAGATGTCCATCCCCAATCCGATCTTTACCCGATTCGATCCCTCCGCATCGGGGACCACGCCGACCAAGGCCGAAACCCAGGTTCCCCAGCGATCGGTGTAAGGCATGGAGACATAGGGAATCCCTGTCGCAAAAAACGCCTGATCCTCCTCGTCCAGCGTTTCGGCATAGACCGTGCCGGGAACGATGTCCTCATCCTGCCCGGGTGGAATCGAGGCCACGTAGTTGATGCTCTTGCCGCCCCGCGGTCCATACAGGTAGATGTTATGCACGTCCGGCGTGCGCGTTTGGATTCGCGTCAGGATATCGCGCAGATGCGCATACTCCGGCAATGTCACATCGTCCAACGTTCCCGTCAGCCGAAGCATGGGGCCCACATCCAGAGCGGCGGCGACATCCTTCGCTCGCGCCATCAGTTCTTCGCCGCATTTCTCCCACGCCTGTTCGCCGGCCCGCCGCGTCAACACCCACCCCGCGCACGCCAGGGACACCAGGACGCAGGTCATCTGAAAACCGAACCAGGACTTCCGCCAGGCGATTTCGCCCCGGCTCGCGCTTTCCGTCGCATACTGGTAGACCTGCCACAGCGAGGCCGTCAGGAAAAGCGCGACCACGCCGTAGACGTACGAGATCGAAAACCCGACGTGGTCGGCGAACACCTCGCGGTTTATGACGGAAGATGGGAACCAGTTCCGCGGCGGGCAGCCCACCAGGAACGTCACGGCCAACAACACCATGCTGATGGTCGCCAATGTCAGGGGACTTCCCGCGGCCCGCGAGAATCGGGACGCACGCCACATCCGGCGGGCGCAATAGGTCGCCATGGCGCCCAGGAGGAAGAACACCGCCAACTCGTATTCATGCGCCCCTCCCACCTCGATCACCACGGCAAGGACGACCAGAGGGAACACGTACAGAGTCCCGCGAAGCCAACGTTGCGAGATCCATCGAGGGACGAGTTCCTTGGCCGAGAACAGCAGCAGGCACGCCGTGGCGCCCGCGAACAGGACGGCGTACAGTTTTTCAAGGACGGGCCACCGGACCAGACTAAACGAGGCGCACTCGACCCACTGGCAACATCCGAACAAGACGCCGAACCAACCCAGACTCGCCCATGACAAGAGAGGGGTCGGTATCCGCCGGAGGGAGAAACTGACCGAGGCCAGCGCAAAGAAAGCCAGTCCCGTAAGAAACTGAATGTAATCCGCATCCAGGACAAAATGGGCTGTGTTCATGGAAACAGGCGCCTCTTAGGCACTCGGACAACCCTCACATGCGAGCATCGATTCGCTTCACTTGCATACGGCCGGCACATCCTAGCGAAAGGGGTACTGCTAATCAAGAACCGCCGCCGCGGATCGAAAGGATGTTTGTACTTGATGACATGCCGCGGTGTCGGCGATTCTACGCTGCATGTTGCCGTTGCATCGCTACCTCCAGGATCTGCGGGCGCGCGTGGACGCCGAACTCGATCGTGTCCTGCCGCCGCTCGACGAACCGCCCGCCGTGCTCCATGCCGCGATGCGGTACGCCGTACTGTCCGGCGGCAAGCGCCTGCGCCCCTGCCTGTGCCTGGCCGTGGCCGAATGTCTGTCCGGCCAGGCCGCGCCGGCGCTGCCCGCCGCGGCCGCCGTGGAACTGCTGCACACCTATACGCTCGTGCACGACGATCTGCCGGCCATGGATGACGATGACCTGCGCCGCGGGCAACCCACCTGTCATGTGAAGTTCGGCGTGGCCAACGCCATTCTGGCGGGCGATGCCCTGCAGGCCCTCGCTTTCCGGACGGCCGCCTCCACCCCCGTCGCGCCCGATGCCGCCAATGCGCTCGTCGTCACCCTGGCCACGGCCGCCGGCAGCACCGGCGTCGTCGGCGGCCAGGTGGCCGACATGGCCTCGGTCGACCACGATCTGACCGACGCGGAACTGTCCTACATCCATCTCCACAAGACCGCCGATCTTTTCGTCGCCGCCTGCCGTATGGGTGCCCTGGCCGCCGCCGCGTCCGAAGCCGACCGCGCGGCGATCGACCGCTTCGCCCTGAACCTCGGTCTGGCGTTTCAGGTCATCGACGACATTCTCGACGGACGCCAGTCGGGCGACACCGCGGGCGCCAGCGATCACGGGTCCTGTCTGCGCGTCTACGGCATGGAGGGCGCCCGTGCGCGCGCCGAGTCGCTGACCCTCGCGGCGCGCCGGGCGCTCGACCCGCTCGGCGCGCGCGCGCACCACCTCGATGCGTTCGCGGAACACCTGCTGGCGAGAACGTACTGATAAGGACATGAACGTATGAGCGTCACCCTGGCCATCGCGGCAAGCTACTTCCTGGGCGCGGTTCCATTCGGTCTGCTCGTGGCACGCCTGCGCGGTATCGATATCCGCGCCGTCGGCAGCGGCAACATCGGCGCCACCAACGTCTTCCGTGCCGTCGGGCCCGGTTGGGGCATCTTCACGCTCCTCTGCGATATTCTGAAAGGGCTCGTGCCCGCGCTCGTCTTCCCCATGGTCGTCGCCCGCGTCACGGCGGCCGACGCGCCATCCTGGCTCGCGCTGGCCTGCGGCTGCACCGCCGTCGCCGGCCACAACTGGCCGGTCTATATCGGCTTCAAGGGCGGCAAGGGCGTCGCCACGACGGCCGGAGCGCTGGTCGGCATCGCACCCACACCGCTCGGCCTCGGCGTGCTGACCTTCGCGGTCGTCTTCGGCCTCACGCGTTATGTCTCGCTCGGCTCGGTCCTCGCCTCGGTCGTCATTCCCGCCGCCGCGTGGGGGCTCCTGTTCCGGCACCCGGAGAACGGCGCGCTGACACCATCGGTCCTGACGTTGCTGGGGATCGTCGTTATCGCAAAGCACCGCGCCAACATCGCGCGCCTGTTCGCAGGCACGGAAAGCCGGATCGCATTCAGGAGGCATTCATGACACACAGGGTTGCCGTCATCGGGGATGGAGGCTGGGGTACCGCGCTGGCTATGGTTCTGAACCGCAACGGTCATGCCGTGACCGTCTGGGGCCCCTTCGCCGACTACATTCGCAATGTCGCGGTGACGCGGACCAACCCGCGCTACCTGCCCGGTGTCGAGATTCCCGCGTCCATCCGATGGACCGCGGATCTCCTCACCGCGCTGAGCGGCGCGGATGTCATCGTCCTTGCCGTGCCGACCAAGTTCTACGCGGATGTCGTTCGCGGGATGAAAGACCGCATCCCGCCCAACTGCCGCATCGTGAGCGTCGCGAAGGGTCTCGACCGCAAGACCCTCCGCGTCATGACCGATGTGGTTGCCGATACGCTCGGCTGTCAGTCCGTGGCGGCGCTCTCCGGCCCCAGTCATGCCGAGGAGGTCGCCCGCCTGGTCCCGACCGCCGTCGTGGCGGCGGCGGCCGATCCCGCGCTGGCGGCGTTCATGCAGACCCTGTTCTCGAACCAGTCCCTGCGCGTCTATACGTCCTCCGACGTGCGCGGCATCCAACTCGGCGGCGCGCTCAAGAACGTCATCGCCGTCGCCGTCGGCATCAGCGACGGGCTCGGGTTCGGCGACAATACACGCGCCGCGCTGATCACCCGCGGTCTGGTCGAAATCACGCGTCTCGGCGTCGCCCTCGGCGCCGACCGCGAGACCTTCGCCGGCCTCAGCGGCATGGGCGATCTCATCGTGACCTGCACCAGCCGCCACAGCCGCAACCGCGGCGTCGGCGAGCGGATCGGCAAGGGCGAGAAGCTCGACCAGATCATGGGCGCCATGCAGCAGGCGGTCGAAGGCATCTGGAACTGCCGCCAGGCCGTCGAACTCGCCGCGAAACATGCGATCGATGTTCCGATCACGGAACAGGTCTATCAGATCGCCTATGCGGGCAAGGACCCCCGCGCCGCCGTCGAGGACCTCCTCGCACGCGACGTCAAACCGGAGTAGCATGAGCCGCCTCGCGACCCGTATGCCGCTGTCGCGCCGCCGGTTCCTCTCCACCGCGGCGTTGGCCTCGGGCGCCTGCGCGGTCGCGGCATGCAACCCCCGCGCCGCCGCGGCATCGCCGACCCCGGCGGTCAAGGCGCGGTTCTACGAGACGCTCGACGACCGGACGGTGCGGTGCACACTCTGCCCACGGGGCTGCCGGGTTCCACCCGGCGGCCGCGGCTACTGCCGCGTGCGCGAGAACCGCGATGGCGTCTTCTACGCGCTGACCTATGGTCGGCCCTGCGCGCGGCATACGGATCCCATCGAGAAGAAGCCGCTCTTTCATGTGTTCCCCGGCGCCAAAGCCTTCTCGCTGGCCACCGTCGGCTGCAATATCGCATGCACGTTCTGCCAGAACTGGGACATCTCGCAGGCCGCACCCGAAGATGTCGCCGCACCCTATCGATCCCCCGCGGACATCGCCGGCGAAGCGGTCGCCGCCGGCGCGCGCGTGGTCGCCTATACGTACAACGAACCGACCGTGTTCTTCGAGTACATGACCGACTGCGCCCGCGCCGCCCGCGAACGCAACCTCGGCAATGTCGTCATCAGCAACGGGTTCATCGCCGAAAAGCCGCTTGCCGAACTGACGGGACTGATGACCGCCATCAAGATCGATCTCAAGGCCTTCACGCAATCGTTCTACGAAACGGTCTGCGGCGGACAACTCGAACCGGTCAGGTTGACGCTCAAACGGATCGTCGCCGCCGGCGTCTGGTTGGAGGTCGTGGTGCTGCTGATCCCGACGCTGAACGACGGCGACGACGAGATCCGGCGCATGGCGGACTGGATCGCCGGCGAGCTCGGTCCCGACGTGCCCGTGCATTTCTCGCGCTTCCACCCCACCTACAAACTCCGCTCGCTGCCCCCCACCCCGCCCGCCACCGTCGTGCGCGCACGCGAACTCGCGCGCGCCGCCGGCTGCCGTTTCGTCTATACCGGCAACCTGCCGGGCGACGCCGGCGAGAACACCTTCTGCCCCGCGTGCGGCAAGGTCGTCATCCAACGCCACGGCTATCTTGTCCGCGAGGTCCGCCTGACCGCCGGCACGTGCGCCTGCGGCGCGGTTATCCCCGGCGTCTGGTCGTGAGCCGGGCGCAGAGGACGCACCACACCGCCAACCCCTGCCAGGCCGCCAGAACGACACACGCCCGCGCCAGACCCAGCGCGGGGAGCAGCAGCGCGCCGGTGACGAACGCGCCGGCCGCCGCGCCGAGGTGATCGGCGGCGTCGGTCGCCGCCGCCGCGCGCCGCGCGTCGGACCCCAACATCTGCAACACGGCGTTGGCCAGCACGAAGGCCGCGCCCACGGCGCCTCCGGCGATCCCCACGAACGCGTAAATCACGCCCGCCCCGAGGACGACACGGGTATCGCCGTACCCGCCGACAAGGGCCTCGACCACAAGGGGAAGGATGGCCACCAGGACCAGCGGCGCCGTAGCGACACCCCCCAACCCCAACCATGTCGCGCGCCCCCCCCGACGGGCCAGGACGCGCCCGGCCATCGCACCGGCCACGAGCCCGAGCATGAAGACCGCCACGATGAACCCGAGATGCGTATAGACCGCGCCGAATACGGACTGGAACACGAACACGAGCGCAAGTTCCAATGCCATGCCGGCAAAGCCCGTCAGCGCGATGGCCGCCATGATCGCGCCCCGCCCCCACCCCCGCGCCACGGCGCCGCACCGGCCGCCGGCAAGGCGCAGGGCAAGCGCGATGGCCGCCACCAGGACGCCGAACAGGACGACTCCCGCCGTCAGTCGCCCGGTCTCCAACCGGCTCATCCGCTCCAGGACTCCGTGCCCGCCGCTGCCGCTGAACCGGAACCAGAGCGCCACCTGACGCAGGTAGGCCGCCGGATGCAGGGTCGTGTTCACCGGCGCGGAGACCGCCGCGAGACGCTCCCGCGCATGGGCGACTTTCTCCGGCGCGATGTCGTCCCAGCCCAACAGGTACGCCGCCTGGAAATGGGCGGCGCCGATCGGCGTTCCGGCACTGCGTCCGTACAGTGTCTCCGCATCGAGCGTGATATCGCCGTCGTCCCCGGCGGCGAAAAACCGGCTCTCGCCGCCGGCGGTGACCAGCACGCGCGGGAATACGGCCCGCAGCGCCCCGAACACCGAGGCCGCCGGCGCCGCCGCCGCATCCTGCAGCCGCTCGGAGGATGCGACCGCCGTATACAGGAACCCGCGCGGCGTCAGCACCCGTCGCACCAGACGGTAGAAATCGGTCGTGTAGAACCGGTTCGCCGCGGCGGTCGACGGCGCAGGGGCCAGGACAAGCACGACATCGAACCGCTCCCCGCACGCGCGCAGGTAGGCCACGGCATCGCCCGTGACATGCGTCAGCCGCTCGTCCGCATCCGCCGCGGCCATGCGCGTCGGCTGGAGTTCCCGCAGTATCTGCCGCACCCCGGGATCGAGATCGACGCTGACGAGACGACGCAACGGGTACTTCAGCAGTTCCACGACCTCGCCGGCCGGATTTCCGCCCAGCACCAGCACCGCTTCCGCGCGCGGGTTCTGCGCCATGACGACATGCACCCGATACGCGTCGCCGTACGGATCGGGAAACGCGAAGGCAAGCTCCCCGTTGCCATATAGCGCATACTGCCCACTCAATTCCGTGACCGCCAGATTCTGGTAGACGGTGTCCCGCTCCGCCGCCAGACGCGGGCCGCCCCGCGAACCGACCGTCACGATACCCAGCGACTGCCAGCGCACCCGCGCGGCCGCGCTCGCCAGCCGCCCGTGAAGGCGCGGCGTGCCCGCGACGCCCAACACCAGCGCCGCCAGCGCCGCCGCCGCATACGCGACGACGCGCCGCGGCGCCAGAACGGCGGCGCCGCCGAATATGGCCGCCATACCGACCGCCACAATCTGCAACGGTCCAAGCACGCGCAACAGCACGAAGGTGAGCGCCGCGCCGCCGACGGTGCCGCCAACCGCTTCCCACACGTAGACCCACGTCACCGGCAGTTCCCGCGGCCCGGCGGCCGGCGGTGCGCCTGCCGCTTCCGACCGTGCCGCCAACGCCGTCGCCAGCGGGAAGGCGAAGCCGATCGGGACGCAGGAAGGCAGACACGCCAACGACGCCGTCCACAGCGCCACGCGATACGACGCGTACTCGCCCATCGGCACGCCGGCCACCGCATGCGAAACCCGGATGCCCATCACCTGCCAGGGCAGCGCCAGGCCCATGCAAACGCACAGCCCGCACAGCATCGCCGCCGCGTACGCATCGAACCAGGCATATCGCGTCAACCGCCGCGCCAACGATGCCCCCATCCCGATGGCGGCCAGCCAACACCCCAGGATCGTGCCGATGACGAGTTCGTTGCCGCTGAAGACGACGAGCAGTTCGCGGGTCAGCGATACCTGCGTCACGACGGCATACAGGCCCAGACAAAACGCTCCCGCGAGCACGCGCACCGGTCCCGGCGTCATCTCTCGTACCGGAGGACGACGCTGGAGAACACGCTGAACCGCGCCCCCTCCCGCCAGGCGCCGGCCGGCAGTCCCGCCTTCTCGCTCAACGACGATAGCGTCGCTTCCCGGTCCCAGCCTTGCTCAACCGCCACCTCGGGCAGGTAGACCGACCGGTAGCGCCCCTTTTCGAGAATGATGCCGTGCTCCCCGATGCGAAACTCCTCGGGCGAGGCGATCGGCGCGACCGGGCTCAACACCGAAATATGGACCACAAGCAACGGTAGTTCGGACGGCGTCACCGGTCGGAAACGGTGGTCGTGCAACGCCGCGTTGATCGCATTGTCGTGTACGGACCGATAGAGCGGCGCCACCGGCGCCAACGATCCGATGCAGCCGCGCAGGCGCCCGCCCAGGTGCAGCGTCACGAACGTCGCGGCCGGCTTCCGCAACGTCTCGGTCAGCGTATACGCCGTCAGGTCCAATTCCCGCCGCGCCACACAGGCCTTCAACGTGTCCTCGACGATCGCGAACAGGACCGTCTTCTCCACATCGGTCAATCCCGGCGTCCACTCGCCGCTGCGCACTTCTTTAATCATGCTTCGCTCCCGCGCGACCCGCGCCGTACCGGTGGTCGAGGCGTGCGTGGGATCGTCCGCGGCGCCACACGCCGACGCGACGGCCATCGCCGCCATGACCAGACATCGTACTCCCGCTTTCATAATTGCCTAAGCAACACCGACAGCTTAACGTTCAAAGCAGTGTAAGTATCCGATGTGCCAAAGGAAAGGTGAAACCATGTTGCGAACAAAGCGTTGTTGCGCCTCGCTGCTGACAGCCTCCCTGCTGATCCACCCGGCCATGGCCGCGGATGAGTCGATCGTCTCCACCGCCCCCACGCCCGGCGTGTTCGACGAATCGCTCCGGCGCGAACTGGATGCCGCCGTCAACCGCGGACTCGACTGGCTCGCCGCGAACCAGGGCGAGAACGGCGCCTGGTCCAACACCAACTTTCCGGCGCTGACGGCATTCCCCCTCTGGGCCTTCGCACGCGGCACGCACCCGCGTCGCGAGGTGGTCATGGCAAAGGCCGTGGCGTTTCTGAAGACGTGCGTGAAGCCCGACGGCGGCATCTACGCCGTCGTTTCCGGCGTCAAAGGCGGCGGGTTGAGCAATTACAATACCGCGATCTGCATGACCGCGCTCCACGCCGTCGGCGATCGCGAGCTGACACCCATCGTGCTCAAGGCCCGCGAGTTCATCGCCGGCACGCAGCATTTCGGCGATGACATCTACAAGGGCGGGTTCGGATACGACAAGGATACGAACCGGGCGTACGCCGACCTGATGAATTCGCTCTACGCGATGGAGGCCATGCGCCTCACACAGGGCGCCGAGGACTTGCGGCCCGGCGGCCAGCGGGTCGATATCGATTGGGCCGCGACGGTGAAGTTCGTGGAGAGCATGCAGAACAAGCCCGGCAGCGGCAAGGAGCAGGAGGGCGGCTTCATCTACCGACCCGACGAGTCCAAGGCCGGCACGGTAACCGACGCCAAAGGCTCCGTCGTCTTCCGCTCCTACGGCAGCATGACCTACGCGGGCTTGCTCGCCCTGATCTACGCGCGGGTCGATCGGGATGACGTGCGCGTCCGCTCGGCATTCAAGTGGAGCTGCGACAACTGGTCGCTCGACGAGAACCCCGGCATGGGCAACGAGGGCCTGTTCTTCTTCTACAACGTGCTCGCGCGATCCCTCGGCGCCTACGGGGCGGACCTGCTTCGCCGCGGAAACGGCGTCTATGTCGACTGGCGCCGCGCATTGGTCGAGAAGCTCATCGCCATGCAGCGTATCGACCCGAAGAACGGCGCCGGCTACTGGATCAACGATACCGGCCGCTTCTGGGAACAGGACCCCGTCCTCGCCACCGGCTACGGGCTCCTGACCCTCATCACCGCGCAGGGCCGCTGAACAAGCCCCGCGACCGGCAGCGCCGTCTCCGCGGAGCAGACGCGCCTGTACGCGGAAGGCCGACCGCGGCCCGTCACCCGGCGTACACGCCGTCGCGCCGCGCCGTCTCGTACATCGCCACGACGTTCTCCGTGGGCGAGTTGTCCTGCAACTGGTGTGTCGGCGCGAAGCAGTAACCGCCGCCGGGCATCATGATATCCAGCGTGTTCCGGCAGTAGGCGATCGTATCCTGCACGCTGCCGGTGGCGACGGGGCCGGCGGTGCTGATGCAGCCGTGAAACGCCAACCGTCCCCCGAACGTGCGTTTGAGGTAAGCCGGCGACATGTTGGCCGCCTCGGGCTGGAGCGTGTCGACAACCGAGATGCCCATGTCGATGAAATCCTCATACGCCCAACTGCTCGATCCGCAGGTGTGAATCACGACGGGGATATCGAAACTCCTGGCCAGGTCGACAAACCGCTGATGGTGCGGGCGGATGGCCGACCGATACAGGTCAAGACCGATGATGGGCCCGATCTGCGTGCCGAGGTCCTCGCCCAACCACAGGAAATCGATGCCGCCGTCCGCGGCCTCCAGCGTACGCCGCGCGATCTCAAGATTGATGTCGGTTCTACGCCGCATCAGCAGCATGCCGGCCGGGTCCCCGGTGATCAGGTCGACCAGCGTCTGTTCCATCGTGCGCACCATGCCGCAGGAATTGATGACGTCGGCAAGCCCGGCCCCGCCCGCATGGCACGCATAAGCGCCGAACCGCGCGCACGCCTCCCGCACGCGACTATAGTCATAGTCGTCGGGCGACGGCATCGGCCATGCCGCCACGGTCGCCTCGTCGGCCTCGCGCAGGGGGAAGTCGCAGTAGTCCCAATACCCGCCCGTCTCGTGCTCGATCCAACGACGATGGTTGCCCCAGTCATCCACCTTGATCCCCCGCTCCGGGATGTCGTCGTGCAGCCGACGCCCCACATACGGGGCGCCGACGCCCCGAAAATCCACGCCCAGTGCCTGCCGCAACGCCTCGCCATCGCCCGGCTTGAGCCCGAAGTGAGCCTTCAACCGCGCATCGATCCCCCCATTGGCACTGTAGTTTACCGGAACCCGATCCGGTTCGGCACACGCAAATGCGGCAAGCACCCGTTCCTTCGACGTCATAAGGAAGCTCCTCTCACAAGTTCGCGACAATGGCATCTCCCATGGCCGCCGTTCCGATGGCATTCCGTCCGCCATCCGCGATGTCGCCCGTACGCGCTCCGGCATCGAGCGCCGCGACCACCGCCGCGGCGATCCGATCGGCGACGTGCGGCAGCCCCAGACTGTAGCGCAGCATCATGGCGCCAGACAGGATCTGGGCGATCGGGTTGGCGATCCCGCGGCCGGCAATGTCCGGCGCCGATCCGCCCGCCGGCTCGAACAATCCGAAGCCGCGCTCGTTGAGGCTGGCCGACGCCAGCATGCCGATCGAACCGGTCAGCATGGCGCATTCGTCGGAGATGATGTCGCCGAACAGGTTTCCGCACAACAGCACGTCGTACCGGTGCGGCGCGCGGATAAGCTGCATCGCGGCATTGTCCACATACAGGTGATCGAGCGCCACATCCGGATACTCGTGCGCCACCTCGCAGACCACCTCGCGCCACAGCACCATGGCGCTCAGGATGTTCGCCTTGTCGATGGAGGTCACCTTGCGGCGCCGGAGACGCGCGGCCTCGAACGCCATGCGCGCGATCCGTTCGATCTCCCAGCGACGATACACCATCGTGTCGAAGGCGTATTCGTCGCGTCCGCTCCCCGCCCGCCCCCGCGGCTCGCCAAAGTAGATATCGCCCGTCAGTTCCCGCACGCACAGGATATCGAATCCCTGCGCGGCGATATCCGCGCGCAGCGGGCAGACCGCCCGCAGGGCCGGAAACAGCCGCGTCGGGCGCAGATTGCAGAACAGCTCGAAAGCCCGCCGCAGAACGAGCAACGAGCCGCGCTCCGGCTGTTGTTCGGGCGGCAGGTTGGCCCATCGCGGGCCGCCGACCGAACCGAAGAGAATGGCGTCCGAGGAGCGGCAGAGCGCCAGAGTCGAATGGCACTTACTTAAGCACATTTTAGGAGGCCCACGCGAGGCGATATTCTTG
>CAYYJS010000006.1:0-95787 GCA_964472315.1 uncultured Victivallales bacterium | reverse complement strand
GCCTGTAGCTCAATTGGATAGAGCGTCAGCCTCCGGAGCTGAAGGTTGTGAGTTCAATCCTCGCCAGGCGCACCAGTCGGAATCCTCCGGAAAGCCCCCTCAAGCCGCAAGGCGTTGGACATTGGACATTCCTTGTTGGCTGTTGGGCGTTGATGTTCGTTGGCGGGGATGGCGCGGTGGGTTCGGAGGCGGCTCACCGGATCAACACCCAACAGCCAACAAGGAATGTCCAACTCCGAACGGGGGAGGGGAATCGGTGAACGAGAGCGGCGACGAGAACGGTAGACGAGTGGAGATTCCCGATCGTGGTCCGCTCTCGTCGCCGTTCTCGTCCGCCGGTTCTCTGTCATGCCGCGCCCGGCGATGGCGCGGTGATGGCGCGCGTTGCTTTTTGGCCGCCGGGCGTGGTAGGGTGCGCAGGGTTGTCTCTGGATACATTGAAACGGGGTGCCGTGATGTCGAGCCGCGAGTTCGATCGACTGCTGTCGCTGCCGCCGAACATGTGCCTCCACTTCGCCGTGTGCGAGCCGCATGCTTCGGCGACGGCGTTTGGGACATGCGATCCGGTTGGCCGTCCGCTGGGTTCGGGGGGCGGAACCGCGCATGTCCTGGCCGAGGCATGGGCGGCACGGGGCGCGGGGCGTTCGTTCGCGGACTGGCTGGCCGCGGCGCCGAAGATGGTCATCCATGGCGGCGGCCAGAGCCGGCGTCTGCCGCCCTATGCGGGGGCGGGCAAACTCTTCATCCCCATGCCGGTCTATCGCTGGGCGATGGGGCAGCGGCTCGATCAGACGCTGCTCGACATGCAGACGACCTTTCTGGAGCGCGTTGGCGCGTCGGCCGGCACCGGCGCCCGCGCGATGATCGTCAGCGGCGACGTGTTGCTGCGCAGCGGCGAATCGCTGCCGGCGATGCCCGAGGCCGACGTGGTCATGCTGGGGCTCTGGACGCGGCCGGAGGAGGCGCAGCATTTCGGCGTGATGTTCTGCGACCGGCACGACCCCGCGCGACTGGTCATGTTCCGGCAGAAGCCCGCGCCCGACACGATCCGCGAGCTGGCGCGCGACTACCTGTTTCTGGTTGACGTCGGAGTCTGGCTGCTGAGCGAGCGGGCCGTGATGCGGCTGATGGCGAAGTCGGGGTGGGATGCCGGGAGCGGCGTTTTTGAAGGCGGCGGCGCGGCGTACTACGATCTCTATGGGACGTGGGGCCCGGCGCTTGGCACCGAGCCCGCGTGTCCCGACGCGGCGCTCGGCGACCTGACCTGCGCCGTGGTCGCGATTCCGGACGGCGAGTTCTACCATTTCGGCCGCAGCCGGGACGTCATCGACTCGGTCTACCGGCTGCAGAACCTGGTGGTGGACCAGACCAAGATGGGGATGCCGGGCGGGCGGCCGCATCCGCGGCAGTTCGTCATCAACTCGGCGTTCGATCCGCCGTTGGGTCGCGATACGAATCACAGCCTGTGGGTCGAGAACAGCCATGTGCCGGCCACATGGACGTTGGCCTGCGAGCATGTGCTGACCGGGGTGCCGAACAATGCGTGGCGGTTGCGGTTACCGCCGGGGGTCTGTCTGGACTGCGTGCCGCTCGGCGAAACGGCGGTCGCCTTGCGTGTCTACGGGATGGATGATGTTTTCCGCGGGGCGGTGGGCGATCCCGCCACGCGATGGATGGGCGGGTCCGTGCTCGACTGGCTGGCGGCGCGCGGCCTGACCCTGGCGGACGCGGGGATCGACCCCGCCGCCGACATGCACGATGCGCCCCTGTTTTGGACGGCGCCGTCGTCGGAGGCCATCGACGGCGACTTCGTGCAGTGGCTGTGCGTACCGCGCGACGATGACGCTTGCCGCGCGCGGTGGCTGACCGGCGCGCGGGTGTCGGCCGCGGGGCTCGGGCGGGACGTGCGATTGCCGCGGCTCTACGCGCAACGGCGCCGGCATCTCGGCGCGGCGTTGCCGCGCATGGCGGCCAACTACCGGCGCAGCATCTTCTACCGTCTGGACCTTAAAGCGACCGCGCGCCTGTTCGTCGAAGCCGGGGTCGACCTCGATGCGGTACCGGTCGCGGACGGCGCCGCCGATCCGCTGACGGCCGTGCATGACAGGGTCTTCCGCGCCGTGGTCAAGCGTGACGGCGGCGCGGTTGGCGAGGCCGATGCCTTGGAGCGGGATGCTTTCCGCGTGCTGCGGGATGCCATCGTGGCGCCCTACCACCAGGCGCCGGTACGACCGGCCTGTCGCGTGCTCGAGGACCAGATCGTGTGGGCGCGGTCGCCGGTGCGGCTGGACCTGGCCGGCGGCTGGTCCGACACGCCGCCGTACTGTCTGCAGTCGGGCGGGTCGGTGCTGAACATGGCGGTCGATCTGAACGGACAGCCGCCGATCCAGGTTTTCGCCCGGCGTGGGGACGCGCGGGAGATCGTCATCCGGTCGATCGATCTCGGCCTCGAAGAGCGCCTGACGACCTATGCCGAGGTCGGCGCCTACGCCAATTTGCGCAGCGGGTTCGCCGTGGCGCGCGCGGCGCTGGCGTTGGCGGGCTTCCATCCGGATTTCAACGGCGGCGCGTACGATTCCTTGCGCGCGCAACTGGAGGCGTTCGGCGGCGGGATCGAACTCTCGATGCTGGCGGCGGTGCCGAAGGGCTCTGGTCTCGGCACCAGCAGCATTCTGGCCGCGACGCTGTTGGGCGCCTTGTCGGATCTGGCGGGGCTCGGGTGGGACCGGTTTGCGGTGATCAACCGGACCCTCGCGCTCGAGCAGTTGCTGACGAGCGGCGGCGGCTGGCAGGACCAGGTGGGCGGCGTGCTGCACGGTGTCAAGCTGGCCGAAACGCGCCCCGGTACGGACCAGACGCCGATCGTGCGCTGGCTGCCCGAATCGTTCTTCGCCTCGTCCGAGATGGCGGGGCGCCTGTTATTGTACTACACCGGCATTACCCGCGTGGCACGCGGCATTCTGGCGGAGATCGTGCGCGGCATGTTCCTCAACAGTCGCGCGCATCTGGACTGCGTGGAGGCGATCGCCGCCAATGCGCATTTCGCCTACGACGCCCTGCAGCGTCATGACGCGGGCGGCCTGGCCGAGGCGATCCGGCGGAGCTGGGCGCTGAACCAGCGTCTGGACGCGGGGACGAATGTGCCGGAAGTGCAGACGATTCTCGACCGCTGCGGCGCGGACCTGGCCGCGGCGAAACTGCTGGGCGCGGGCGGCGGGGGGTACCTGCTGCTGCTGGCGCGCTCGGCGCGGGCCGCGGATGCGATCCGGGCGCGGCTGGATGCCGCGCCGCCGAACGCCAAGGCGCGTTTTGTGGAAATGTCGGTATCACGAACCGGGTTGCAGGTGACCCGGAGTTGAACCCCGGTGAGTCCGGTTAACGAAGGAAATGGAGAAGCGATGAGACTCGAGCGGTATTCGATGGGCGTTGGCGACCGGTTTGGGCATCAGGGCAAGGCGCAGTTGACGGCGATGATCCGCGCCAAGGCGGCGGGGATCGACGTCGTCCCGGTATGGAACAAGTCGTACCGCGAACACGCCATCATCCATACGGCGCCGGCGGCGGTGCGGGCCGAGGCGGATGCGGCCGTGGCGGCTCTGGGGTGGACGGGCGGCTACCACGTGGACGCCGATCACATCGGGCTCAAGACGGTGGACCTCTTCCTCGATGCGAGCGACTTCTTCACGCTGGACGTGGCCGACTTCACGGGCAAGGCGGCGTCGTCGGCCGACATCGACGCGTTCGCGGCGCGCTGCGCGCCGTTTGTCGGGTCGCTCGATATACCCGGTATCGGCCATACGATCGACGTGACGAAGGACACCGTGCGCGCGATCGCCGGCAAGTACCTGCTGGCCGTGCAGGAAGCCGGCCGGATCTACCGCCACATCGCCTCCCGCAAGGGCGCGGACAACGTCATCGCCGAGGTGTCGATGGACGAGACCGACATGCCGCAAACACCGGTCGAGCTGTTCTTCATCCTGGCGGCGATCGCGGGCGAGAAGATTCCGGCGCAGACCATCGCGCCGAAGTTCACGGGGCGCTTCAACAAGGGCGTCGACTACGTTGGCAACGTGGCGGCCTTCGCCCGCGAGTTCGAGCAGGATCTGGCGGTCATCCGGTTCGCCGTGGACGAATTCGGGCTGCCCGCGAACCTCAAACTCAGCGTCCATTCGGGCAGCGACAAGTTCTCGATCTACCCCTGTATCGCGAAGGCGATGAAGGCGACCGGCGCGGGGCTGCACATCAAGACGGCGGGCACGACCTGGCTCGAAGAACTGATCGGACTGGCTTCGGCGGGGGGCGAGGGCCTGGCGATCGCGCGCGAGGTCTACGCCCGGGCGCTGGTGCGCTACGATGAGCTGTGCGGGCCGTACGCGACCGTGATCGACATCGACCGCGGGGCGCTGCCGTCCGCGGACGCGGTGAGCGGATGGTCCGGCGCCGACTATGCGGCCGCCCTGCGGCACGACGCCGCGTGTCCGGCTTACAACCCGAACTTCCGTCAACTGCTGCACGTCGGCTACAAGGTGGCCGCGGAGATGGGCGAGCGTTACCTGGGTGCGTTGCGTGCGTCCGAAGCCATTATCTCCGGACATGTCGCCGACAACATCCTGAAGCGTCATCTGCTGCCCGTGTTCGGGGCCTGATTTGTATTGCATCGATGCGCGCGCGGACTATTCTCGCGCGTCTGGTGACGACGGAACAACGAGGACATCATACGCGGAGTGCATTCATGAACATCACAACCGAAGACATTCATTCCTATCACCTCGGCGGCAAGGTCGGCATGTGGTCGACGCGGCCGCTGCGCAGCGTACGCGATTTGTGTCTGGCCTACACGCCCGGCGTGGCCGAAGCCGTGAAGGCGATCCACGCCGATCCCGACGCCGTCAACCGGTTGACCGCCAAGCGCAACATGGTTGCGGTGGTCACCGACGGCACGGCGATTCTGGGGTTGGGCGACCTCGGCGCGTCGGCCAGCATTCCGGTGATGGAGGGGAAGGCGGTGCTGTTCAAGGCGTTCGGCGATGTGAACGGATGGCCCGTGCCCCTCGACAACTGCCGCCTCGGCGGGCGGAAGACGGGACCGACGGATCCGCAACGCGTGATCGACACCGTGTGCGCGCTGGCGCCGATGTACGGCGGAATCAACCTCGAAGACATTGCGGCGCCGGCCTGTTTCGAGATCGAAGACCGCCTGGACGAACTGCTCGACATTCCGGTGTTCCACGACGACCAATGGGGTACGGCGGTCATCACGCTGGCGGGCGTGAGGAACTACTGCCACTTCAGCGGGCGGGAGATGGGCGAGTTGCGGGTTGTCGTCAATGGCGCCGGCGCGGCCGGCATCCGGATCACGGAGATGCTCAAGGCGTCCGGGTGCCGGAATGTGATGCTGTGCGATTCGCGCGGCACGGTGCGGAGCGATCGGGACGACCTGAACGCGAAGAAGCGGGAGCATGCCGTCAGCACCGGCATGCGCACGGTCGGCGATGCCATGAAAGGCGCGCATGTGTTCATCGGGGTATCGGTGGCGGACTGCATCAAGCCCGGCGACGTGCTGTCGATGGCCGACTATCCCGCGATTTTCGCGATGTCGAACCCGACGCCTGAGATCAGTCCCGACCTCGTCAGCGCGGCCATGGGAAGTCGTCCGTACGTGATGGCGACCGGGCGCTCGGACTACCCCAACCAGGTGAACAACGTGCTCGGATTCCCGTACCTGTTCCGCGGCGCGTTGGACGTGCATGCGCACCGTATCAATCTGGCGATGAAAATGGCGGCGGCGGAGGCGTTGGCGGCGCTCGCGCGCGAGCCGATCATTCCCGAGGTCCAGGCGTACTATCCGGACGAGACCCTCGAACTGGGTCCTTCCTACATCATTCCCAAGCCGTTCGACAACCGGCTCTTCGTCGAGGTCTCGTACGCGGTCGCGAAGGCGGCCGTCGAGTCGGGGGTCGCGCGCGCGGCAGTTGACCTGCCCACGGTGCGCGCGAGTCTGGAAGCGCGCAACATGGAGCGTCAGAAGGGGCTTGACCGTTGACGTCCGCGCAAAGATCGCTTAACACCCGATTCTTCCTGCCCGCTTCGAGCAGAAAGGGCTTGCCTGGGGGCGCGGCGTCTGGCAAATTACGAACCTTTTGCGACGGCAACGGATGCCGTCCGCTGCGCCGGCAGCGTGTACAGCGGTTCGCTTTCGCCGCTCGCGCTGACCGGATGCCAGTAAATATGTGTCGAAGCATAAGAAAGCGATGCCCCCGGTGGGCGGAAGGAATGACGCATGTCGGATAACAGAAAAGCCAGAGGGAAGATCGTTCGTCGTCTGGGAATCAACGTCTTCGGGAATCCGAAATACGACCGTCTGCTCGAAAAGAAGGCGTATCCGCCGGGACAGCACGGACGCCGCCGCAGCCGTGTTTCGGACTACGGGACGCAGCTCGCCGAGAAGCAGAAGCTCCGCTTTTGTTACGGCCTGAACGAACGTCAGTTCCGCAACCTGTTTGCGAAGGCGAAGGCGATGAAGGGCATCACCGGCGACAAGATGATGAGCCTGCTCGAGTGTCGCATCGACAACGTCGTGTATCGGCTGGGCATGGCCAACACGCGTGCGCAGGCGCGTCAGCTCGTCAAGCACGGGCATTTCTGCATCAACGGGCGCAAGGTATCCACGCCGTCGATCACCGTCGAAGCCGATGACAAGATCACCGTGCGCAAGAACGATCGCAGTCAGCGTATCGTGAAGGAGCAGATCGAGGCGCGCGGGCGTGACATTCCGGCGTGGATGGTGCTCGACGAAAAATCGATGACCGCGCTGATCGTACGCGAGCCGATGCGCGAGGAGATTCCGACGGTTGCTAACGAGCAGCTCGTCGTCGGGTTCTACTCGAAGTAATCGAGGTTGCGGATTGGAGCTTGTCAGGGCTCTGCGGTTTGGCCGCGGAGCCTTTTTCTTTCTCGGAGACGCGCGGTCGTACGAATCAGGAGCCGGCCGGGATCGCCGGGTTTCGCAGGCCGCCGTCCCCGCACAGGGGCACCGTGTCCCACGCTTTGCCGCGGCTGTCCTTGGGCGACAGGGTGGGGGATGCGCCGGCCGGGATGGGCCATCGCACGCCCACGGCGGGGTCGTCCCACCGCAGCGTGACCTCGCATTCGGGCACGTAGAAGTCCGTGCATTTGTAGGCGATGTCGGCCGATTCCGACAGCACATAGAACCCGTGGGCGTAGCCGCGGGGTATCCAGAGCTGATTGCCGCGCTCGGCCGAAAGCTCCACGCCTCCCCATTGTCCGAGCGTGGGCGAGTTCCGCCGGACGTCGACCACGACATCGAAAATGCGTCCGGCCAGTACGCGAACCAGCTTCCCCTGCATTCGATCCACCTGGTAATGGAGCCCCCGCAACGTGCCTCCGGTCGAGCGCGAATGGTTGTCCTGGACGAACACGTCCGGAATACCGGCCGCGGAGAACTCGCGGTGATTCCATGTCTCCATGAAAAAGCCCCGGTCGTCCCGGAAGAGGCGCGGCTGAACCTCGATCACGTCAGGAAGGGCGGTTGGATGGAAGGTGAACGGCATGGGGAAAGGGGACGGCTAGTAACTGATGGGTCTCGGCATATCTCCTCACGTTGCGCCGTTACTATAGGGTAGCCGCGCAGGGACGGAAAGCTGAAAGTCTCGCCCGGCGTGCAGGGGGGCGCATTTGCGATTCGGTGCATCCCTGGAGCGCGGGCGTCCCGCCCGCTTGGAAATGCACATGTCTGGCAACTGCGGGCGAGACGCCCGCGCTCCCAGGGGAACAACGGCGAATGTCCATGACTGCACCCAATCGCAAATGCGCCCCGTGCAGGGCTGGCTCCCGGGCTGGCGGCGGTTGACGCGGTTGTGTCGTGCGGTGTAGGGTACCGCGCCATGAATGGTGCGGCACGACCGGCGAAGGCGGTTACGGCGGCGATCCTGCGGCGGGGCGCATCGGTGCTGCTCACGCGACGGGCCGCGTCCGAGAAGCTCGCCGGATATTGGGAGTTCCCCGGGGGCAAGGTTCACGAGGGGGAATCGCCCGAAGCGTGCCTGGCGCGCGAGCTGCGCGAGGAACTGTCGCTCGACTGCGCGATCGGCGCCAAGGTCGCGGAGAGCGAGTATCATTACGCGCACGGGGCTTTCCTCATCATGGCGTACGAGGCGCGGCCGGTGGATGCGCATGGCGTGTCGCGCGAAAACGGTTCGTCGCCGTCGGACGCGACCGCCGGGATGGTGCTGACGGTACATGACCGCGCCGAGTGGGTCCCGGTCGCGCGACTGCTCGAGTATCGGCTGGCGCCGGCGGATATCGCGATCGCGGAAGCGATCCAGCGCGGCGCGCGCTGAGCGATCCGCGACGCTACAGGGCCGGGACCTTCTTCGTGAGCAGGTCGGGGTTCATCAGCAATCGGGCGTATTGGCCACGCGTATAGGCCCACGGATTACGGCTGTGTCGCTTGCTCAGCGAGCCTCGGAACTCCGTGGGCGACGAGTACCCCATCCTGGCCATCCAGGATTCCACGTCCGAGAGCATATCGGCGATATGATGATAGCCGTGCGCAAAGACGGCGCTCACCGTTTGCACGGTTGATGCGCCCGCCAGCAGCATCTTGACGACGGTTTCGCCGCTGAAGACACCGGTGCTCCCGCAGATATCGGCACCGATCGCGCCATCCAGAAGACCGGCGTAGCGCAGGGACAACCGGTAGTCGGTCTCGTAGCTGAAGTTGAGCGGAGAAATGGACTCGCGCGTCTCGATGTCGATATCGGGCTCGAACAGCCGGTTGAAGAGCACGAACGCGTCCGCGCCCGCGTCGGCCATCCGATGAATCACGTTCAGCGGGTTCGTGTAGAAGAAACCGAGCTTCAGGCTGACCGGGATGGCGACCGTGCGCGCGAGTTCGCGAACGAGATCGACTTGTTCGTCCTCGATGGCGGCGCCCGGTCGTTCGGGCTGTACCGGCGACGCAAAGAAATTGCACTCCAATCCGTCGACCCCGGTCTGTTCGAGTTGCTTGGCGTAGTCGAGCCACGTCTCGCGGTTGACGGCGTTCAGGCTGGCGATCACGGGGATGCCGAGCGCTTCCTTCGTCTTGCGGACCCACATCAGATGCTCGTCGGGTCCGGCAAACTCGAGATGCGGACGCACCGTGATCATCTCCGGGTTTCGGCAGTCGTCCTTGACCAGGTCCTCCTCGAACGCGAAGCGCTCGAGCTGTATCTGCTCTTCGAACAGCGACTTGGTCACGACAGCGGCGACTCCGGCGTCCTCCAGGCGTTTGAGCGAATCCATGTTCGCGGTCAGCGACGATGCCCCCGCAACGATCGGGTTCTTCAGGTTGAGGCCCATGTACGTCGTGCTCAAATCCGGCATGGTGTGTCTCCTTATGTATTCCGACGCGAATCCTGCGGCATTGGCCGGGCCGCCGGTATCAGGGAAAGGCGCATTCGGGGCTTCGATAGTCCCGTGAGGGTTTGCGCCGTGTCGCATCGGGTCATGCCCGATTGGCCCTTGCCGCGCCGGAGGCGAATATACGCATGCGCTGACAGGTGGTGCGGGTGAACGAAGGAGTTGGGCATGGCGATCGCGGGGACGGAAACGGCAGGCATGGTCGAAACGGAGGAATGTGCTCGACGCATTGCTTAAAGGTCACGTTCGTGTAGGGCGGCTCCCTTCACGCGTGCGGGAGGAAAGACGATGACGAATCTTGTGTTCAACGCCAAAGAAGTGCTCGAAATGGCCAAACGGATCGAGGCGAACGGCGGGGCCTTCTACCGCCGGGCGGCGGAAGCGCACGCCGGGGCGCGTGAGTTGCTGGTGAAGATCGCCGACCAGGAGGATGCGCATCTGGCGACGTTCACGGAGATGCAGCGCGCGCTCGATCCCGGCGAGGCGGCCCGTACGGCGTACGATCCCTACGACGAGGGTGACCTGTATCTGAAAGCCGTGGCCGACGGGCGCGTGTTCGATACGCGAACCGACCCCGCGGTCGTGTTCGACCCGGCCGCAAGCACGCGCGACGTGATCGGCTACGCGCTGGGCATCGAGAAGGACTCGATCGTGTTCTATCTGGGCATGAAGGAAATGGTTCCTTTACGTCTGGGCGTGGAGAAGATCGATGCCATCATCCGCGAGGAAATGCGGCACATCGGGTGGCTGGATGCCTACCTGCGCGAGGCGGATGGTCCGGGACAATTACCGCTCCGTCACGGTTCTGTCGCGAGAGAGCGAAAAGGCATGGATGCGGCGGCGGGCGGATGCTAGTGTGCCGCCTCGTGATCGGAGGCGCGTGATGTACGAAGTGGAACTGCGAGTGGCGATGGAGGCTGTGGAGCGTGCATGCCGGCTGTGTCGGACGGTACGGGCCGCACTGGTTGACGACGAGACGATCGCGAAGCGCGACAAGTCACCGGTGACGGTTGCCGACTTCGGGTCGCAGGCGGTGGTCGCCGATGCGCTGGCGCGGGCGTTTCCGGACGATCCTCTCGTGGCCGAGGAAGATGCCGCCGCGTTGCGCGAGCCCGATGGGCAGGCCCTGCTCGATCGCGTTGTCGGGTACGTGCGGGACGTGGCGGCGGGGCTTGACCGGCATGCCGTTTGCGCCGCCATCGATCGCGGGGCGGCGCCCGGTGGTGCCGGTGGCCGTTGCTGGGTGCTCGATCCGATCGACGGCACGAAGGGGTTTCTGCGCGGCGGGCAATATGCCGTGGCTCTGGCGCTGATCGAGGATGGCCGGCCGGTGCTGGGAGTTCTGGGCTGCCCGAACCTGTCGGCGACGGCGGTGGACGCGCCGGCGGAAGGCGGGGTGCTGCTGATGGGCGTACGTGGGCATGGCGCGCGACAGATGCGCCTGGCGACCGGCGATACCGTGGTCGTGCATTGCTCGTCACGCGCCCGGGCGACGGAAGCCGTCTTGTGCGAATCGGTGGAATCCGGGCACACGGCGCATGGCGCATCGGCGGACATTGCCGCGTGCCTCGGTGTGCAGGCGACCCCCGTGCGGCTGGACAGTCAGTGCAAGTATGCAGTCGTTGCGCGAGGCGAGGCGGACGTGTATCTGCGGCTGCCGACAAGCACCGACTACGAAGAGAAGGTGTGGGACCATGCGGCCGGATGGCTGATCGTCACCGAGGCCGGCGGTACCGTCATCGATGTGGACGGAAAGCCTCTGGATTTCTCGATGGGACGCACGCTTTGCCGTAACCGCGGCGTCGTAGCCACGAACGGCCCCCTGTCCGAGGTCGTCCGTGCGGCAGTGCGGTCGTCGCGGGTCTAGCGGCGATGCCCTGCGATCGGGCGTCTGCCGCGGGCCGACGATGCGACGGCCGCATGTTCCATTTCGTATCGCTTTGCGAGACACATCGTCACAATTGCGCGACCCTCGTGCATGGCGGAACATGACAATAACATCACAGTCCGCTCCAAACCATTGATCCGAAGCGATTTAGGCACCGAAATCATGGCAGGGGGTTGCGATGTGGCACGGCGGTTGCGACACTTGGGTGCAGAAACCGTGTGTACCAGGAGGGTGTCATGAACGAGAATACGTTTGGCTGCCAGTTTTCGGTAATTGCCATGCCCCGTCGCTCGGATATTTTCCTGATGAACATGCGCGTTTACGACGTCGTACCGCACCGGATCGAAGCGTCGATACCGAATGAGCCGCTTTCCGTGATCTGGTGTGCGGTCTACAAGGTTCGCGAGACTCAGCTCGAATAGGGTCGAACAGCAGGTCCCAAGTTTCCTTGCGTCCCGGCGGGCCCCTGTGACAGACTGGCGTTATAAGACCACGGTCTGCGTGGGGTTGCGTGTATGGCTGAGCGAGACGACACGGTTCCGGCATTGATGGCCCGCGACGGGACGGATTCGCTTGAGGTGGCGACATACGTCAGCCGCGAGCGAATGCCTTTTTCCCGGTTGTTGCGTGCGACCACGCCTCGCGAACGTCGCGAACTCGTAGAGGCGCTCGTGCCTTTCGTCGGCGCGGCGTTGCGCGGTGCGGTTGCCACGAGCATCAAGCGGCGTTTCGTCCTTCTTAACCGGTTTTTCGTGCATAACCTGTCGGCCCAGGGGTTGCGCTGGCGCTTCGAAGCCCTTCACACGGGTCGCCGGTTCTCTGAGATCGTGCTGAAAAACAGCCTCCTGCATCCCGTATCGCAGGTCTTTCTCATCCACCGGCGGACCGGGCTCCTGCTCTTTCAGGCGCAGAATGTAGCCGATGAGACGCAGGACGGCGACATGGTGTCCGGCATGCTGACGGCGATCCAGGACTTTGTGCACGATTCATTCAAGGTGCCGAACCACGAGCATCTCGACACCATTCAGATCGGTGAAGTGACCGTGCTGGTCGAGAGCGGCCCGGAGGCGATTCTGGCCGGCATTTTGCGTGGCGATGCGCCGCCGCGGCTGCGCGAGACGTTCCGCATGGCGTTGCACGATGTCCACGCCGAGTTCGGTGACGCGCTGCGCGCGTTTGCCGGGAATGCCGAAGTATTCGGTGGGGCCCACCGGTTGATCGAGCCGTGTCTGAGCCTGCAGTTTGTGAAGGGGGACGAACGGATCTCGCCGATGACGGTCCTGACCCTGATCGGACCGGTCCTGGCGATGCTCGTGTGGAGCGGGTTGGCGATGCACCAGCACTGGCGATGGCACGGCTACATTCAACGGGTCCAGGATACGCCGGGACTCATAGTGGTACGCAGTGGATGGCGGTCCGGGCGGCCGTATGTGGATGGGCTGCGCGACCCCCTGGCGCCTGACCCCGAAGGTCTCTTGCTGGAAGCCGGCTTCGCCCCTCGTGACGTCGACGGGCATTGGACGCCGTACCTGGCGATGCACGGGGATGCCGTGCTGGCGGCCGCGCGCCGCATCCTGGCGCCGCCGGCCGGCGTGACGCTCGATGTCCGCGACGGCGTGCTGCATGCGAGCGGCGAGGCGACACCCGCCTGGTTGGCTTCGGCACGCACGCTGGCGCCCGCCGTGCCGGGTGTACTGCGCGGACGGTTCGACGCCGTCCGCGTGCTGGACGTGGCGTTGACCCGCGAGTGGCGCGACTTCACAACGCGCCTCGGCGTGGAACCTGGGATCTGGGTGATCGAAGAGGGCGAGTGGAACGGCCGATTCCATGTCCGGGGACTGCGCGACCCGCTGGCGCGGGACCCTGGGGAAATCATGCGCGAATGCGGGCTGGAGAGCGCACTGGTTACGGCGCGTTGGGAGCCTTACGAGTCGCTGGCGCCCGCCTTCGTCCTGGCCCGGGTTCGCCAGGCGCTTGACCCGCCATCCACGGTGACGCTCCGTGCGGACGGAACCACGATCGTGGCGAAGGGCGAGGCGACGCATGGCTGGATCACCCGCGCCCGCCTGCTTGGTGGCGCGTTGCCCGGAGCATCGCTACTGAACCTCGATGCGGTGGTCGATATCGATCGCCGCGTCGTGGACGCCGCGGTCCCGGGGGTCGAGTCGCATGTGTTCCTGTTCCTGGCCGACGGCCAGAATCTGTGGCCGGGACAGGAGAACGAGCTACAGGCGTTCATCGGCAAGGCGCGCGAGCTGGCGCGAGCGGCAATGCGGTTAAATGCCGACTATACGATCGAGGTGCATGGCTATGCCAAACCGAGCGGCGAGGCAGATGTCGACCGCGCCGCAAGCGAGTCGGTCGCACAACGCATGTTCGATATTCTGACGCAGAGGCGGCTCAGCGTCGATCGACTGGTCGTCAAAGGAATGGGGCCTCTGCCGCCGGCGATGAGCGCCCGTCGCCGCGAACACCAGGTCGGATTCCGCGTCGAGATACTCGAGCGAATGTAGCGGTCGGGTTCTCACCGGGACTGCGATACGTCTTGTCTCACGACGCGAGACAGCGGGCGATTCAACCGAGTATTCATACGTGCCCCGTAGCGTGTGATCGTCCATGTTTCGCGCGTTTTCGGCACCTTTCTCGTAGCGCGTGGCAAGGCGGCTGTTCGTTGGCACGCGGCCTGCATATCTACGGGCAGACCGCGATTGGTTAGGTAAGGAAGGGCCGCTAGACTAATACCCTTGGAACTGTCGGCACCATAGAAACCTGACTGGTCAAAGGCCGCCAAAAGAACACGGTAAGCCAGGATGTCCAACATCTTGGCTTTCGTGTTTTTAGCAACAGTTGACAGTGGGCGGCGACTGCGGCTACCGTTGTTGCGGCGTGGCATTCTCAGACGTGCAACAGGTGTCTCAGACGGCAGTCGGAAGGGAGTCTGTCCATCCATGATCAAGGCCAAGGTCTGCATTCTCGGGGCGTTTTCGGTGGGTAAGACGAGCTTGGTCTCCCGCACTGTCCACAGCATCTTCTCAGAGCGCTATCTGACGACCGTGGGTGTCAAGATCGACAAGAAGGTGATTGCCGTCGGCGACACTGAGATCACGCTCGTGCTGTGGGACCTGTACGGCGAAGACAGTGTTCAGACGGTCCATGAGCGCTATCTGCGCGGTAGCGCGGGGTACGTCCTGGTTGTCGACGGCACCAGGCCGGAAACGCTGGCCGTGGTGGAGCGGCTGCAACAGCGCATGGCAACGGAGCTTGGCGAGTTGCCGTTCGTCCTCCTCTTGAACAAATCGGATCTGGAAGCCGCGTGGCGATTGGACGACCACGCACTCGCACCGTGGCGTATGCTTGGCTGTCCGGTGTTTCGGACTAGCGCCAGAAGCGGCGACGGCGTCGAGGAGGCGTTCGCGGCGTTGGGGAGTCTCGTCATGGAACGGGCGCGATGAGCGAGGTCTTTCCGCATCCTTTGGAACAGCACCTGAAGGTGGTCTGCGTCGGATGCCGGTTCCCGGCCTATCTGCAGACCGATGCGGAAGGGAAGCTGTTGTCCTGGGGCGGGCCATGCGAGCGGTATGGCCTGTCCGGGTTGCGTGTCGGTGCCGCGGCTGCCGATTGCGTGGACCTGCTGACGGGGTTGCTGCCGCTGACCCGTACCGAGGATTGTCTTCCCCTTTGCCATGTGACGCCGATGCGCTTTGCCGACGTGCATCTGTTGCATGACGGGACGGACGATTGGGTTCTGCTGCTCGATGCCACCGACGAGGCGCGGCGCCAGGAGGCCCTGCAGCAGGCGGCGCACGACATCGCGCTCCTGCATGAGAGCGAATCCCGGCTCCTGCGGCAGGTTCAGGCGCACCAGTCGCACCTGCTGACGATCTTCGACCAACTCGACCTGGCGACGGCCATTCTGGATGCCGAGAATCGCATCGAGTTTCTGAGCAGCACCGGCTGCCGGTTGTTCGCGGCCGAGCCCGGCGCGGTGTCGGGCAAACTCTGGCGGGAGGTGCTTGCGTTTACGTCGGCGGACCAGGAGGCGCTGGCGCGCGCGTTGGCGGCCCCGGCCGCCGACCGGAAGAAGTTGCGCGCGACGATCAAGGCCGGTTCCGGCGCGCGGCCGCGCTGGTGCGAACTGGATGTGCGCGACGATCCGCGGGATGCCGCGCGCCGGATCGTGCACATCTACGACGTTTCCGACGTGCACGATTTGCGCGATATGCTTAACGAGCGCGCCACATTTCACGACATGGTCGGCGGGAGCGCGCCCATGCAGGAGCTTTACCAGCTCATCCGCGACGTGGCGGCCGTGGGCTCGACCGTCCTGATCGAAGGCGAGACCGGCACCGGCAAGGAGCTGGTGGCGCGGGCGCTGCACAACGCCAGCGCCCGCAAGGACGGTCCCTTCATCACCGTGAACTGCGCGGGGTTGACCGATTCGTTGATCAACAGCCAGCTCTTCGGGCACAAGAAGGGCGCGTTCACCGATGCCGTGCGCGATCAGGAGGGACTGTTCGAGGCGGCGCACGGCGGCACGATCTTCCTGGACGAGATCGGCGATATTCCCATGAACACGCAGACACGCATTCTGCGCACGCTGGAACAGCGCGAAGTGATCCGCGTCGGCGAGACGGCGGCGCGCAAGGTGGACATCCGCATCGTGACCGCCACCAACAAGGACCTCGTGGCCGAAGTGCGCCGGGGCGCCTTCCGGACGGATCTGCTTTACCGCATCCGGGTGGCCCGCATCGAGGTGCCGCCGCTGCGCCGGCGCAACGAGGATATCCCCCTGCTGATCGATGCATTCCTGCGCGAGGTCCGGGCGACGACCGGCAAGGCGATCACGGAAGTCAACCACGAGGCCCTGCGTCTGCTGATGGACTACGCCTGGCCGGGCAACGTGCGGGAACTGCGCAACGCGATCGAGTTCGCCGCGATCCGCGCGCGCGGGAACGTGCTGGCGATGCAGGACCTGCCGCCGGAGTTGATCGCGTATCACGGCGGCGCCGCGGCGGCGCGCGCGGCGGCGGTGGCGGACGAGCGCGAGCGGATACTGACGGCGCTACAGGCCAGCAAGGGGCGGCGTGGCGATGCGGCGAAACTGCTGGGTGTCAGCCGCGCCACGTTCTATCGACGCCTCAAGGCCTGCATGATCGAGGCGCACACGATCTGATCCCCGGCCGTCGGGCTCGACGGCGGTCTATCGTTCGAGCAGATGGCGCGCGTGCGCCGCGGCGGGCGCTCCGGTCAGCACGATCGCCTGGCCCTTCCGCCCTTTGGGCTTGGCATCGATCAGCAGGACGAGATCGGTGCCGGACGTTGCTGTTGTGACCGTCTGGCCCAGGATATCGTCCGCGCTGAGCGTCATCAGCCCCATCCGCTTCACCAGCGAAAACCGCACGCCGCCGCGCCCGTTGATGACATGATGGGCCACTTCCATGCAGCACAGGCGCGCGTCGCTCTTGAAGTTAAACGCCAGATCGTAGGGCCGGCCCATATAGCCGAACAGTTTGGCGAACGCGGCCGCGCGCTCCGTGTCCGTGAAACGCGGCCGGATGACCGCCAAGCGGTTGATATGCGCGCCGAGGATGTAGTCCAGGGAGTTCTGGGTGACGCTGGGCATAACGGCCTCGATCACATCGAACCGACTGCCCGCCGTTGCGTGGGTGTCCAGGGCGGCCTGCTCGCCGACATACGTCATTCCGTGCTTGAACTTACCGGGGAAAACCAGGTTCGTCAGGTACCCGGCCCGGTAGGTCAGGACGATGTCCCCCGGTTGGATCAGGGACTTGACCTGCGCGGTCTGCGCGGCGGTCAGGCGCAGCGGGTCCGCGACCCATGCGGCGACGGTCTGAAAGATGCCGCGCGTGCTGAGGGCCACGGCCGCATCGAGATCGGAGCCCGTCGCGGCGCGGGTCTTTTCCTGCAGCAGCGCGACGCGGGCCGGGTTGGTTCGCGCCTGGATGCGCGAGTCGCGCGTGGCCTGCCGTGTCACAAGCGAGCGCCCCGCCTCTTCCTGCCGCGGGTGAAGCGCCTCGATGGCGCGCACGAGCATGGCGCATTCCGGATCGAGTTGCACGAGCCGGGACAGCGTGGAATGCGGGTTTGAGCGCTCCTGGGCGAAGAGGCGCCAGGACGCCTCCTGCGCCTCGCGGTTGTCCAGCGCCGTCGCGGCGTCGGTCACGGTGGCGAGAAACCCGGCGGGGAGGTTGGCGTCCGGATAGGCGGCATTGAGCTTGCCGACGGCGAAGGGCTCGTCCATGAAGATGCCCGCCAGCAAGGCGTCGTAGTATCGCACCATCAGTCGCGCGAAGAACCCCAGCAGGGAGCCCGTGGTGCTGACGTCTTTCCATGGCATGCCGGCCAGGGCGGGCGATGTATAGGCGCCGGCCATCTCGACCAGCGACTCGCGACACACCACGTAGCGGAACAGCAGGCTCTCCATGGCGTCGCTATCCGCCTCGCCGATGTCTGCGCCGGCACGTCCCGTAAAGCTGCGTTGTGTGGCGGTGAACTCATCCGCGAGTGTGCGCAGTTCCTGTGAGAACAGCGTCAGCAGCTTCGTGTCCTCCGCCATACGGAGACGCAGCGCCGACTGGGCGGCCGTATCCGCGATTCCGTACGACGGCGACGATGCATCCCCCATCGTCGCGCCCTGTCCGGAGTTTCGTGCGTCGCGGTTCGATGTATCGGGTGTCACGCACCCGGCAGCCAGAACGACTGCCACCATGAGACAACCAGCATTCTTTTTCATGGCGCGATGCTAGGAGCAAGTCAGGCGTGGGTAAAGCCCAAAACAGGGGGCGCATAACTGCGATTCATTGACTTGCCGTACTGCTCAAGTGGTCCATCTCGGTGAACGATAACGGCGACGAGAACGGTGGACGATTGGATACGCTTCCCTCGCTATCCGTTCTCGTCGCCGCCATCGTCACCCGGTTCCCGATTCCGCTGCGTGCCACCTGAATGCCTACGACTTGACGACACCGCACCGGCCCGTCTGTCGATCCGGGCGGCGGTACGTCCGCCGGCGGTTCCGGTCGGGGTTGCCGGTTTCGCGCCGGCGCGTTCGGGCGGCGCCGCACCCGTCGTCTGGGGGGTGGGTGCGGGGCGCTTCGGCGCCGCGGGAGCGGGATGCGGGGATGGCGCCGGGGTGGGGGCGGCCGTCGGCGCGGGGCGGATATCGAACTGCACGGCGAACCCCGCGCCTTCCTCCACGACGAGGTGGGCGGCCTTGATGTGGCCGCGGCAGAAGGCCCCGGCGGCGACGGTGACCGAACCGGATGGCTCCAGTGTCGCGCTCAGTTCGCCGGCGATCTCGATATCGCGACAGCGCAGCGGGCCGTCGAAGGCCAGTCGGGCATCCGAACGGATGCGCAGATCGTGCCCCATGAGCTGCGCCGGGTCGGTGACGGCCGCCATGGCCAGTTCGATGCGGCGCGTCGGTCGCAGGTCGGCCTTGCGCGCATCCCCGCCGACGACAATATCGGTGGCGACGATCGTGCCGCCGGCGATGTCGGCATCCGGGTGGATGGTCACCTGGCCCACCGTCTTGATATCCTTTGACCACGGGCCGTGGACATCGATGTCGCCGCACTCGAGGAGTTCGCGGCACTTCGGGCAGTAGACCTTCTCCAAGCGTCCGGTCAGGGTAAACGTGTACGTGCAGGCGTAACAGACGATCGTATGCTTTGTCGGCATCGTCGTGTGAGCGACACGTTGCCGGCCCGCGGCCGA
Source organism: uncultured Victivallales bacterium (assembly GCA_964472315.1). Classification (GTDB taxonomy): domain Bacteria; phylum Verrucomicrobiota; class Kiritimatiellia; order UBA8416; family UBA8416; genus CAYYJS01. Next base: position 76,739 of record CAYYJS010000006.1, on the reverse strand, counting down.
ATCCGGTGGCGCGGGCTCGGATGGCGCGGCCTCGGGCGGAGGTGTCGCGGGCGGATCGGGGCGTCCCCGTTCGGCGGCGCGACGCACCGCCTGGACGGATTGAAAGCCGTCGATCATGCCATGTTTTTCAGGCGCGGGCAATACGAGCTCCGGTCGCTCCGAGATATCGTGCGTGGCGTACGCGGCACGCGTTCGCGCGGCCGCGTCGATCATATGCGTCGGCGGTCCGGTCGAGGTGGGCGCGGATTCCGCGCGCGTCAACCGAAGCACCCGCCGATCGGCGTAAGAGAGCTACCGGCGACCGAGGAAGCCACCGCTCTTGGGCGCGGGTTCCTGATCCTCGGTTTCGACGGCGACCGGTTCCACTTGCCGGGGTTCGCCGGCCTGACGCGAGCCCTGATGGCCGGCGGGATTGACATCGGCCTTGCCGACGAACGTCACCCCATCCTCGACCGTCAGGCGGCGCGAGCGGATGTCGCCGTTGAGGCGTGCCGTCGACTTGAGCTCGATTTTATCCTTGGCGAGGATGTTGCCGTTGACCTGGCCGAGCACCGAGATCGTGGTCACGCTCAGGTTGCCCTTGATGACGCAGGTCTTGCCGATGATGGCATTGCCGGCGCAGGCAAGGTCGCCATTGAGCTTGCCGTCGATCTGGATGTTGCTCTCGCACTTGACGTTGCCGGTGATTTCGACATCTTCGGCGATGACGGTTCGGGGTTTCTCGACAGCCACTGCGTCCATGGGTGCTCCTCCTTCGTTCTTGCGGGTTTCCTCCGCGGCGGCGCCGCGGCCGGTAATTCGGTCCAGTATCATGACACGTTTGACTAGTCAGCGCCCGGGCACGGAAGCGTGGTGCGCGGGGAAGCGGGTTACGGATACATGCCGGGCGCATCGAGTCCGGCGGTTTCGTCGAGACCAAAGAGCAGGTTCATGTTCTGCACGGCGGAACCGGCCTGTCCCTTGACCAGATTATCGATATGCGAGACCACACGCAACCGGCGCGTGTTCTCGTCGACGCTGACGACCAGGTTGCAGTAGTTCGTGCCGCGTACATGGACGGTGCCGACGGCAGCCACGCTTTCGAAGACGCGCACGAAAGCCGAGCCGGTGTAGAAGCGCCTGTAGACGTCAAGCAGTTCGGCCTCGGTCATGGGCTGCTTCAGCGTGCCGTAGAGCGTGGACATGATGCCGCGGCAGACGGGTACGACCTGCGCGGTGAACGTCACACGCACGGGGACGCTCGACTGCAGGGAGAGTTCGCGTTCGACCTCGCAGACGTGCTGATGGCCGGCCAGCTTGTAGGCATTCATGTTGTCGTAACGAGCCGGATAGTGGAATGTCGGACTGGGCTTCTTGCCCGCGCCGGAGACGCCGGTCTTGCAGTCGCAGATGATGCTGTCGGGTTGCAGCAGGCCGGCCTTGACGGCGGGCGAGAGCCCGAGGATGCAGCTAACGGCGAAGCACCCCGGATTGCCGACCAGGCGGGATTTCGGTGTGATGCGGTCGCGGTGCAGTTCAGCCAGACCGTAGACGGATTCGGGCAGGAGTTGGGGGGCGGCATGCACGGGGTCCCGGCCGATACGGCGGGCGTAATCGGCGTAGCTCTCGGTCGTGTTGAAGCGGAAGTCGCCGCTGTAGTCGACGACCTTCGTGCCCCTGGCCAGTTCGCCGGCCGCCAGTTTCTGACCGACGCCATCGGGGGTCGCCATGAACACGACATCGAACGATCGATCCGCGACCGCTTCGGGCGACTGGATCTTGTGGTTGCAGAAACCGGTCAGGTGCGGATAGAGCGACGCCATGGGGGCGCCCACGTTTTCGACATCGACGAGCGCGCCGATCTCGGCCGCCGGGTGTCTGAGCAACAGTTCCGTGACACCGACGCCGCCGTAACCTCCCGCGCCAACAACCTTCGCCTTGATCATCTTGCCTCATCCTTTCCCGACGCGCACCGCGATGCGGTTGCCGTTCCTAGCCCGTTGATGCCGGAAACCCACGCGCCATGCCCATCGGCCATGCCGAACGGCGCGGCGGCAAATTGGAAGAGTATGCGTCCGGGGGGAAGGTGTCAATGCGGAGAATGCCGGGTTCGGGGTGTCGACGCCGGGAACCGGGCGATGCTTTTGGGGACGGGCGGCTAGCGATCAATGCCGAGGTTCATCAGGCCGCGTGCGCGGGTGGCGACCCGTTGGCGCAGGGGGCCGAGCAAGGGGTTGGTGGCCACCAGTTGTTCGGCCTCGGCGCTGCCGTACCGCAAGGCGACGCCGATCGACTCCAGCGCCAGGTTCGTGTTGCCGAGCTGCACGTTAATCGACGCGTGGTCCAGCCAGGCGCGCCAATCGCGCGGTTGTTTGCGCAGGTAAATCTCCATGGCCTTCAGCATCCCGTCAGAACGTCGGGCCTTGCCGTACAGTTGGGCGATCTCGAGAAACGGGTCGGCGGGGGCATCTTCGGGCATGGCTACGAGGCAGATGTCGAGCGCCTGGCCGAGCAGGGCGTGCTGGCCGGCGGCGTCGTAGAGTTTGGCGAGTTGGAAGTGGATTTGCGGCGGCAATCCCTTGTTGCCCAGCATGCTTCTGGTCAGTTGGCCGAAGGCGCCCATGTCGCCGGTCTGCCGGTAAAGATCGGCCAGCGCCAGCGCTTTGTTGGCGTCGAGCCGCCCGTCTCGTGCTTCCTTCTGGAATTCGGCGATCCGTTTTTGCATGCCTTCGACATGGTCGATCTGGTCGAGAAATTCGTCGACTTTGTCATTTGCGGGATCGCCCTTGCCGAACGTCTCGATCAACGCGCGCGCTTCGCCAAACTGTCCGCCGCGCAGGTAGACCTCCGCCAGCCGGAAGTTCGCTTCCGGGCTCAACGGGTACAGTTCGCAGGCTTCCCGAAAGGCGCGCTTGGCTTCCGCCTTCAGGCCGCGATAGGCATACAGGCCGGCGATCGCGCTGCGGAGTTTCGAGAATGACTTGCGTGCCACGATATCGCGGCGGAACGCCTCGTTCGTGGTCAACCGGCGCGTGTACCAGTCCCAGAAATCGAGGTCGTCACGCACCGTTGGCGTATCCGGGGCGAAGCGGGGCGGCATGTCGCGGTTGATCTTCATGATCAGTCCGTGGGGGGACAGGTAGGGGTACATCCACCGGATGACGTAGCTCTCCTCGACGAAAAAGTCGTGTTTCCAGTTGTTGAACTCGAAAATGTTCTGCGCCAGGATGCCGTTGATCTCCATGACGCCCAGCACGCCGCTGATCTGGACACGTCCGCCCGCCTTGACGATGCCGGCGTTGGCCGGTCGCTTGCCGCTCTCCACTTCGTCGACGAAGATGCGGAACGCATCCGCGCTGTCGGACACCGAAGGGATCCAGATATCGTTGCCGTACAAGTCGCGCATGACGGCCATGTACGTGTTGTCGGCCAGCGCGTTCTGGGTGATCAGATAGACATCCGGACGCACGCGGGCGGAATAGATCATATAGGTCGGGACGAAACGTCCCGGATCGGTGCCGCCGAAAAAAATCGCGTCCGGCCCCATCTCCGGTGGGAATATCGGGTTCGGCGGCGGCTCTTCATCCGGTTCGACCTCTTCCAGAATGGCGTCGGCGCCGCGGAGTTGATAATTGCCGAACTGCCATCCGAAATCGTGGCCATTCTGTTCGGCGCCGCCGTAGAGGGCGACGAGCCCCTCGTGGTAGTAGTTCTTCATGACCGGAGCGAGCGGCAGGCATGCCGCCGCCACGATGAAGAACCACTTGAGCACGCTGTCACGGCCCAGCCAGCCATCGATCTGGGCCAGCAGGAAGATGATGCCGTAGCCGATCCAGTAGGCGAACAGGGCATGCGAGGAGATGAACTTGACGCGTTGGATGAAGGTGTCCTGAACGTCCATCTTGATGTTGGCGAGGGCGATGAGCCCGATGCCCAGCATCATGAACGCGACGGATATGGCCGCGAACCAACGCTGCGAGTCCTCCTCGAGGATGATATCGAACCATTTCTGCCGGACGAGCAGATAGGCGCCGGCAAAGGCCATCGCGATGACCACCGCGATGGCGATGGCGAACAGGCATTCCTGAAAGATCTGTTTCCGCGCCAGATCAGGCAGGGATGAGCCGGCGGTGCGGAGGGGCGCGGTGAAACTCACGATGTCACGGCCGACCAGCGCGACGGCGGCGCCGATGACGCCGAGGATGACAACGATCGAGACGGTGCGCTCCCACCAGGTGGCGGACGCGTCGAGGAGATGCCGTTGCAGGGCTTCCCGGATACGGGCGACGATAATGGTCAGGCTGCCGACGGCCATGATGAGGACCACGCCGAGCGCCGGCAGTTTGTAGATCGGACTCCATGCCGCGAGGGCGGTCAGGACCGCGGCGCAACCACTGAGGGCGACGGCCACGGGAAGGGCGCGAAACTCGCGTTCCCGGACGCGCACGCGCCAGGCCGCGAAGGGCAGGAAGCCGATCAGGGCCACGGGCAGGAAAAAGTTCAGCGACAGGTCGCTCAGGTAGGTGCCGATCTGCCGGCCGAACCGCAGCGTAAAGATATTGGCGGGTATGATCTTCTCGTACTGGCCGCGCGTGATCGCGTGTTTGAACCCTTCCCACGTGCGCGGGTAGCCCCAGTTCATCGGGGGATTGCGCAGGTCCGATACGATCGGCATGTAGACGTAGAAGGAGATGCCGAGTTGCGCGAGGAGGACCGCCGGGGCGACGGTGCGCCCCCGGGGGAAGATGAAATAGACAATCGACAGCCAGACGGCGTTCAGGAGCAGGTACATGAAGCAGGTCACGTGCAGCGGATGCACGATGGCCGGCAGGACGGGTTCCAGCGTGTTCGCATCCGCGCCCGGCACGAGCGGGATGGACATCAAGGCGTAGACGACGGCGTACGGAATGGCGGCTACGACGAAATCGCGGAACAACTCGAAGTCCTTGAGCATGATGCAGATGGCCATTGCCAGGCCGGCCAGCAACAGCACCTGATAGTTCGTCAGTCCGAGACCGAAAAGGAAAGACGCCCAGAATAGCAGCGGGCGGCTTGGCCGGCGGATCCACATGTAAATCAACAGGAAGACGAGCACCAGGAAGAAGGCATTGAGACTGTAGACCTCGACGATGTTGGCCTGCGACCACATGATCGGCGTGAACGCGAAGAGCAGGCTGCCGGCCACGCCGCCGATCCAGCAGATGATGGCTTCCGTCCGCTCGTCCATATCGTGGGCCAGCAGGCGCGAGCGTCGCAGGATGTGATAACCGGAGCTGCAGATCAACAACGCCGTGATGCCGGAGGCGAGCGCGCCGAAGATGGCCGATACCAGGCCGATGCTCCAGGCCGGATTCGGTTGACCGCGGAAGGTGACGAAAGCGAACACCTTGGTGAACAGCCAGCAGACCATCGTCCAGATCGGATAGCCGGGAGGGTGGGGGACTCCCAACCAGTCGGCGGCGACCGCGAGCTCGCCGGAGTCCTCGAGCGTCACCGTGGGCGCCAGCGTATAGAAGTAGACGCCGAATGCGACGAGAAGCGAGGTCCAAAAGGCGCTCCAGTCGACGCGGCGGAAGAACGGTCCGGATTCTGTCTGTTCGGTCATGGACATACCCACTTTTTTAAAACGCGGCTACACTAGCAAGCGCGTCCGTGTTCGGCAAGCGCACAGGAAACGATCGTGATCGGCGTCCGCGGGGGTACCGTCGCCACGGGACGCGCGGAAGGACGTCAAAAAAAGTGCCGCAAACCGGCGAATTCTATTTGCTTTTGGTCAGCCTATGGCGTTAACTGCATCCACTGTCTCAATCGGGTGGCTCAGGTTAACCTCAACAAGGAGAAAGCAACATGGCCAAGAAGACACCGCAGACCAAGACCCAGATCATCGCCGCGCTCGCCGAGGAAACCGGGGTCACCAAGGCCCAGGCGAAGGCGTGCCTGGAGTCGCTCGCAGGCATGGCGTATGCCGGCGCAAAGGGCAAGGACGGCTTCACGATTCCGGGTGTCGGCAAGCTGATCAAGATGAAGCGCAAAGCGCGCATGGGCCGCAATCCGGCGACTGGCGAGACGATCAAGATCGCCGCGAAGACGGTACTGAAGTTCCGCATCGCGAAGGCCGCCAAGGACGCGGTGCTTGCGTAATGGCGACTGATTGCTTTGCATGAAGGAAGGCTGCGGCATCGCTGCAGCCTTCTTTCTTTCATGGGGGCGCGCATGGACCACTCGCAGCGATTGATCGAGTTTCTGAGCGCCGACAAGGCGCCGCGTCAGATATTCCTCGCGCCGCATGCGCCACCGGTCAACAGACGTGGCGGCAACGTCGAGGTCGCCATGGACATGGTGCTGGACGGTGCCGATGTCGAGGAAACGCTGCTGGGGCTGCGCAATTTCGTGCGCCGGCGGGCGGGCGGCGCGTTGGTCGGTAGCGACTCGGGCGAACTGCCGCTCGACCGGGCCGGCACGTTTTCCATCAGTGTGTCCGGACTCGGCCGCTTCCGCATCTCGTATATGACGCAGCGCGGCAGTTTCGCCGCGAGCGTGACGCGGATTCCGACGGCGATGGCGTCGTTCGATTCGCTGTTCTCCGATCCGGATGCGTTCGACCGTGTCATGCGTATTGCGAATACACGCGGTGGTGGCCTGATCGTGATTTTCGGGACCAACCCGGCGTGGAGCAGCACCCTGGCCTACGGCGTACTCCAACGCGTGAACGCGACCGAGCGGAGGTCGATCCACACCATCGAGCGTCACCTCTCGTTTCTGATCCGGCACGACAACTCAGTGATTACACAGGCCGAAATCGGCGTTGATGCGCCGAGCATGGAGACTGCGATCGGCGAGGCCTTGGCGCTTGCGCCCGACCTGCTGTACATCGGCGACCTTCAGGCGACAGACGACGTGCCGAGTCTGGCGCGGGCGGCGGAGTCCGAAACGCTGACGATCGTAAGTGCCGTGGCATCCAGCCGCGATTCGTTCCTGTGCACGGTGCGGGAATGTGTCGGTGGTCTTGTGGACGTCGTGGTGCCGCGCATCCGGTGCCTTGTCCGAACGACGTCGGATGCGGCCGGATGGATCGGCCTTGACCTGATGGATGCCTCGACCGCCGCGAAGTAACCTCGTCGTCAGTCGACGACACCGAGGATGATGTGCACCAGGTCGAACGCGTCGTGGATGCGATGGCGCTCGGTGATGTAGATATCCTCGATAGCGCCCAGCGGGGTTTCGGCCTTCATCCCATTGAGGATGATGAACGCCTCGACGACGATACGCGCCGGCGTACCGCGCCGCAGCATGCTGCAGAGTTCCCAGAGGGGCAACCGATGGCCGCGGAGTCGCGCTTCCAACCACAGCCTCAGGGGTGGCACGGGGAACCGGCGATGCGGATGCGCACGGGTATCCGACGGTCCTGGCAGGTCTCCGACGTGGCGCAGGGCAGTCGGTCGGACGGTCCGGTGGCAGAGCCAGTGCGTGAAGAGCGCCGCGATGCCGAAGGCCGTGCAGAACGCGCCGACCAGGATCGGCACGAGGCCCAGCAACACGTTCCTCAGAAGCTGCGTCAGCCCCCATGCAAACAGGGCCACGCCGCCGAGGCCAAGCAGGGCGAGCAGAGGGCAGATGATGCGCCGCCAGTTCATTCGTTTCTCGTGACGACGCCCATTCTATCACAGCAGGCACGGACGGGACAATCCCCGCACCGCGGGTTGATCGGCCGGCACCGGGTCTGCCCGAAGGACACGAGGTAACGATTCCATGTCTTCCAGTACCGACGCGGCAATCGTGCGCGCAGGGCCATCTCCGTTTCCCGCGGTGTTCGCGTCCGCACGAGTCCGAACCGGTTACAGATCCGGTGGACGTGCACATCGACACAGATGCCATGTTTGTCGAAGGCCGTCGTGACGACCAGATTGGCGGTTTTCCGGCCCACGCCGGGGAGCCGACAGAGATCCTCGACGGTTTGCGGAATGACGCCGCCGAACTCGGCGTCCAGCACGTCCGGCAGACGGTGCAGGTGGCGTGCCTTGGTGCGGAAGAAGCCGATCGGAAAGATAAGGCTCTCGAGTTCGTGCGGCGAGAGGCGGCGCAGATCGGCCGCTTGCCGGACGGTCTGGAACAGGCGGCGTGCGACCTCGGCCGTCGTCTGGTCCTTGGTGCGCGCACTGAGGATCGTCGCGACCAGGACTTTGAAAGGATCGTTCGTTTGCGCCTGGATCAGTTCGATCACGGGCGCACTGTGCTTCAGAAACTCGCGTTTCAGGATACGATTCACCGCGGGAATGTCGGCCACATCCATCGGCGCGCGTCCTCACATGCCCCAACGCCTGATGGTACTGCCCCGTTCGAAGAATTCGTGCAGCGTCCCGTGCTCGACGTCCGGCGGAATGGAATGGTCGGAATGCACGATGAAGCCCGTGCCGAGGCGGAGGACCGGTGGAATCTTCCGCTTCAACTCGGCATCGATCGCGGCCCGGTCATTGGTGGCGATGACCCGGATGTCGAGGTTGCCGCAGAAGGAGATGCGATCCGCGAAAGCCGCCGCCAGGCGCGGCATGTCCATCCCGGCCTTGACCTCCATGGCCTGCAGACAGTCCATGCCGGCCTCGACGAGTCCCGGCACGAGCGGCTCCACGAAACCGCAGGAATGGACGATGACTTTGCGGCCGTGCGCATGCGCGTAGTCGAAAAGTTCCCGATGCCCCGGTTGGACGATCTCGGTGTACATGGCGGGCGACATGAACGGGCGTTCCTTGAACCCCATATCTTCGTAGAACCAGAAGTAATCCGGCAGGCCTTCCTCGGCGAACAGCACGTCCAAATGGCGGATCGTGAGGCGCGCGTACGTCAGAACCATGTCCTTGACCCAGTCGGGATCCAGGGCCATGCCCATGAGCATGTACTCATGCCCGCAGACCGGGTGCATTTGCTCGAATGGGGCCACGCCGGCCCAACCGAACGCCTCACCGGCTTCCGCCGCGTGCCGGCGTGCCTTGCGGTACGATTCGAACGGGATCCGGCGCCGATCGATGCCGGTCAGGTGTGGCTTGACCATACGCTCCCATTCGTCGCGCCCGGTGACGCCGAAGCCGACGTGCTCGGGCGTCCCCGACCTGTTCTTCCAGTGGCGCAAGCGAGCGCCATTGCCGTCGAGTTTAAGGATCGTCTCGTCGGTCTCCTCGATCACGACGGGGACGAAGTCAAGGTCGGCGAGGCTGTTCAGCCAGCCGCCGTTGCGCCAATACATGCCGAAGTGTGTCGTGGCGTCTTCACCCTCGCGGAGATGTCCTTCGGCGACGTACTTGCGGTACGTTTCGCCCCAGAGACCATCGCCGTAGGGGAGTATATCGAGCGGCGCCCGGTTGAGCGCCGCCAGGAAAAGGTCTTTACGCGATACGGTGGCCATGGCGGATCATCCTTTCATCTATTCTATTTCCTGGAGAATCGCGAGCGCGGCCGCGCCGGGGTCTTCGGCATCCAGAATCGGGCGTCCGATGACCAGATGGGATGCCCCGGCGGCGACGGCCATGCGTGGTGTGGCGATGCGTTTCTGATCGCCCACGTTCGATCCGGCGGGGCGTACGCCGGGTGTTACCAGCAGGGGCCCCGGGCCGAGACGTTGGCGAAACGCACCGACTTCGAGAGGCGAGCAGACGAGCCCGTCGATACCGCAGTCGATGGCCAGCGCCCCGAGGGCGTGCGTATGTTCGACAAGACCGCGGGCGATGCCGAGCTCCGTCAGATCGTTCTGGTCCAGGCTCGTGAGGGTGGTCACGGCGACGAGCTTCGGCGCGCCGGGACCCGCATCGGCGGCCGCGGCCGCGGCCGCGACCAGCATGGCCCGCCCCCCGCCGGCGTGGACCGTCAACATGGATACCCCGTGGCGGGCAGCGGCGCCGACCGCGCGTGCGACCGTCCGCGGGATGTCATGCAGTTTGAGGTCGAGGAACACGCGTTTGCCTGCGGCGAGCAGGGGCCGGAACACCGGGGGGCCCCCGGCCGTGAAAAGCTCGAGTCCAACCTTGTAGAATGTGATTTCGGCGGGCATGTGCTCGACGATGGGACGGACGTCGTCGGGTGAAGGGACATCCAGCGCGACAATCAGTTCGGGCTTCATCACGGTTCTTCCCCCATTGGGTTCGCTATGCACACAATCGCGCCCTGGACTGTATGACGACCGCGCGTACAAAGCAAGACGGCAAGCAAGACGGCAGGTCGCGGGTTTTGGTATTGAGGTGTGGTGCGGAGCCTGCTATATTCACATGAAACGTTGCGCCGTGACGCGTGGATGGCGCGCGATGGGAGTCTGTTGTGTCAGACAGGGACTGCAGCCGATCTCGTTTTCTGGAGCCGGAATGCATGGCGGCGGTGCGCCATGTCGCGGGGCGCGTCTCGCACGATCTAAACAACCTTCTGACCCCGCTGTTGGCTTACCCCCAGCTTGTGCGGAGGGATCTTCCGCCGGGTGCCGGGTCGCGTGAGTTGCTCGATGTGATGGAGCGGACCGCGAACGATCTGGCGCATGTCACCAACCAGCTCGCGCGGTTTGCCCTTGTATCGGTGCCGCCCAAGGACCCCATCGCGGTCGCGGGCGCCGTGCGGGACGCGGTCGATGCGGTCGGGGCTCGTGCGCGCGAGCAGGGGGTCGCGATGACCCTCGCGATCGACGACGATCCTCCCGCGATCCGGTCGCTTGGCGTGACGCAAGTGTCGACGATCGCCTCGGTTCTCCTTGCGAATGCGTGCGATGCCATGCCGCGCGGAGGTCGCCTGACGGTGTCGGTGCGCGGCGCGGTCGTCACCGCGCCGATTGTGGCCGAGACGGGGTGCGTTCAGCCGGGGCGCTACGCGGTGCTGGTCGTGGCCGATACGGGCGAAGGTATCCCCGACGAGGTGCGCGGCAGGATCTTCGATCCGTTCTATACGACGCGTCGCGGTCGCGCCGTGCGGGGCGCGGGGCTGGGACTTGCCACGCTCTACGCCCTGCTGCGGGATGCCGGCGGGCATGTGACGGTGCGGAGCTCGGGGCGCGGCTCGACGTTCACCGTGTATCTGCCGGAGACGCCCATGGCCGGCGCGACGCCGCCGACGTCCGTGAGCGGCGACGCCCGTACAGACGCGGCTGCCGCAGGCGCCGCGACAGGCGGCGACAAACGGCGAATCATGGTGTGCGACGATGAGCGCGTGATCGTGCAGTTGTTCCACATGATGATCGCTTCGGCCATGCAGGGCGTGGATATCGACGAGGCCCGCAACGGGCAGGAGGCCGTCGCGCAGTTCAAGGCGCGGCGCCACGACGTGATTGTCATGGACCTGCACATGCCGGTGATGGATGGCCAGACCGCCTTTCGCGAGATCGAGCGGGAGTGCAAAGATAACGGGTGGGAGATGCCCGTCGTCATTTTCTGCACCGGGTATGCGCCGCCTGACGGTGTCCGGCGCATCGTGGATGGCGGCAACCGGCACGAATTGCTGCTCAAGCCGGTAACGGGCGCGCAGCTCGTCGGGGCGGTCAAGTCAGGCCTGCACGTATGACCATGGAAGTCGTTCGCCATCCCCGGGCGATGCAGGCATTGTCGCGGCGTTGGCACGGCGACGGGCGCCTCATTGCCTTCGTGCCCACGATGGGATTCCTCCATGAAGGGCACATCTCCCTCATCCGCGTCGCGCGCGAGCACGGCGACCGGATTGTCGTCAGCATCTTCGTCAATCCGACGCAGTTCGGTCCCCGCGAGGATCTGACGACTTACCCGCGCGATCTTCCCCGCGATCTGGCGCTTTGTCGCGAGGCCGGTGTGGACGCCGTGTTCCTACCGGAGTCGTCCGACATGTATGCCTCGGACGCGAGTGTCGTGGTGGATGAATCGACGTTGTCGCTGGGGTTGTGCGGCGCTTTCCGCCCCGGGCACTTTCGCGGGGTCCTTACGGTTGTCGCCAAATTGTTCAACATCGTGCTGCCGGACGTGGCCGTATTCGGGCAGAAAGACGTTCAGCAGGCATGTCTTGTCCGGCGGATGGTCAGGGACCTCAATTTCCCCATCACGGTGGTCGTAGCGCCGACCGTGCGCGAGCCGGATGGACTGGCGTTGAGTTCCCGCAACGTTTATCTCTCGGGGTCGGACCGCCGTGAAGCCGTGGCGCTGATTCACGCGCTGGAAGCCGCGCGTGCGCTTGTCGAACGGGACGGAGAACGTCGCTGGGCGGTCGTGGAGGAGGCGATTCGCGACCGGCTGAAGCGTGAGGCGCCGTCGGCGATCGTCGACTATGTGGCAGGTGTCGATCAGGAAACGCTGCAGCCGGTGGTTACGGTCGACGGCCCCATCCGCATGGCCCTGGCGGTTCGCCTTGGGCGGACGCGGCTCATCGACAACCTTGCGGCCGTGCCGCCCGACGTCTGATATGGCCCGCGGCGGCGTCAGCCCTGCACGCGCCGCGTGGCAATCGTTCGCGCCTCGATGATCAGGCGGCGCAGGTGGGCGATGGGCGCATCGGCATCGGCCGTCACCACGCCACGCAGTTCCCCCAAAGGGGCGGACGTCGACGGTGTTTCGCCCGAGCCGGCCGAAAGCACCACAATACCGGCCGCGGGGCACAGCTTCGCGATCGCGCGCAGCAGGCCATCGGCCTCGGTGCCGAGAATCTCCCGATCCACGAGGATGGCCGCCAGATTCTCGGCCCGCTCCACGCGCGCGAGGGCCGTCGCGATGTCGTTGGCCGTCTCGACAACCGGCCCTGACGAGGACAGTGCCGCGGCGAGACGCCCATACCGGTGTGGCGGTCCGGCGATGAGCAGACGCCAGTCGGCCATGTAGGCGGCCAATTCCTCGGGGAAGTCGTCCTGCGCGTCGGGTACGAGATCGGTGGCATGCGGGAGCCGCACACGGTAGACGATCATGTTGTGCGCGGGTCTGACGACTTCCAGTTGGCCATCGGCTTCACTCAGCATGGCGGCCACGACCGATTCGAGTACGCCGGCTTCTTCGGGCGGTTTGAGCGACGCGGCATCGATCGTGTCCAGGCGGTCACGTGGAACGGTGGCGAGGATGACGACGACGGCCGTCGTCGGCGTGCCGGCGGTCAGCCCGGTATCCGATGACGGCCGAACCAGAACCGTCAGTCGTCGCACGGAGGCCGCCACGTCGGTTGCCAGGAGGCCGAGACTGTGAACGACCTGTTCCACCTGCGGTCCGGACAGGCCGACGGGGGGCAAGGTGTCGCCGATGTCGAGTTCGATCGTCCAATCGGGTTCCAGACCGTCGCCGAGCAGCGCCATGGCGCCGCGCACGTGTTTGTCGAGGTACGCCGTCGCGTGCGAGTGCTTGCCCGCGGCGGCCAGTTCGATGAGGTGACCGGCCAGGCGCAAGCCGCGTTCGGCGCCCGATTCGATACTGGCAGCCGACAGGATCACCTGGTCCACCGCCTTTGGTGAACGTCGGATAATGGCGGCGTGTCCGGATATGCCGCAAAGGAGATCGTTGAAATCGTTCGCGACGCCGCGCGCGATATGGCCGAGTAGTTGCAGATAGGCATTCTGCCGGCGGCGCAGGCGGTCATTGACCATATGGGTGATGTCGCTGATCAGGATGATCGTCGTGCCTTGCGCCGGTTGGGACCGGAAACGCAGGGACCGGCGGGTGTCATGGACAGAGACGTCCCGCTCGACCTCGCAGGGCTCATGCTCGTCCCGCAGAACCCGACAGTCATTCTCCGTAAGGGTGGGGAACGCCACCTCGATCGGTTGTCCATGCCGGATTTCGTCACCAAAAAGGTCGGTGGCGGCCGGGTTGACGCCGCTGATGATACCGTGCCGGTTGACGGCAATGACGCCGTCCCGAATGTAGTGCATGTGGTCGACAAGGCCGCCGATACGCCGGATGCTCTCGGCTTCGGCGGAAAACCGGATGGCCCACAGCCCGAAGGCGCCCGCGATCAGCATGAGTCCGAGCGTCAGACTCGCCACGATCGCCGACGCCGCCAGAATCTCCTGCGCCGGGATGCGCGTCTCGATGTAGCGAATCACTTCGCGTGTGGCGACGGCCGCGATCGCGAACAGCAACACGAGCAGCGCCGCATAGCGCCAGCCTTCCTTTGGGAGCAGCCGTACCGACACCGGCTACCTCCTCTCGATCGGGCTGGTCGGAATGGCCGGGCTGGTCGGGTCGATCGGAATGGCTGGGCTGGCCGGCGTTTCCGCGCGGTCCTTGGCGGCATGCTGTTGGGTGGCTTCGTTGATGCGGCGCACTTCGTCCGCAACCTTGGCCTTGCGAACGGATGAGTGAATCAACTGCTTGTGGATCAGTTCCGCATGGTCGGGGATGCCGAGGTTTTCCGGAAGGACGGCCGGGTCGGCGAGCGACAGCGACACGAAAATGATGGTTTCCACCTGGCTCTCGACATCCTTGGTGTGCGAGAACAGGTACTTGCCGATCAATGGGATGTCGCCCAGGAGCGGTATCTTGCTGACCTTCTTGTCATTGACGGTATCGGTCAGTCCGCCGATGGCGACGGTCTGGGCGTTCTTCAGCGTAAAGAGGGTCTTGATCTCCTTGACCGAGATGACGGGCCACGAGTTGCCTTCGACGGTCTTGTCGTCCACTTTGCGGCGCAGCGATGGCGTGATCTCGGCTTCGATCAACTGATCGGTCTTGACGGTTGGGACGACCTTCAGTTCGATGCCGGTGTGCAGGTAGCCGTCCCGGATATCGTCCGTATTCGTATCCGTATCCAAGTTCGCGGTGACCTCGTCGCCGGGACTGTCGGTCGTGCCGCGCTTGATCGTCGTCTTGATGATCGGCTCGCGCTGGCCGACACGGAAAAATGCATTCGTGGTACCGCTGGTGACAATCATCTTCGGGTTCGAGATGATGCTGACGCCATCGGTCTTCTTCAAGGCGCTGAGCACCAGATTCAGGCTATCGACGTCGAGGATGGCGGCCTTGCTCTCGCTGATGCTGCGGGCGAAGCTGTCGCCGATGGACGAGGCATTCTCGCGCGACAGTTGAATGGTATCCGCGATCCGGCGCGTCGGATCGGTCTTGGTGGTCTCCACAAATGACCCGTCGGGACGTTCGATGATCTCGACCGATTCCACCTGGTACTGCCGGTTGTGCTCGTCGTACAGCTTGTCGACGGTATCGTTCCGGGTTCGCGTATCGGTTTGCTTCAACGTGTCATTGCGTGTCTTGTCGCGGCTCAGCGTTTCCTGGGAGACGAAGGGGCCCGCCTGGAAGCCCACGTTGAACTCCTCAAGCGAATCCCAGCGAATGCCAATCTGTTTGCTGGCCGCATCCGTCAGTTCCATGAACTGGGTTTCGATGCAGACCTGCTTGCTCTGAATGTCGATGGCCTCGACGACATGGTCGATCTCGTCGAGATTGGCTTCGGTGCTGCGGACGACGATGGCGCTGCGCGAGGGGAAGGTCGAGACCGAGCCGTTCTCCGGCAGCATGGCCTGGATGACGGGGACGACGTCGGACACGGTGGTGTATTTCAGGAAGATCGTCCGGACAACCAGCGGTTCCGGCGCATCCGGCAGGCGGTCGACGATGCTGTAGACGCCTGAACCGGGGGTCTTCTCCACGAGCGCGAGGTTGTGCATGCTCAGGATGGACGTCAGTGCCGGTCTCCATTCGACGCCATCGAGATTGGCGGTGACGCGCGCGGTCAGGTTGGATGGCGTGGCGATGATGTTGGCACCGCTGATGCGGCTGAACATGCGTACCACGTCGAGCATCTCGACATCGTCGAGTGAAATGCTGATCAGGTTGGACGCCTCGCCTTCGGGTTGGCCCGCTTCCGGCGCGATCTCGTCATCGGCCGGCAGTTCGATATATTCGGTTACATTTGTGGTCGCCGCGGCGGCGTCGGTCGCCGGCGTGACTTGTTGCGCCGGCGATCTTGAGGCCGGAGTCGCCAACGCCAGGCACGCGAGAAACAATACGCAAAGACGCTGTTCGGTCATAGACGGCACTCCAAGTTGTGACCCGGTCGCCGGAGCATGCGCGCCATCCGGGTAACCGGGGATGAACCTATCCTATTCCGGGTCTGTCTGCAAGGGTGGGTTGACCTCCCGCACATCGAGCCGTGTGGCCCGGATGCCGCGCCGCGTGATCTCATCGATGCGCCAGCGGTACGTCAGTCGGGCGCGCTCGACCGAAACCACGTCGCCGGCCTCCGCGACACCGATACCGTCGATGATGGCAAGATACCGTCCCCCGGTCGTATGCGTCAGCCCCTTGAGCGCGAGACGGGGCCATTCGATGCGTTGGCGGATGTGATCCCGTTTGGTCTCGATCGGATCCGGTTCCTTGGGCGGTGTGTACCCGACCGGCCAGAAGGGATCTCTCTCCAGCATCCAAGCGTCGACACGCACGACCGCCTGGGATGCCACCGGAGGCGCATCTTCCGCGAGCCCTGTCAGCCGCGGAGCCGCGGCAGCCGTGAGAATCACGCATGCCATGGCGAGAGGATGGGCGCGGCTCATCATGGTACGGTCCCCGGGGGTTCGTCATCCAGTTGCTCGCGCAGACGGTCCGGCGCCGTCTCGTCCGCCCATACCGGCCATGTCACATCCATACTGATGAGGTGTTGCCGCGGCGATCTGTCGGGTTGCCCCACGATATCCAGTCGCGTGACGCATAGCAGAGGGTTGTCTTCCTCCAACGCGCGCACCAAACGGGCCACCGCCTGGAACCCCTCCGTCAGCGTGACGTTTACGGTGTAGGGGACAAACGCGGTCTTCAAGTCCGGCGCCGGCTCATCGGTCTTGCGGGCGCGGGCCACGACCGGCGGCGCCGTTTCGGTGACTGTGCCAAGGCGGATGCCGAGACGGTCGGCGTGCGTTCGGATGGTGTCCTTGGCAACGAGCAGGTAGTTGCCGAGGTTCGGGCGCAGCACATGCTGTTCCTCGTCCGAAGCCTTCAGGATCGCGGTGGCCAGGTCCTGGTTCGTCTTGCGGTTATGGGGCAGCAACTCGATGTCGCGTTCGGCCTGCCAGAGCAGGTCGATCAGCTCGACGCGCCGCTGGGCGTCGCGCTTCCGGTTGCTCAGCAACGGTCCCAGTCCGAACGTATACGCCACGTAGATGCAGGCTACGAGCAAGATCACCACAACGGCCAGCAACTTGTTGCGTTCGGCCTTATCCGCGGGCAACTTCATTTGAAATCCCGTTTCGCATAGCTGACTTCGATTTCGAACACGCGGTCCATCGGGCCGGCCCCATCGGATTCGTCAGCCCCGTAGTGTGCGACTTCGACGTGATCGAGTCCATTGGTGTAGGCGGCGTGCTTCTCGATGTCGGTTCGGAGCGTCTCGATGAGATCTTTGGACTGGGGCGAACCCGTGCGACCGGCGATACGGAGCGCGAAGCGGCGCGCGGGCGCTTCGTCCCGCCCAGGTTCGTCCAGCAGGACGGTGGCGCTCACGATCTGCACTTCCGGCGGCACGATCTCGACCAGTGCGATCAGTTGCGGATGCCACGGCATGGCGGCATGGCTCCACCCCTCGATTTCGGCAATGATCTTGCGGTTGGCGCCCAGGTCGTTGGCCGTCTGCTTGGCCACCTGCTGCCGGAGTTCGGTGGTGCGCCATTGCTCCTCCATCACGCTCAGCTCGCCGCGCGCCATGACGATGCCCAGCACCCACCAACCGACGATCAACACGAGGACGCAGGGGATCACGACGGAGCCGATCCGAACGACCGATTTGAGCGCGACGGCCCCGCCGCTGCGTTGTTCGTTCGGGTAGATGAGATCGACACGCAGGTTCACGATTCCCCCACGGTGGCGAGCGCGGCCCCGGTTGCGGCGGCGAGACGCCAGCGCGTAGCCGCCGCGGCGTCGTCGATCGCCTGCGGCATCACGGTCAGCCCGCGGAACGGGTCCCAATCCGCAATTTCGACGTCCAGCGCGCGCGCCAGCCCGTCGACGACATCGCGCGAGGTCGCCAGTCCGCCTGCCGCATGAAAGCGGCTGATGTGGCAGTTCTCGCGGCGTTCGACGAAATCGCGCGACAGGACGAACTGACTGACCACCGGTCCCAGCAACTCCGTGACCGTTTCGGAGATGTCGAACGAGGCGTCGGCGACAATCTCGCGCGCCGTTTCCTCGGAAACGCCGAGACGTTCGTGGACACGAGCCACAAGATTGCGCATGCCAAAATCGAAACGCCGTATCAGCACCACGGCACCCTTGCTTAGAATGGTCAGGGTCGTGACCGCCGCACCGAAGTCGATGACGCCCACCGATGTGTTGGCGTATTCCTCTCCGTAGCCGTGGAGGAACGTTGTCAAGGACGCCAGCGCCGAGACCTCGAGCGAGTACGGGGCCGGGAGACCGGACCCGAACTGCGCCATCGCCGCCGACGCCTCCTCGTCGGCAAGCGCCACGGCGAGAACGCGCGATTCGGTGCGACCATGTCCCTCGGTAACGACCCGATACGAGATGCGGTAAACGTCTGGATCCTTGATGCCCATGCTCTCCGGCAGTCGGTCGACCAGGTCCGCGCCGATCGCGCCGGGAAACGAAACCAGCTTGATGACGGCATGCCGCCCCGTCACCGCCAGCGACGCGCAGCGCGACCGAACACGCGCGGGAAGGGTGACGGAATTCGTCGCCGGTACGCCATCATCCACCCCGGGCAACCCGGCCAGGGCCGGCAGGATGTCGGCGCCGACGAGTTGGATGTCCGTTCCGGTTCGTCGCAAACGCACGACTTTTACCCCCGAACATCCAAGGTCAATGCCGACGATATCGGCGGGCGCCTTATGGAAACGATCAAGTAATTCGCCGATGGGCTTCATGTCTGAAAATCCGCTGCTGTCGAGGCGACGCGTTTGGGGCATTAGATGGCATTTGTGTCGCCATGACAAGTAAATATGGGTTTGCGGTGCAGCTAGCATGCGTCGTGCCATGCATGCGCGATGGCACGATATCTGCTAGCCAAAAGCATCGGCGGGATGGACGTTTATCTGTGCCGGCGCGTACCGCGGGTTGAAATGCAGAATGTTGGAGAATTGACGGATCGGGTGGTATTGCGCGAAACAAAGACATTTCGTTCGCGGTTCGTTTTTTCGGTTGTGGGTAGGCATCGTTTTCGCTAACCTGCGAAAGTTTTCGCCATGCGAAGTCGGTGCTCGCGCGAGGTGACCACAAACAACATGCCCTCTAAGACGAAGAAGTTCTCCAACACGATGCGCATCGATTTGATCCCCGATGTGCCGAGCGATTCGACCGGTCGGCGGCACGAGCCCATCGTGATGTCCAGATCGGCGGCCAGTTCGTCGGCGCCGGCGTCCTTGTCCGAGGGTGCGAGCCCCGCGCCTTCCCCCTATCAAGACTTGCTGGAGAGCATCTACGACGCCGTTGTCATCACCGATCTTGCCGGACGCATCGTCGAGGTCAATGCGCGTGCGACGGAGTTTTTTCTCTGTCCCCTCGATGTCTTGTGCGGCATGTTTGTCGGCGACATCGTTTCGGGGGCGACGGTGGACCTCATGGATACGTTGATGGAGAACCTTAACGAGCAGCGGTTCACGTTGATCCAAGCCTACTGTGTCCGCCGCGACGGCAGCTTCTTCCCGTCCGAGATCGCGGTGAGCCGGTTGCGCTTCGGCGAGGGGCAACTCTGTTTCTTTGTCCGGGATATCACGGTGCGGCGGCAAGCCGAGGAAATGCTTCGGACCGAGCACAACGCATTGCAGAATGCCGGCACGGGCATCGTGATCGCGAACCTCGGAATGGAGATCGAATACGTGAATCCGGCGTTCGCGCGGTTGGCCGGGTTCGCGCGGGCGCGCGACCTGCAGGCGACCGATGTGCGTGAACTCGTTCAGGACGACGAGTACGGCCAGGCCCTGATGCAGGCCATCGCGGCGCGCCAGTCCGACTGGGTGGGCGAGGTGACGGTACTTCGCGCCGATGGGGTGAGCCTCGCGGTGCAGGTCGCCACGGCCTGCAATCGCAACTCGGATGGCGATGTGGTCGGGTTCGTTTTTTCGTTCGTCGATCTCTCGGATCGCCATCGGGCGGAAGACGCCATGCGGGATGCTGAGCGCCACCGCGTCATGCTGGAGAGCCTTGGCGCCGCATGCCACCACCTGGGCCAGCCGGCAACCGTTCTGACAGCCAACCTCGGGCTGATCCGGGCGCGGCTCGATTCGACCGACCCGCTGGTTTCCGGACTTGTCGACAGCAGCCTTGGCGCGTGCGAGCGACTGGGCGAAATCCTGCACAAGATGAATGCCGTCGGCGAGTACCGTACGATGGAATATCTGACAGGCGGGGAGGGTGCGGCGCCGGCTGACCGCATTCTGCAGTTCTGATGCCCTTGTCCTCTGGCGATACGCGCATCCCCGGTATGAAGAGTCCCGCCGAAAAGATTGTCGAGACCTCGGACGTTCCGCCCGCGATGCCCGGTTCGCCGTCTTCAGGCAACACCCGTTCCCTGCTGCCGATCGCGCTCGTGCTCGCCGTCACGGCGGTCTACCGCCTGCTGTCGTTCGGGCACGTTCCACTCACGGGGTTCGATGAACACGTCTATGCCTTCTACAGCCGGACCCTGTCGGACGGCGGCGTTCCCGCGTTGCGCGAGGCGATCGCCGCATGGGATACGGACCCGCGTCTGCGTAGCGGACCGCTGCCGCTGCGCGTCGCCTTCGTTGCCGTCGGTTCGCTTGGCGTTCGCCTCGCGGGAGGCGACGGCACGGTGGGGATCGCGGCGGTCTCGCTGCTCTCGGGGCTGGCCTTGATGCTGCTTGGGACTGGTCTGGCGGTGCGCTGGCTGCCACGGGATGCGGCGATTGTCGCCGCCACATTGCTCGGCACTTCGCCGCTCGCCGCCGCGCTGTCCACCCGCGCCCTGCAGGATACGTTCGTCGCCGCGCTGTTCGCCGCCGTCCTGCTGCTGCTCGACCGCGCACTTGTCACCCGACGCAGTCGGGACGCGGCGATGCTGCTGCCGTTGCTGACGGTGTGTTTCCTGGCCAAGGAGTCGACGCTGTTCATGTACCCCGTGTTCCTCGTGGTCTACGGCTTGCGGCAGGGCTACCACCACCGCGTGGTGACCTCCGCGCTGGCGCTGGTCTTCGCCGCGGCGCCATTACTGGCCGTGGCCGTCATGGCCTGGGTGGCTGGGTCGTTCGATCGGTTGTGGACGGTCTATGCCGCCTACCAGCGCGCGCAGGGCGAGATTCCATATGCGCTTGCCTACCAGCAGGGGCCGTGGTTCCGCTACCTGGTGGACTTCGTGCTTGTGGCTCCGGCCGTCTGTATCGCGGCCGCCGCGGGCATCTTCGGCGCCGGGGGCGGCGCGCGCGCCGGCACGCGGGCGCTCGCGCCGGCGACGCTGGCCGTGCTGCTGGTTGTGTTTACCGGTCTGCCGCTCATGAACCTCCGGCTGGTCCTGTTCGCCGACGTGCCCCTGCGCATGCTCGCCGCCGCCGGCATCGTCGACACGGCGCGGCGGCTGCGGCCGGGGTGTCGCGAACGCCGGCTATCGATCGTCGGCGCCGCGCTGCTGCTCGCGCTGCTGGACATCGTCGCCTATCAGACGCTGTTTGCCGGCGGCAGAACCTACGATCCGGTAACCGCCGCGCTTGTGAGGTCGCTTGGACTTGCCCCATAACGTCACCGCCGCCGCTTGTCCGGCGCGTCTCCGCCGTCCGTTCGGCGTCCGTGCGGCGGCGTGCGCGTTGCTGGGCCTGGCGCTGGCGCTGCGCGTGACGCTGAACCTGTTCGATGCGGTGGGCCGGCGCCACCGCTATGCCGACTGTCCGTACGAGGCATGCTTCGCGGCGGGCATGGTCGATGTCGTCGACGCGGTCCGCCACCGCGGCGCCACGCGCGTGTTCGGGCCGCATCACGATGTATCGCCCTACGTGTTCCACCGGTTCAACGAGATGCTGTATCCGGTCCGCTACTATACGCCGGTGGATACCAACGGGCTCGTTCGCGGCGCGGCCTACATCCTGGTTCCGGGCGAACCGCCGCCGGTTCCTTCACGGCTGCTGGCGGAGGCGGGGCTGTTCCGTCTGCTGGAGGCCGCGCGATGACCGGGTCCGATGTTGTCGCGG
The DNA here is from genome assembly GCA_964472315.1 of uncultured Victivallales bacterium. Lineage (GTDB taxonomy): Bacteria > Verrucomicrobiota > Kiritimatiellia > UBA8416 > UBA8416 > CAYYJS01. The sequence goes on along the minus strand of CAYYJS010000006.1, from coordinate 54,700 downwards.
TCGCGGTCTATGCGCTCCTGACGGGTCTTGCCGGCCATGCCGTACTGGGCCTGCTGCGCTGCGACGGCTCGGTGCGAAACTGGGCCACCGCCTACCTCGCCGGACAGCTCGCGTGGCTGGCCTGTTGTCTGCTGGCCACCTGGTGCGGATGGCCCGCGCCGGTCGTCCTGGCGGCGGCGGCGCTGGCGCTGTTGCCCGCCGGGGGCGTTCTCACGGCCCGCGCGTGCGCGCGGCTGCCGGCCCGCGCGGGGGTTTGCGCCGCGGCCGCCGTCGCGCTGTTCGCCATGGGCTTTCCGAACCTGGTGTATACCGTGGCGCGTGTGCCGCTGGTGGAGTGGGATGCGCGTTCGATCTGGTTCTTTCACGGGAAGGCCATCTGGTGCGACCAGGGGATCTGGCCGTCGTTTTTCGCCGACGCACATTTCGAATGGTCGCATCTCGACTATCCGCTGCTGATTCCCGTGCAGGCGGCGCTCGTCGCGCTGTTGCGCGGGGCCTGGTCGGAGATGGCCGTCAAAGCGTTTCTGCTGGTCAACCTGGCGGCGTACGTCTACCTCTTCGCCACGGTGCTCCGCCGCCGCCGCTGGCCCGTCCCGGTCGCCGCGGCCGCCGCGTTTCTCGCCGCGGGCATCGCGGGCGAGGCCTACGTGAACGGCTATGCCGACAACCATTACGCCATGCCGCTGGCGATCGCCGCGCTGGCCGTGACGGGCGCGCACCGGACGCGGGATCGGGGGTTGGCGACGCTGGCCGCGCTGCTGGCGGTGTATGCCCTGAATGTCAAAAGCGAGGCGCTGATTTTCGTCGCCGCCGGTGTGGCGACCAATGGCGTCCTGCGCGTGGCCGGGGCTTTCGGGCGCCGGCATGACGCGGCGGAGCCCGCCGCGGCGGGGCCGCGCACGGCGTGGGGAGCCCTTGCGGCGCTCGCACCGGCGCTGGTCGGGCTCCTGCCGTTCGCGTTGTGGAGCGGCTTCAAACTGACCCATGGCCTGCGGAACGATCTGCGCCTGTCCGATCACCTGTGGCATCCGGCGGCGGCTTTGCACCAGATGCTGGCGCGGGCGCCCGAGATCGCGCGCGTGCTGGCCATCATTCACAAGGAACTCGGGACGCCCGTGGCGCTGTGTGTCATATTGATGATCGCGCTGTGGCGGCGCTCGGCGCGCGACGGCGGCGGGGCGTGCCGGTACGGGAGCGGCGGCGACCGGTCTTGCGAACGGCTGATGTGGGCGTGGCTGCTCGTCGCGCACCTGCTGCTCTTTGTCGTTTACGGACTGACGCCGCACGACCTGGCCTGGCATCTGGGGACCTCGGCCGACAGGCTGCTGGTTCTGCCGGCGCTGCTGGCGGCCGGACTCCTCGTCGACATGGCCGAACCGATCTTCGCCGGGGCGGGCGCGCGGGGCGACGCTAGGTCGGGTCCGCCGCCGGCGCCCCCGGTTGGCGACGGATCACGCCGGCCTTGAGCGGGTAGCGGAGCTTGAGCTGGTTGTCGAGGTGCACCTCGACCCAGTACGTGCCCGCGGTTTCGAAGCGGACGTTCAGGAAAATCTCGATGCAGGTGGCCGTGGCCTCGGCGTCGGGCATGCGCAGCGCCACGGCCTTGCCCTCGACCAGCACGGAAACGCCGTCCGGCTTGATCAGACGCGTGAGCTGACTGAATTCGCCGACGCCGCAGCACCAGCGGTTGACCATGCAGAGACGCTGGAAGACGGCGGGGAACTTCGGGACGATCAAGGCATCGAAGAGACCGATCAGGATGAATTTCCCGTTACGCTCCTGGCGCACGTCGTCACACAGCAGACTCGATTGCAGATCCGGCATCATACCTGTTCACCCTTCGATTCCCGCGCATTCCGTGGCCGCGCGGGCGGCGGTTCGGGCTGCGCGTCGTCGCCCGCATCGCCGGGCACGGATGGGCCGCGCTCAGGCGGCGGCACCGGCAGTCCGGAATCCTCCAGCGCATGCCGCAAGCCGGGCATGGCCCGCTGCAACAGCGTGCCGATGGCGGATTCGGTCAGGACATGCCGCTGAAGCGCATCGACGGGCCAGAGCTGAAGCGCCAGCATGACGATCGCCGCGAACACGGTCGTTTTGGCGGCCCCGGCCACGAGACCGAGGTTGCGGTCGAGCTGTCGCGCGACCACGATCTGGATCAGCCGCTTCATCAAGTTCGCGATGACGACCATGACGGTCATCGCGGCCGCCACGATCAGCGTATAGGACAGCGCGAATGCCGCCGGCCCGGTCAGGCGCGTGACGCGCGCGATCCAGTCGGCGAACGGCTGATCGAAGACGATGCCCGCGGCGAAAGCGGCGACGAGGCCGACCAGGCTGCCGAGTTCGCCGGAGAGGCCGCGGAAGTACCCGCGGATGGCGCCGAGCGCGATCAGGCCCAGAATCGCGAGGTCGACGGCGTTCAGTGGCGGCAGGTTGTCCATAGCTCTCTTTGCGCGCCCGCGCGGCGGGCTTCTCGTTCAGTGGTTTGCGGCCGCGGCGTGACGTTGCAGCCAAGCCTTCGCATAGGGGGAGGATGCGCCGCCGGCTTCCAATTCCAGGTAGTGACGGAAATGGATCGCGGCCAGGTCCGGCCGCTTTCCCTCGTCGTACAGCATGCCGAGCAGGAAATGGGCACGCGCGTACTTCGGTTCTTGCCGTAGCAGGGCGTTCAGTACGAGCAGGGCATCGTCGCGGTTGCCCTCGCCCATGTGAGTGAGCCCGAGCATGTAGCGCGCTTTCGTCATGTCGTCGCGCAGTTCGACGGCCTTGGCGAAGGCCTCGATCGCGCCCCTGGCATTGCCGGCGGCCTTGCGCGCCAGACCCAGGTTATAGGCGGTGCCGGCGGAGGTGGGATCGAGGGTCAGCGACTTCTCGTAAAGGCTGACCGCTTCGCCATAGGCCTTGCGCTCGTAGGCGGCGAGTCCCTTGCGGAAGATGTCGGCCGAGGACTGGCCGGGGGGCGGGGCGGGCGGGACCACGCTCGCGGCGCGCCGGTCCTGCGGGAAAAGCTGCTTGAAGCGGAGGCGGAGTTCGCGCGCGCGGTCGGGGTATCCCAGGCGCCGTTCATAGACGTCGGCGAATTCCCAGAGCGCGTCGGGGTTGCCCGGGTTCTCCTGAATCGCCTGCTTGTAGAGGAAAACGGCGGTATCGCCATCGCCATCGCGTGCGGCGGCGCGCGCCTTGGTCAATGCGGGCGACGGCCCCGCCGCGTTGGTCGGGGCGGCGTTCGTGGTCGCCGGAGGCAGACGGGCCAATGCGGCGGCGAGGCGCGGGTTAGCCGTGACAAACGCATCCGGGGGCCGGGCGGCGAGGGGGTGCCTCGGCGCCAGCGACCGATAGGCGTCGTAATGCCGCCGTGCGCCCTCCGCGTCCAGCCGTACGTCACGGTAGAGGACGGCCATGTCATAGCGCGCGGCGGGGTATCGCGGGTCCAGATCCAGCGCCTGGTTCAGGAATCCCATGGCCTTGTCGGCGCGGCCGGCGCGGTAGTGCGCCATCGCCAGCAGCGTCAGCGCGCGCGGGCCGGGGGAGGCGATTTCGGAAAGCGTGGCGACCGCGGCGTCATAGTCGTGCGTGTCGATCAGCACGCGACCGAGGAATTCGGATGGCAGCGACGTGTCCTGTTGGATGTCCGCGGCGCGCACCCAGGCGGCCTTCGCGTCGGCCACGTTTCCAAGGCGCCAGAGGGCGATGCCCAGGTTGCAGAACAGGGGGGCGCTGTTCGTCTGCACGGTTGTCAGACCGCGGAGCATATCGCGCGCGGCGGCAAACTCGTCGGCCCGGATCAGGGCGATCGCGGAATCCAGTGATGGGGCGACGGGCGCGGGCGTTTTCTCGCGGGAGCATGCGGCCGACAGCGCCGCGCACACGATGCACAGAATGGCCGCGGGCCGCGCCTGCCGCCGCCGCGCGCGTCCGGCTGGCGGGGATTGGGACTGTCTCTCGCTGTCGGGTTGTTCCATGGCTGCCTGGTTTCCGATGACCCACATACTCCGTAGGGCCACGTACTATAGCAGCACGCCCCGATGCGTCCATGCCGAAATGGGATGCCCAAACTATCCGGCAAGTCGCGCTACACGGTCCCGGTGTCGGGCTGTGCGGGGGGTAGCCTCCACATCTTCAGGAGGACCGCGATGCCCTCGATCAGCATCAGGGCGGCCAGGACGATCAGGATGGCCGCGACCCAGGGAACCGGGTCGCTCCACCACGCGGCCAGCGCCAGCTTCGCATGCAGGATCATGCTCAGCGCCCACACGCTCATCACGTACATGAAGACGGTCGGCACGCCCATCACGAACCAGATCCAGCGGGCGCGGTATCGGTGTACCAGCCACACGGTGATCGCCAGCAGGGTCAGCGCGGCCAGCAACTGGTTGCTCGCGCCGAACAGCGTCCAGAATGCCTTCCACGCGGGTATGACGTTGCCGTTGGCATCGGTAGCCGTCCGCATCACGAACAGGAGCGGCAGGGCGGCCATGATGACGGCGGCGGTCCATTTTCCGCCCCGTCCCGTCCATCCCGTCAGTTCCTGGATGATGTAGCGCCCGAGCCGCGTACAGATGTCCAGGGTGTCGTAGACGAACGTCGCGAAGGCAAGCAGACCGAAGGAAATGCCGAACGACTTGGCCACGCCGAAGACCGCGAGGAACTCCCCGATGCCGTTGGCATAGACGAAGTTCGGCGCCTTCCTGACCATCGGATCGTCCACCGCCAGCATCATCACGCATGCCAGCGAAACCGCGGCCACGAGCGCTTCCAGGAGCATCGCTCCGTACCCGACGGGGCGCGCATCCCGCTCGCACCGCAACTGTTTACTGGTCGTGCCGGCGGCGACGACGGCGTGGAACCCGGAGCACGCCCCGCACGCCACGGTGATGAACAGGAACGGAAACAGCGTGTCTCCGTTCGGCGCCGTCCAGGCGTTGAAGGCCGGATACAGAACCGTCTTGCCGCCGACCACGAGCCCGGCCGCGGCGCCGGCGATCGCCGTGTAGAGGAAACACCCCCCAAGGTGCCCGCGCGGTTGCAGGAGCAGCCACATCGGGACGACGCCCGCGAGACAGCAGTACCCCAGCAGCGCCACGGCCCACGCCTTGACCGCGGTGTTCTGATCGACGCCGAACACGGCTTCCACGCTGAACGGGAGTTTCTGCCCCGCCCAGATCGCCGCCCCGACCAGTGGCAGGAAGATGAGCGTCGCCCACCCGATGGACAGCTTCGTGTACCGCATGAGCAGCCCCATGATCACCGGCAGCGCCAGGTAGAGCAGCGACGAGGTCGCGATGCCGGCGCCGCGGACGATGCTCCCGTCTTCCAGCGTCACCATGCCCACGAAGGATTGGGCGGTGACATCCGTGAAAGCCACGATGACGTAGACGAGCGTGATCCAGATGAACCCGAGGAACAGCAGATGCGCGCGGCGCGTCATGTTCAGCCGCACGACCTCGGTGATCGAACACGCCTGGTGCCGGATGGAGGCCACCAGCGAGCTGAAATCGTGTACGCCCCCGATGAAGATCGAGCCGATGAGAATCCAGGCCAGCGCCGGACCCCACCCGAACGCGACCCCGGCCACGATGGGGCCGACGATGGGGCCGGCGGCGGCGATCGCCGAAAAATGCTGGCCGAACAGGAAATGCGGGGGGATGGGCACGTAATCCACGTCATCGCGCAGGGCCACGGCCGGCGTCCTGGCCTTGGGATCGAGCCGGAACAGACGTTCCAGGACACGGCCATAGAGCCGGTAGGCGATCGCCAGAACCACCGCCACGCCCCCGATTACGACAAGAATATGCATGGTTTACCTCGAACTTCGGCCCGCGACAAATGTGCGATCGTGCTGAAAAGTGTGCGCGGCATGACCATCGATGTCAAGTCGCCGAACCGACCGGCAGCGTGGCAGCGTGTCGTTCCACCGACAACAGGTGGAGGAAGTCTTTCATATCGAAGACGGCAGTAGCCACCGAGCCCTCCATACGGCGAGCGTTATGGCAGTTCCGGGGCAGCGTCGCCGGCGCTGCGTCCACCGCGAACGGTTGCGTTTCGCATTTGCGCGAAAATTGGGTTTGTTATTGCCTCCGGCAAGTGGTAAAAAGATTCTCGGTTCCGGGTGGCGTTCTCCATAAGCAAGGGTGCCAACGTGATTGCGCAAGCAGATATTGAGCGTGTCGGAAAAGAGATCGGCGAAACCGCGCGAGCGGAGCGCGTCGTTTTCTTCGGCTCGGTTTCCTTTGTTTCGCAAGACTTGCGGGAAGGGAAGACAGTTTATGCGCGCTGAAACCCAAACCGTCAGGAGCACATCAGCCTCCGTTGCCGATCCGCTTTCGGAATCGGTCCGCCGTTTACGCGCCAGTCTCCCCGCCGAACGCATTTATCTTTTCGGTTCCCGCGCTCGTGGCGATGCCGGGGCGGATAGCGACTATGATTTCCTCGTCGTTGTCAACGACTCGCAGATCCCGCGTTACAAACGTGAGCAAAAGGCTTTTCGGGCGCTGTGCGGCCTGGGCGTCGCCAAGGATGTTCTGGTTTTTACTAAGCGGGAGTTCGAAAAGGGCTTGGCGGTCATCACCTCCCTGCCGGCGACGGTCTTGCGCGAAGGGAGGTTGCTCTATGGGCGGTGAGAAGCTTGACCCCGCCCGCGACCTGACGGTCTTCGCCTGGGAATTCCGCTACCCCGGTTCGGACGAAGCACCCCCGGAATCTGAGGCCCATGATTCGCTGATCATAGCCCGTTCAGCCGTGACTGCCATCAGCGAGCGACTTGCGGAAACAACATTTCGGTTCGGATGACGACCAAGGGGCTTCGTGGTCCCTCCGTGGTGCGTGGCCCGTCCCGGCAATGACATTCGCATATGGCAATTGATGATCTCCAGAGAGGGGTCGCGCGGGGAGGGCGTTTGGGAGGTAGCGGGGATCGAAGTGTCAGGCCAACTGCGTCGTGCCCGGAGACGAATAGGATTCGACTTGCGCGCACTATTACGATAGAAGTCGCTTCGATGTCTTCAACGGGAACTACGGCCGCTGTCGCGGGCTTCCGGCGGGTGCTGAAGGATAGCGAGGCGATGCATGGCACAGCTTCAATTCAAGGGCAAGACGTTCGTGCAGAATCACCACCTTCTGGTGAAGTACCATGAACTCGTGCCGGTCAAGGCCAAGAGCCTGACGGACAAAGTCACTCTGCATGACAACCTGATTATCCACGGCGACAACCTCAAAGGGTTGAAAGCGCTCCTGCCGCTCTTCGCCCGGAAAGTCAAGTGCGTCTGCATCGATGCTCCGTACAACACCGGCAACGAGGGCTGGGCCTACAACGACAACGTCAACTCCCCCATGATGCAGGACTGGCTCGGTAAGGTCGTTGACCGCGAAGACCTTACCCGTCACGACAAGTGGCTCTGCATGATGATGCCGAGACTGAAACTTCTCCGGGAGCTACTTTCCGACGATGGGAGTCTATGGATTACGTTGGACGATAATGAGATTCACTGGGCCAGGGCGCTTCTCGATGAGTTATTTGGCGAACACAACTTCATAGCGACCTGCATTTGGCACAAGATGGACAGTCCGAAGAACACGGCCATTCATTTCAGCGAAGACCACGATTACCTCCTCGTCTACGCAAAGAACGCGGAGACATGGCGCCCTCATCTACTGGAGCGAAATGATGAGATGACAGCGCGTTACAGGAACCCCGACAATGATCCTCGTGGTCCTTGGCTCCTGAGTGATTTGGCAGCCCGCAATTTCTACGGGCAAGGCCAGTATGCGATCACGACCCCATCAGGCAAGGTTATTGCCGGCCCTCCGGCTGGAAGCTACTGGCGCGTGAGTAGGCAGAAGTTCGATGAGTTGGACCGCGACAACCGAATCTGGTGGGGCACCAAGGGTGTCAACCGACCAGGGATCAAGCGCTTCCTGTCCGAAGTCCGTGCGGGAGTTGTACCTCAGACTATCTGGCCTTGGCAGGAGGTAGGAAGCACGCGTAATGCGAAACAGGAGCTTTCGGAGATCCTCGAGAAGAGCGCGGGTGAAGAGATATTCATAACACCAAAACCGGTTGATCTTTTGCTCAGGATTCTGAAGCTGGCGACAGACAAAGACTCCATTGTGCTGGACTCCTTCGCTGGCAGTGGAGCAACGGCACACGCTGTCCTCGCCCAGAACGCCGCCGACGGCGGCAATCGCCGCTTCATTCTGATCGAGTGCGAGGACTACGCGGACACGCTCACGGCGGAGCGCGTGCGCCGCGTGATCAAGGGCGTACCCACCGCGAAGGACGAGGCGCTCAAGAAGGGGCTGGGCGGAACGTTCAGTTTCTTCAAGGTTGGCAAGGCGGTCGAACTGGAGAGCATTCTCGACGGCAAGGCGCTTCCGACCTACGAGGACCTTGCCCGCTAAGTGTTCTACACGGCCACGGGCGAGGAGTTCGACGAGAAGGCCGTTGACGAGAAGAAACACTTCATCGGCGAGAGCCGCAACTATCAGGTCTTCCTGTTCTATGAACCGGACGTTGCGACGCTCAAGAATCTGGCGTTGACGCTTGACATGGCGAAGGCATTACCGAAGCTGAAGGACGGCAAGCGGCGCCTGGTGTTCGCGCCTACGAAGTATCTGGACCAGGACCATCTGGACCATTTCCGCATTGATTTCGCGCAGTTGCCATTCGAGATCTACGAACTGACGAGGTAAGAGAGGACGCACATGACAAAAGGCAAGAGCCCGTTCTACCCCGGCCAACCGGTTCCGGTGGAACTTTTCGTGGGGCGCGCCAGTCAAATCGACCGCATCATGCGGCGCGGCGTCGCACAGGTTGCTGCCGGCAAACCCGTCTCCATGTATGTCCAGGGAGAATACGGGATAGGCAAGAGTTCCATTGCCGGCTTGGTGCAATTCATGGCGGAGCGCGAGGGCCTGCACCCGATCTATGCGCCTTTGGGCGGAGCGGAAACACTGGAGGATGTGGGCGCCCGAATTTTGGAGGCCACCGTGCAGTCGGGTGGCATGGATGTATCGCGAACCGAGCGAGTGCGCAACTGGCTGGCGAAGTATATTGGAGAGCAGACGCTGTTTGGCGTGACGCTCCATGCCGACGCACTGCGCAAAGACGCGCCTTCGATTGCGGCAGGCTTGTTGCCCTTTCTGGGTGAAGTGCAAAAGCGATTGGCCGACACTGGAATTAGGGGCGTTCTGCTCGTTCTAGACGAGATCAATGGCATAACATCGAATGCGAAGTTCTCCCACTGGATCAAGGGATTGGTCGATACGAATGCACTGGCGCGCCCCCCCGTGCCCTTGTTGCTTATGCTCTGCGGAGTGGAAGATCGGCGGCGGGAGATGATCGTACACCACCAGCCCGTGGACCGCATTTTCGATGTTGTCGAGATCGAACCGCTCACGCAGGACGAGATGAAGTCGTTTTTCGCCAGGGCTTTCGGATCGGTCGGCATGAGTGTCGAGCCAGACGCCTTGGAGCGTCTGGCGCATTACTCTGCCGGTTTTCCGAAGATCATGCACTTGCTCGGTGATTCCGTCTACTGGCTGGATCAGGACGGCGTGATAGATCTAAAAGAGGCCATGATCGGTGTCATCATGGCTGCAGAGGAGGTCGGCAAGAAGTACGTCGATCAACAGGTCTATAAAGCGCTGCGGAGTGCCGACTATCACTCGATTCTCAGGAAGATCGCAAAACTCGGCCCGGATCAGATGTCGTTTACGAAGGCCCAGGTGGCTGGAGGGTTGAGTGAGACCGAGAAACGGAAGTTCAACAACTTTCTCCAGAAGATGAAGAGCCTCCGCGTCTTGAGGTCTGGAGAGGTGCAGGGCGAGTATGTTTTCAACAGGCGGATGGTCCGGTTATACATCTGGTTGCAGAGCACTGCCGCGAAGGAGTAGCGATGCAGTTGAAGGAATACCAATGCCGCGCGCTGGACACGATCCGGGGTTACCTCGAACTCCTGGCCGCCTGGCGTAAGAAGGCCGAGGACAATCCCGACCTCGAAATCGATTTCCCGGCGAAGGCATGGGAGAAGGCGGGGATGGCACGGCGGTATCTTCCGCGCAAGAACGGCCTGGGGCTGCCGTTGCCGACGTTCTGCCTGAAGGTCCCGACGGGCGGCGGAAAGACGCTCCTGGCCGTCAAGACGGTTGACCTGTTCAACACCGTGTATCGGAAACGCCAGACCGGTCTTGTGCTCTGGATCGTTCCCACCACACAGATTTACCGGCAGACCATCCAACACCTCAAGGACCGCGACCATCCCTACCGCCAGCACCTTGACCTTGCGAGCGGCGGCCGCACGCTGATTCTGGAGAAGACCGACCGATTTGCCCCGCTGGACGTGCAGCAGAATCTGGCCATCCTGATGCTCATGCTTCCATCGGCCAACCGGAAAACGAAAGAAACGCTCAAGGTCTTCAAGGACAGCGGCGGGTTCCAGGACTTCTTCCCGCCGGAGGACGACATCAAGGCCCAGGAGGCCATGCTCAAGCGGTTTCCGAATCTGGACACCTACGAGAAGGATAGCGCGTTCTGGGGCAGGCAGATCAAGACGTCGCTGGGCAACACGCTCCGCACGCTCGCGCCGCTCATCATCCTGGACGAGGGGCACAAGGCATACAGCGAAGGGGCGCAGGAAACCTTGCGCGGGTTCAATCCGTGCCTCATCGCCGAACTGTCCGCCACGCCGGTTCAGAGCAATATCCTCGTGGACATCGCGGGCCGGGAACTGCACCACGAGGAAATGATCAAACTGGACTTGCATGTCGTGAACAAGGCAAGCCCCGACTGGAAGGACACGCTGCTGGCCGCCGCGAACAAACGCAACGTGCTCGAAGAGAAGGCGACGGAATACGAGGGCAACACCGGCGTCAACATCCGGCCCATCTGTCTGATTCAGGTCGAGCGTACGGGCAAAGATCAAATGGGCGGACGGTGGATCCATTCCGAGCAGGTCCGGGAGCACTTGACCAAGATCATGGGCGTGCCGGCGGAACACATCGCCGTGAAGACCAGCGAGAAGGACGAACTCAAGCAGGTGGACGACGTCGGCGGCCTTTTCGCCCGCGACTGCAAAGTCCGGTACATCATCACGAAGCAAGCCCTTCAGGAGGGGTGGGACTGCTCGTTTGCCTATGTGCTGGCGATCCTGACCAACCCGTCATCGAAAAATGCGTTGACCCAACTGGTCGGGCGTATTCTGCGCCAGCCGTACGCCCGTCAAGCCCACGGCCAGGACCCTGACCCGGAAGGACGGCAGCCAGCTTGAGTTGAGCCTCTTCGAGTTTGTCCCCGAGGATGAGTTCAACGAAACGGAAAAGGCGGTCGCCTGGTATCTGGAGAATCAGCACCGGCTCTTCTTCTGGTATCGCAACCGGTCCCGGCATGACTACGCGATTCAGGGCTGGCGGGAACATCGCATCTACCCCGACTTTGTCTTCACCGCAACCGACAAAGACGCCGGCAGGGATTACGAACGCGTTTACGTCGTGGAGACGAAGGGGCTGCACCTGAAGGACAACGCCAAGACGGACTACGTCCGCAAGGTTTTCGACATCTGCACGCGGCAGGCGAAGTCGCGGAACTGGACCGAACTCGGACTTGAGATGAAGGACAAGGTGCTTCGCTTCGAAGTCCTCGCCGAAGACGAATGGGAAGCGAAACTGAACGAAGTCCTGACGGAGTAGTCCAGTCCGCCTCACCGTGTTTGCCTCCACCGACGCAAGGTCGGTAGGCGGCGTGAGGTGGAAAAATGCGGGGTTGACTATTGCGCATGCGTTTCCGATAACACAGGACCGTATTTTGAACCGGAGGCTTGGGGAAAGGGAGTTTGGCATGGAGATGCTCGCGCAGACACTGACGATCATGACGTTGGGCATGGCGCTGGTGTTCCTCTTCCTCTTCGTGGTTATCCAGTGCATGAACTTCACCGCGTACATGGTCCGCCGTTACGCGGCCGATGTCCCCGCTCCGGCGCCGGATGGCGGGGAGCTCGCCGCCCGCGCCCGTTTGGCGGCGGCCATCGCCGCCGCGACCGACTTCACGACCGCACCGCATTAAGGAGGAGACCGCTTCATGGCCCGAGTCCGCATCACCGATTTGACCCTGCGAGACGCCCACCAGTCGCTTTTCGCCACCCGCATGCTGACCGCTGACATGCTGCCGGCTGCCGGGCCGCTCGATGCGGCCGGTTTCTGGTCGTTGGAGACCTGGGGCGGCGCGACCTTCGATTCGTGCATCCGCTTCCTCAACGAAGACCCCTGGCAGCGGATCCGTCAGCTCAAGGCCGCCATGCCGAAGACCCCCATGCAGATGCTTCTGCGCGGACAGAATCTCCTGGGCTACCGGCATTACGCCGATGACGTCGTGGAGGCGTTTGTCGAACGCGCGGCGGCCAATGGCGTCGATGTGTTTCGCGTCTTTGACGCGCTCAACGACGTGCGTAACATGCAGACCTCGTTCAAGGCCGTCCGCAAAGCGGGCAAGCACGCGCAGGCGACGATCAGCTATGCCGTCAGTCCGGTCCATACGGTGGAGTCCTACGTCGGTCTGGCCCGCGAGCTCGCGGCCATGGGCGCGGATTCCCTCTGCATCAAGGACATGGCGGGCCTGCTCAAGCCGTATGCCGCCTATGCGTTGGTCAAGGCCCTCAAGAAGGCCGTGGACCTGCCCATCCAGATCCACTCGCATGCCACCACGGGCATGTCCGTGGCCACGCTGGTCAAGGCGGTCGAGGCGGGCGCCGACGGAATCGACACGGCCATTTCCTCGATGGCGCTCGGCACCAGTCACTCGCCCACGGAGACCATGGTCGAGATTTTCGCGGGGACCGAGTACGATACGGGTCTGAGCGTCAAGGCGCTGGTCGAACTGGCGGCCTATTTCCGCGACGTGCGCAAGAAGTACCGCGCCTACGAATCGTCCTTCGTCGGCGCCGACACGCGGATTCTCGTGGCCCAGGTTCCCGGCGGCATGCTGTCCAACCTGGAGAGTCAGCTCAAGGAACACAACGCCCTCGGAAAACTGGACGCGGTGCTCGACGAGATCTCGATCGTCCAGCGCGATTTCGGCTATCCGCCGTTGGTCACGCCCACCAGCCAGATCACGGGCACGCAGGCCGTCCTGAATGTCCTGTTCGGCCGCTATGCCCAGCTCAGCAACGAATCGAAGAACCTGCTGGCCGGGAATTACGGCCTGACTCCGGCCAAGCCCAACGAGTCGCTGGTGAAGCGCGCGCTCAAGGAACTGAACATTCCGGCCATGGTCACCTGTCGTCCGGCCGACCTGATTCCAAACGAGTTGGGCAAGATCGAGGAAGACCTGAAGCGGCTGCTCGGCGTCGCCTCGGTGGCGTCCGAGGACGTCCTGACCTATGCCATGTTCCCGCAAGTGGCCATCGGGTTCTTCAAGACGCGGGCCAACGGCCCGGTCACGATCGAGGCGCCGGCCGCCGTCCCGCCGTCGGTGTCCGCGCCCCGCGGCGGGTCCGGGCACTTCGCGGTCACGGTCGATGGCGTCGAGCACAAGGTCAGCCGGGTCGCCGAAGCGGATGGCAGCCTCAAGCTCAGTGTCGACGGGCAGCCGTTCCACATCCGCATGAAACAGGTGGACGCCAGGACGCCGGACGCGGATGCCGCCCGTGACGATGCGGGCACCGCGACGAAGGTTCCGGCCCCTATGCCCGGAACGATCGTCTCGCTGTCGGAGACCGACGGCGAGCAGGTGGACAAGGATGAGCAGATCTGCATCATGGAAGCGCTCAAGATGCAGATGACCATTCTCAGCACCCGGGCGGGCAGGATTAAGTACCGGGTCAAGCCCGGCGATGTGGTTAAAGCCGGCGACACGATCGCCGAAGTTGCATGAGGAGCCTGACGATGTCACCTGTCATGCCACACGCCGTCGCCACCGGTCATCGCCGCCGAACCGTGCGCGCGGTCGTCCTGACGGCGCTGGCCGTCCTTGCGTTGGGAATGCTGTTCCCCGCCATCCCGAAGGTGCAGGCATCGCCTGTCGCGTCCGGGGCGGCGGTGGCGGCGGCGGATGCGGTCCCGGCGGAGCAGTCCGCGGGCGACGTCATCTCGCCGGCCGGCTGCCTCGGGAGCATCGCGCGCTCGACCGGCATCTGGGATATGACGGCCGGGGGCCACTGGAAGCATTTCGTCATGGTGGTCGTGGGGTTCTTCCTGCTTTATCTCGGGGTGGTCAAGGGGTTCGAACCCCTGCTGCTGGTGCCGATCGGGTTCGGCACCATCTTCGTGAATGTTCCGCTGGGCGGGATGGGCGATGCGCACGGGTTCCTGACGCTGATCTTCGAGAATGGCATCCGCAACGAAGTATTGCCGCTGACCGTGTTCATGGGCATCGGTGCGTTGTGCGATTTCGGTCCGCTGCTGGCCTGTCCGCGCGTGGCGATTCTCGGCGCGGCGGCCCAGTTCGGCGTCTTCGGCACCCTGGTGGGCGTCGCCGCGCTCAATGGTTTGCCCTGGTTTGACTTCACGATCAAGCAAGCGTGCTCCATCGCCATCATCGGCGGCGCGGACGGCCCGACGTCGATCATCGTGGCCTCGAAGTTCGCCCCGGAGATGTTGGGGTCGATCGCCGTCGCCGCGTACTCGTACATGGCGCTCGTGCCGGTGATCCAACCGCCGATCATGAAGTTGCTGACCACGCCGAAGGAGCGCCTGATTCGCATGCGTCAGGTACGCGAGGTCAATCGTCTTGAGAAGATCCTGTTCCCCTTGATGCTGGTGGCGTTGTGCGTCCTGCTGCTGCCGACCGCGTTGCCGCTGATGGGGTGCTTCGCCTTCGGCAACTTCATCAAGGAATCCGGCGCCATTGATCGCCTTTCCAAGACCTTGCAGAACGAGTTAATGAACCTGGCGACTATTTTTCTCGGCCTGGGCGTCGGCATGCAGATGGCCGCGGACAAATTCATCCAGCCCGCCACGCTGGGCATCGTCGTTCTGGGCCTGCTGGCGTTTTCGCTCGGCACGGCCGGCGGGGTGATTTTCGCCAAACTCATGAATCTGGTGTGGAAGCAGAACCCGGTCAACCCGCTGATCGGGTCCGCCGGGGTCAGCGCGTTTCCTATGGCGGCGCGGGTCTCGAACAAGCTTGGGCTGGAGGCCGACCCGCACAACTTCCTCCTGATGCACGCGTTGGGCGCGAACCTTGCCGGACAGATCGGTTCGGTGGTCGCCGCGGGCGTCATTCTCTCGATTTTCGGCTAGCGGTTATCCGGCCCGCGGCGCCGATCGCGTATGCATTCGCGTTTTGACCGAAGCCCTGCCCGCGGCCTTGCGCGGCGTGGCGCGGTTTGGTATAAGGCGACGCAAATGACGAGTCCGTTCCGAAGGTGAGGTGTGTTCGCATGTTGGACATCAAGCGCATACGGGAGAATACCGACGAGGTCCGCGGAGGGCTGGCGGTGCGCGGGGCCGACGAGGGGTTGCTGGACGCGGTGCTGGCGCTGGACGGCCGGCGTCGCGAGCTTCTGACGCAGGCCGAACACCTCAAGAGCGAGCGCAACCGCATCTCCAAGGATATCGGAGCCCTGCGCAAGCAGGGCGAGGATACGCGCGAGATTCAGGCGTCGGTGCGGGAGATGGGACAGCGCATCGGCGTGTTTGACGATCAGGTCCGCACGATCGACGACGAGCTGCGGGACGCCGTGCTGCGCATCCCCAATGTGCCGCACGGCACCACGCCCCCCGGGCGCGACGCGGCGGCCAACGTCGAGGTGCGCCGCGTGGGGCATGCGCGCGTGTTCGACTTCGAGCCGAAGCCGCACACCGCCCTGGCCGAAGCGCTCGGCATCCTCGACTTCCCGCGCGCCACGCGCATGACCGGTGCCGGGTTTCCGTTGCTGCTCGGACTGGGGGCGAAGCTGCAGCGTGCGCTGATCCAGTTCATGCTCGACATGCATGTCTCCGAGCACGGCTATACGGAGATGCTGCCGCCGTTTGTCGTGAACAGCGACAGCATGACCGGTACGGGGCAGTTGCCGAAGATGGCCGAGGACATGTATCACGTGCCCGGCGACGATCTCTGGTTGATTCCGACGGCCGAGGTGCCCGTGACCAACTACTACCGCGACGAGATCATCGAGCAACCGCTCCCGATCTACATGACCGCGTACACCCCGTGTTTCCGGCGCGAAGCGGGGGCCGCGGGCAAGGAAACGCGCGGGATGATCCGCGTGCATCAGTTCGACAAGGTCGAAATGGTCAAATTCGTGGTCCCCGAGACCTCCTACGACGAACTCGAGACGCTGGTCGCGAATGCGGAGGACGTGCTGCGGCGGCTGGGCCTGCACTACCGGGTGTTGTCGCTGTGCGCGGGCGACATCAGTTTCGCCGCGGCCAAGTGCTACGACATCGAACTGTGGGCGCCGGGGCAGCAGGCCTGGCTGGAGGTTTCCTCGTGCAGCAACTTCGAGGACTTCCAGGCACGGCGCGCCCGTATCCGGTATCGCGACGCCGATGGCAAGCCGCGGTTCGTCCATACGCTCAACGGCTCGGGTGTGGCTTTGCCGCGCCTGATGGTGGCGATACTCGAGAACGGGCAGCAGGCCGATGGGTCGATCGTGCTCCCGGATGCGATCGTGCCCTACATGGGCGGGGTCGATCGCATCGCGGCGCGATAGGCGGAGCATCGGGGCCGACGGCAGAGGCCGGGGCATGCATGATGGCCGGGTCATGGAGGTTCTGCGCGAGCAGGCGGACGAAGGCGCGTTGCTACGGCGGGGCGACCGCGTGCTGGTCGCGGTTTCCGGCGGCGCGGATTCGGTGGCGCTGCTGACGGGACTGGCAGACCTGGCCGCGTCGAACGGGTGGGCGCTGGTGGTCGCGCACCTGAACCATGGCATTCGAACCGATGCCGCCGGCGATGCGGCATTCGTCACGCGACTTGCCGCGACGCTGGGGCTGCCCTGCGTGCAGGGCGTCGCGGACGTGCCGGCATCGGCCGCCCGCGATGGGGTATCGATCGAAATGGCGGCGCGCGCGGCGCGTTACGCATTCCTGCTCGATGCGGCGCGCGAGCGGCGCTGCGTCGCGATCGCGACCGCGCATACCGCCGACGATCAGGCCGAGACCGTTCTGTTGCGCGTGGCGCGGGGCACGGGGCTGGCGGGGTTGGCCGGCATCGCGCCTGTCCGCGAAACCGAGGGACTCCGCCTCGTACGCCCGCTGCTCGCTGTCACGCGGGCCGAGATCGAGGGCTTCCTGCTCGAACGCGGGCTGGCATGGCGCGAGGACATCACCAATCGCGACGAGGCGCACCTGCGCAACCGCGTCCGGCATCGTGTGCTCCCCCTGCTCCAGACGACGCTCAACCCGCGCATCCGCGAAGCGTTGTGCCGGCTGGCGGCGTTGGCTTCGGCCGACCAGGCGGCGCTCGACGCGCTGGCGCGTGAGGCGGCCCTGGGTTGCGCGGCGGCGGGCGGGCGGCTGGCGGTAGGGCCGTGGATGCGGCTGCCGCCGGCGCTCCGTGGCCGCGTGTTGCTGACCTGGTTGCTGGCGAACGGCGTTCCAGGGACGCGCGTGACGCAGGGCCATTGCGATGCCGTCGCCTCCATCTGCGACACGTGTGACGGGTCGGCCAGTCTCGACATGGGCGAGGGCGCCGCCGTGCGCCGTGAATACGGCGAACTGCGCGTCGTTACGGGCGACACGGGGCGCGGCGTTTTCTGCGCGCACGTGACCGTTCCGGGCGTCACGGTCGTGCACGCGGCGGGCCTGCGGATCGAGGCATCGGTGGCGCCCGGCGTGACGCGCGACACCGACGCGCGGGTGGGGGTGTATCCGGCGCGGGCATCGCTGGCGTGGGAGGCGTCCCAGCCACCGCTGGTCGTCCGCTCGCGGCGTGACGGCGACCGGATGCGTCCGCTCGGGATGACGGGGTCTAAGAAACTGCAGGATATCCTGGTGGACCTGCGCGTGCCGGCGGCCGAACGCGGTCGCGTGCCCGTGTTCGCGTGCGAGGAGGCGATCGTCTGGGTGCCCGGATACCGTGTCGCGCGAGGGTGGGAAGTCACGGCGGCGGGGCCGAACCTTCAACTTGCGGTGTATCCCCTCGGTGCGAACAACGCGGATTGACCCTCCGGCCAACGGACGGTATGATTCGCCACGTTCAAGGAAAGTGAGGGTACACCGATGCCGAGAAAGAGTAAGCGGTCACCGTCGGCGCCTGTAAAGCCGCCGGCCGGCGCCGTCGCGCCGCCGCCTTTGAAGAATGTTTTGCCGTGGCTTGTGATTTTGGCGCTCATGGTGGGCATACTGATCCTGGTCAGCCATTCGGCCGACCCCTATGAATCCCTGCCGTATGCCGCGCCGGACCGGCCCAGCCTTGTCAGCCTGGTCGAGAGCCGGCAGGTCGCGAAGGCGGAGGTCATCCGCGAGGTTTCCGGCATCCAGTTCGTGCGTTACGAACTGCGGAAGGATGCGCAGGTCAAGACGGACGGCGGCAAGTCGAAGTTCAGGACGTACATCACGGTTGCCGACCACGAGTTCATCAACTGGCTGCGCGGCAGCGGCGCCGACGTGTCGGTGCCGCCTCAGAACCCGCTGCTCTGGCAGATCGCGACCAGCGCGCTGCCGGTGCTGCTGATCTTCGGGTTGCTCTACTTCCTGTTCATACGCCAGATGCGGGCCGCCGGGCACGGCGCGCTCAGCTTCGGCAAGAGCCGGGCGCGCTTGTTGAGCCGCGAGAAGAATCGCGTCACGTTCAAGGACGTCGCGGGTATTGACGAGGCGAGCGAGGAAGTGCAGGAGATCATCGATTTCCTGAAGGATCCGAAGAAGTTCACCAAGGTGGGCGGACGCATCCCCAAGGGCGTCATGCTGATGGGACCCCCGGGCACGGGCAAGACGCTGCTGGCCAAGGCGATCGCCGGCGAAGCCGAAGTGCCGTTCTTCAGCATCAGCGGGTCGGATTTCGTCGAGATGTTCGTCGGCGTCGGCGCGTCGCGCGTCCGTGACATGTTCGAGCAGGGCAAGCGCAACGCGCCCTGCATCATCTTTATCGACGAGATCGACGCGGTCGGGCGCAGTCGGTTCACCGGCATCGGCGGCGGACATGACGAGCGCGAACAGACGTTGAACGCGCTTTTGGTGGAAATGGACGGCTTCGAGACGCAGGAGGGCGTGATCATCCTGGCGGCGACCAATCGGCCGGACGTGCTCGATCCGGCGCTGCTGCGGCCGGGCCGGTTCGATCGCCAGATTGTCATCGACCTGCCGTTGATCGACGGGCGCGAGCAGATCCTGCGCATCCACTCCAAGGGCATCAAACTGAGCGACGAGGTCAACCTGCGGCGCATCGCGCGCGGGACCCCCGGCTTCTCGGGCGCCGACCTCGAAAACCTGATGAACGAAGCCGCGTTGCTGGCCGGACGCAAGAACAAGTCGGTCGTCTCGATGAGCGACCTGGAAGAGGCGCGTGACAAGGTTATGTGGGGTCGGGAACGCCGCAGCCGGGCGATCGACGCGAAGGAGAAGGAATTGACGGCGTACCACGAGGCGGGGCATGCGCTCGTCCAGTCGCTGATGCCGGAAGCCGAACCGCTGCACAAGGTCACCATCATGCCGCGGGGCGTCGCGTATCTGGGGGCGACGATGTCGTTGCCGGAGAAGGATAGCTACACGCAAAGCCGCACGAAACTGCTGGGGAGTCTTGCCGGGCTGATGGGCGGCCGCTCCGCCGAGGAAATCGTATTCGGCGACATCACCACCGGCGCCGCGCAGGACATCAAGCATGCCACCGAAATCGCGCGACTGATGGTCTGCAACTGGGGCATGAGCGATGCCCTCGGGCCGCAACGGTTCGGCGATAACCAGGAAGTTATGTTCCTCGGGCGCGAGGTGACGCGCAACCAGAACGTCAGCGAAGAGACGGCGCGCCGCATCGATGCGGAAGTCGGGCGTCTGTTGCGGGAGAGCCATGCACGGGCACGCAAGGTGCTCGAAGAGCGCCGCGACACGCTTGAACAGATCGCGCGCCGGCTGCTCGAACGCGAGACCATCGACGGCCGCGACGTCGTCGAACTCGTGAGCCATGGCCGTGTGTTGGCTGACGAGGAACGCGACGCCGCCGACCGCGCCAAGGAGGCGTCGGCGCCTGAGGCGACGGTCGCACCGGTGCGGGACGAGATCGCCGCGAAGCCGCCGGATACGGGGCAGGGGGCCTGACGCACATGGAGTGGCAGTGCCGCGACCGCTTGATGCGCGTGGATGGCCGGCCGCTCGTCATGGGCATCCTGAACGTGACGCCCGACTCGTTTTCCGACGGCGGGCGATTCTGTACCGTCGAACGGGCGGTGGCGCACGCGCGACGTATGGTGGACGACGGAGCGGCGATCGTCGATATCGGCGGCGAATCGACCCGTCCGGGCGCCGAGGCGGTGTCCGAGGATGAGGAACTGGCACGGGTCATCCCGGTCATCGAGGCGCTGGCCGGGCTGCCGACGGTGCTATCGATCGACACGATGAAGGCGCGGGTCGCGCGGGAGGCGGTGGCGGCGGGTGTCCATATCGTCAATGACGTTTCGGCGTGCACGCACGATGCAGCGATGCCCGGGGTCGTGGCCGAAACAGGTGCGGGAGTGATCCTGATGCACATGTGCGGGACGCCGCGGACGATGCAGGTGTCACCCTCTTACGTCGATGTCGTGACGCAGGTGCGCGATTATCTTGCGGTGCGTGTGGCGGCGCTGACGGAAGCCGGGGTGGATCGACGCGCGATTGCAGTTGACCCCGGCATCGGTTTCGGCAAAACAGTGGAGCACAACCTCGCGTTGCTGGCGAACCTTGACCGGTTGTCCGACCTGCCCGTGGTAGTGGGACTGTCGCGGAAGCGGTTTCTTGGCGCGGTGACGGGGCGTGAGGTCGACGACCGTCTGGTCGGGAGTTTGGCGGGACTGGCCTGTGCCGTCCTGTGCGGGGCGCGGATCGTGCGCGTGCATGACGTCCGGGAGTCGGTCGATGCCGCCGCCATCGCGGCGCGCATCGAAGCGTATCGGAAGACGCCGACGCTGCTGAGGGTTGAGAGGTAGGCAACGGCATGTGGGAAGGTATACATTCGTTCGGCATCATCGGTGTCTTCGAGGTACTGGTGCTGGCGCTCGTGTTCTACTACGTGTTCCTCTTCCTGCAGGGAACGCGCGGCGCGCAGGTTCTGCTTGGGTTGGCCGTCCTGTTCGTATTTCTGCTGGGTTCGACGTATTGGTTGCAACTGACCGAGCTGAACTGGCTCCTGCGGCGGCTGTCGGTGTACATCGCCATCGCGTTTCTGGTCGTCTTCCAGCCCGAAATCCGTCGCGCCCTGGCGGAGCTCGGGCGGCAGCCCGTCTTCACGATGAGTCCCGAACGACGGACGATCATCGATCATGTCGTCCAGGCGACCATGCGGCTCGCCGCGCACAAGATCGGCGCGCTCATGGCGATCGAACGCGAGATCGGGACGCGCGCGGTTCAGGAGACCGGCATCAAGATCGACGCTCCGGTGGTGCCGGAACTGCTGGCCACGATCTTCTATCCCCATACGCCGCTGCACGATGGCGGCGTGATCATCCGTGGCAACCGGATCATGGCCGCGGGGTGCGTCTTTCCGTTGTCGCAGCGCGTCGAGCTGCACAAGAGTCTCGGCACGCGTCACCGGGCCGCCCTGGGTTTGAGCGAGGAGACCGACGCGCTCGTGG
The DNA here is from genome assembly GCA_964472315.1 of uncultured Victivallales bacterium. Taxonomy (GTDB): domain Bacteria; phylum Verrucomicrobiota; class Kiritimatiellia; order UBA8416; family UBA8416; genus CAYYJS01. The sequence goes on along the minus strand of CAYYJS010000006.1, from coordinate 33,005 downwards.
TGGTGGTCTCCGAAGAGACCGGCACGGTCTCGGTCTGTTATCGGGGGCGGTTGAGCCGCGGGCTGGACGAGGAGCGTCTGAAGCGGTTCATGTCGGCCCTGCTGCGTGGACAGAAGACCGAAAGCACGTGGCGGCGCATGCAGGAGCAGCTCGACCTGACCCCCGGCGGGATCGCGAAGTCGGAAACACGCGCGAAGCAGGAGGCGTCCCATGGCGGTTGATATGCGTGCCGTCGGTGCGGCGGTCGTCGAGAATTGGATGCTCAAGCTGCTGGCGTTGTTTCTGGCCGCGTTGACGGTTCTGGGCGTGCGGCAAATCACCAATCACGCCGAGGAGTTCGCGGTGCCGATCGTGATCAAGGTCGAAGCCGGGGCGGCGATCCTGAACCAGGATGCGCGGACGGCCTACATCACGTGTCGGGGTTCCGACGACGACCTGCGCCGTGTGGACGAACGCCAGCTTCGGGCGGTCGTTCGGCCGGCGCTCGGCGGCTATGCCGGCAGCGAGCGCGTGCCGATCGGCCCGAAGAACATCGAGGGTTGGTTGCGTGGCGTTCAAGTCGTACGCGTGCGTCCGGACGTGGTGACCGTGAGCTTCGACCGCGAGGTGGCCAACGACGTGGCGGTGGCGCGGCCTGAACTTGTCGGCACGCCGATGATCGGACGCGCGGAAGTCGACCATGAGCCGAAGACCGTGACCCTGAGCGGTCCTCGGATGAAGCTGGCGGATAAGAAGATCGTGCGGACCGAACCCATCAACGTCGAAGGCGCCGTCGAATCCTTTACCACTCAGGTCAAGGTGCTCGTGGAGGCGGAAGAAGGCATCTACCGGGTGGAGCCGGCGACGGTATCGGCGCGGGTGACGATCGTGACCGAATCGGTGAACCGGGAGTGGACGAACGTGCAAGTCCGCGCGCTGATGGCGCTGGGTTCCGACGCGGCGGTCGAGATTCTGCCGCCGACGGTCAATGTCTCGCTGCACGGCAGCGTGGAGAAGGTTCAGTCGGTCGCCGACGGCGCGTTACGCGTGTTCGTGGACTGCGCGGGGTTGGAGACCGGGCGTGAGATGCGGATGCCGGTACACGTCAACCTGCCGCCGGGCGTGGACGTGAGCGCGGCTGCCGATCCGCAGACCGTGAAAGTGAAACTTGTAGAGAGGGTGACGCATGACAAGCCGGAAGAGTGATCCGTCCGGGGCAGGCGGGTTTCGGTTTCTGTGGGGCTTGCTGCTGTTGCCGCTGGCCTTGTTTCTCGTGTTGGGACTGGCGTCCTACGACTGTGGCGATGTCGGGTTCTTCAAGTCGCCGCCCAACCGGCCGCCCGAGAACCTGATCGGTCCGGTTGGCGTGTGGGTTTCCTTCGGTCTGTACATGGCGCTGGGGCCGGCGGCATACGGGGTTCCGCTGTGGTGTGTGGTCATGGGCGTTCTGATGATCGCGCGGCGCAATGACCGTGCCTGGGTGCGTGGGTTTTGGTGCGCGCTGTTCCTGCTCAATGCGTCGGCCCTGCTGGACCTGTCGGGGGCGTACGCGGCCTCGGTGCCGAAGCTGAATACGCCCGCGCCGGGGGGCGTGGTGGGGTGGCTGCTCACGGAGGGCGTTCTGGTGCGGTGGCTCGGCACGGTTGGCGCGGCGATCGTGTTTGGTTCGTTGGCCGCCGTGGGGCTGGTGCTCATGGTCGGGTTCGGCAACATCGTCCGTGCCGGCAGGTATCTCGGCGCGGCTTGCCGGGTGCTGGCGGGGCGCGTGGGCGAACGGTTGGGGCATATCGAGGACCGGCGCGAGCAGCTTGTTCGCGAGGAACGCCGTCTCGACAAACAGCGCAAGAAACTGGAGAAGCAGGTCCGCCGGCGGATGGTGGTCGACCAGATCAAGCGGATCGCCGGTTGCGCGTCCGCGGCGCCGGCGACCGCCGGGGACGCCGAGGCGGCGTTGGATCCCGCGCCGATGGAGCCGGCCCCGATGGAGCCCCCGGTGGCGCCGAACGAGCCCGTTCCCGCGAAGCCGCCACGCAAGCCGCCCGCCGCGCCCAAGGCTGTGGCCGCGGCGGCGACCGAGGAACTGGAGGCGCCGCGGCTCGAATCCGCGAACTATCCCGGCTACAAGCTGCCTGACCTTTCCCTGCTGGACCCGCTGCCGCCGGCGCATGGCAAAGGTGTCCGCACCGACGTGCAGGGCACCATGGCGCTGTTGGAGGCCACACTGGCGCAGTTCGGTGTGCAGGCACAGTCCACCAACGCCGAAGTGGGGCCGGTTGTCACGCGCTACGAGATGCTCCCGGCCCCGGGGGTACGCGTGGAGCGGATCGCGGGTCTCGCCAACAACATCGCCTTGGCGCTGAAGGCGACCAGCGTCCGCGTGCAGGCGCCCGTTCCCGGAAAGGGCGTCGTGGGGATCGAGGTCCCCAATGATGTCAGCAAGTTCGTCTATGTCCGCGAGATTCTCGAGAGTCCCGCCTGGACGAACTCGAATGCCCGCCTGCCGCTGGTGCTGGGCAAGGACGTCAGCGGCAAGGAGATCATCGGCGATCTGACGAAGATGCCGCATCTATTGATCGCCGGGGCGACCGGATCGGGCAAGTCGGTGTGCATGAACTCCATTCTCGTCGGGTTGCTCATGTCGCGTACGCCGGACGAGTTGCGCCTGATTCTGGTGGATCCCAAGATCGTCGAGTTCGCGGTCTTCCACCACCTGCCGCACCTTGTCGTGCCCGTCATTACCGATCCGAAGAAGGTGGCGCTGAGTCTGCGCTGGGCGATCACGGAGATGGAGTCGCGCTATCGGCTGTTCGCGAAGGCCAGGGTGCGTAACATCGAGAGCTACAACAGCCGCAAGACGGCGCGCCAGGAGGAACTGTTTACGGTGGAAGGGGGGGAGGCGAAGGCGAAAGACGATGACATGCCCCTGCGCGTCCCGTACATCGTGATCGTCATCGACGAACTGGCGGACCTGATGCTGGCGTGCGGCCCGGAGATCGAGAACGGCGTGGCGCGCCTGGCGCAACTGTCGCGCGCCGTCGGCATCCATATGATCATCGCCACGCAACGGCCGTCGGTGAACGTCATCACCGGAACCATCAAAGCCAACTTCCCGGCGCGCATCGCGTTTCAGGTGGCGCAGAAGGTCGACAGCCGCACGATCCTGGACCAGCAGGGGGCGGACAAGCTGTTGGGGCGCGGCGATATGCTTTATCTGCCGCCGAGTTCCGGCAAACTGTTGCGCGCGCAGGGGGCGATGGTCACGGATGACGAGGTGCGGCGGTTGGTGGAGTTCATCAACAATCAGGCGGCGCCCTCCTACGAGGTGGATATCAAGAACACGTTGGAGCGTGCCGACATGAACGGCGGCGCCGGGCCGGTGGACGACGGCATGGAGGATGACGAGATGCTGACGCAGTCGGTGCAGATCATCCGCGAGACGCACCGGGCCTCGACGTCGTCGCTGCAGCGCCGGTTGCGTATCGGGTATACGCGTGCCGCGCGCATCATGGACATACTCGAGGAGCGCGGGGTTGTCGGTCCCGCGCGCGGGGCCGAGCCGCGGGAAATCCTGGTTGATCTGGATGTCGATATGCCGGATAGTTCCGAAGAACCGAAAGCGGACGAAACGGCGGCCGAGGACGGGCCGCCCATGGAGTAGCCGATGGCACTGGGCGCAGCATTGCGGAAGGCGCGCGAGGCGCGCGACCTGACGGCCTCGGAAGTGGCCGCCGGGACGAACATGAAGATGCAGATCGTGGAAGACCTCGAACGGGAGGACTTCCACCGTATCGCCGCGCCCATTTATGGGAAAGGGTTCATCAAACTCTACGCGGAGTTCGTCGGACTCGACCCGAAACCCCTGATCGACGATTTCTCGCTGCTGATTTCGGCGGAGAAGCCGGAGCGCGCGACGGAAGACGCGACCGGCGCACGTCTGCGCCGGCGCGTGCATGCGCATCCGATCCCGAGCGCGGCTGCCGCCGAGCCCCCGCCCCCGCCGCCGCCCCCGACCCCGCCGGTGGCGCACGCCAACGCGGGCGATGCGGCACCCGACCTCTTCGAAGCGGCCACGCGACGCCGGCGGCAGCGGGCCATCGTTGACGAGGCCGTGTCGCCGTCGCAGACGGCGGGCGCCAAGCGGGTGCACGCGTCCCCGCGCGGGCTGGCTCTCGTGGCGATCTGGGCGCGAGCCGCGGCGGCGACTTGCGGGCAGGGCCTCGCGCGCCTGTGGGCAAGGGCACGGACCGGTTGCGTGACCCTCCTCGGACGACTGCGGACGCGTCTGGCGGCGGTGCATTACGGCGATGCGCCGCTCAAGACCATCACCGTCGCCGTCGGCGTGGTCGTGCTGCTGCTGTTCGTCATCTCGGTGATGAGCCGGTGCCTGCACCGTCCCGCCGCGGCGGAAGAGAACTTTCCGGTTGCCATGGACGTGCCGGAACCCTACTTCGAGTAGTCCGCGCGGGAAGGACGCCGGCTGGTTCACCGCATCGGCATGACAGCACATACCACACCCATTTCCGTCGGGTTCGTGAGCCTCGGTTGCGCCAAGAACCTGGTCGACTCCCAGACGATGGCGGGCGACCTGCTTGCGCATGGCCTCGTCCTGGCGCCTTCGCCGGAGGCGGCCGACGTGGTCATCGTCAATACCTGCGCGTTCATCGACGCGGCGCGCGAGGAGTCGATGGCGGCGATCCTGTCCGCCTGCGAACTGAAGCGCCGCGGGTCATGCCGTGCCGTGCTCGTGGCGGGGTGTCTGCCGCAACGCTACCGCGACCGGATACGCGAGGCGTTGCCCGACGTCGATGGGTTTGTGGGTTTGGACGCGCTCGACCAGGTCGCCGTCTTGGCGCGGTCGGCGATGCGCGGCGAACGCGGTGTGACGGCGATCGCGCCCCATCCGCACCGGTTGTTCGAGCCGGTGCGCCCGGTCGTGTTTTCGGCCGGTCCCTATGCCTACATCAAGATTGCCGAGGGATGCAACCACCGCTGCGCGTTCTGTGCGATTCCCGGCATCCGCGGGCGGCACCGCTCGCGGGCGCCGGATGCCATTCTGCGCGAGGCGCGGCGGTTGTTGAAGGATGGCTTCCGCGAGCTGGATATCGTCTCGCAAGACGTCATGAGTTACGGACGCGATCTTTCCGGTGGCGTGACGCTGGAGGGGTTGCTTCGGTTGCTCGCGGATATGGAGGACGGCGTGTACTGGCTCCGCCTGCTCTACGGCTATCCGACGGCCGTGACGGATGACCTGCTGCGGACCATGGCCGGGTTGCCCCACGTCCTGCCGTATCTCGATGTGCCCATTCAGCATAGTCATCCCGATGTCCTGCGCGCCATGCGGCGCGGCAACACCGCCGATGGAGTGGCTTCGCTGGCCGCGCGCGCGCGCCGGTTTCTGCCGGGCGTCGTTTTGCGGACCACCTGCCTCGTCGGTTTTCCGGGCGAGACCGAGGCCCACTTCGAGCACCTGTTGGCCTATGTGGAAGCAAGCCGGTTCGACCACCTGGGGGCGTTTGTGTATTCGCCCGAGGAAGGGACGCCGGCCTTTACGATGGGCCATGTACCGCCGCGGCCCGTGGCGCAGCGGCGGTATGAGCGGTTGATGGCTCTGCAGCAGGGGCTTGTGGCGGCGCGCGCGGCATCGCTTGTCGGCGCGACGGATACGTTTCTGCTGGAAACGCGCACGGAGGATCCCGATCTGTGGCGGGCGCGCAGCCGCCGGCAGGCGCCCGAGGTCGACGGCGTCAGCTATCTGCTGAGCGTGCCGCCGGACGCGAAGCCGGGGATGTTCGTCGAGGCCCGCTACACGGAGGTTGCCGACTACGACATGGTCGGCGAGGTCATCTGACCGCCGGCGGCGCCTATGCCTGCGCCATGGCGACCGACATGGCGATGTCCGCCCACTCGGTAAGGCGCCGTGGCTGATACGCGACCGTGCTGATGTCCTTGAGGATGTACTCCAGGGGGCATCCGTGACGGGCGCAGATATCGCGGGTACGGACAAGGTCGGTCCGCACCTGGTCATGATCGAAGCGGCCCGCGGCGACGAAAGCGGGATTCGGCTTGCGTGAGAAGACGAAGTCGCGGCCGATCTCCGCGGCGCCGCGTTCCTCATCGGACCAGGGACTCATGGAAATCTTCCTGACATTCGGGATGAGGCGCACTTCGGCCATTTTGCGATCGAGCGGGTCGCAGCAGCCGTAGTAGACGAGGCCGAAGCGCTCGCAGATCCGGCTGACATAGTCGACCTCGAATTCCTTGAACATATCCGGCGATACGGTGGCGAACATCTGGGCAAGGCCGAAGGTCCAAAGGTCTTTCGTGCGCGGCCTCGCAGGCTCGTAGCCGGGCGCCGGAAGGGCGTCGGTCCATGCCCCCGTGCAGTGAATGAGGCTCTGCGGTCCGCAGAGCAGGCCCTGCGATTCGAGCTGATCGAGCATGTCGAGACAGGCGTTGGTGAAACGGCCGACGAGCGCATGCATGTATTCCGGCCGGTCGACCAGCGTGTAGAGGGCGTTCTCGACACCCATCCACATGGCGATGGGATCCCACAACGACAGATACGGATCGATCCCGTTCAGACGGAGGTCGATGACCCCGTCGAAAATGTCGTGCGCCACAGCCATGCGGCGCGATGTCTTCTCGGTGTCGTGTCCGATCCGGGGCGTCTCGATCTTGTTCAGGTCCGCGTCCGTGACAAACTGGTTCTCGTACTTGTGAGCGACGACGCTGTTGGTGGGATCCGTGATCGCGGTCTCTTCGTGCACCCGCAGCCCGAAGCCCGTGTTCGTCACGGCCTTGAAGACGTCGAAGTACGGTTCGATCACCATGTCGACGGGGAAGTGCTTCCATTGGTACAGCGTTCGGCGCAGGCGACGCTCGTAGTCGCGACATTCGGCGTCCTTGCAGCGCAGCGTCAATTCGCCGTCGACATCCATTTCGTTCCAGCACACCTGATCGATCATGACCATCGGTCGTTCGGGCGCGAGCGCGTTCAGTTTGCGCCAAAGTTTGCGCTTCTCTTCCTGCACGGGCAGGGCGGCGAGTTCGGCGATCTGGGCGGCCAGGCTCCGCAGGATCGACCGGTCGTGTGTCGTAGTCGGCATCGTCGGTTCTCCATAGGCATTGTTGATAATGAGCGGCATGCTAGCGGGCGTGCCGCGGTGCGACAAGCGAATTGACTGATGCGTGGAACTTCGAGGGGGCAGGGGAGCGGGGAAACGATAGCGGCGACGAGAACGGTCGACGATGAGAGAGATTCCCAATCGTGGCCCGCTCTTGTCGGCCGGTTTCCCGGTTCCCTGGCTTGTCGCGGCGTCAAAGCGCCACGAGGCATACGAACAGCAGGCTGACGGCGTTGAACAGCGCGTGCATCAGGATCGGCACGACAAGCGTGCCCGTGCCCGCATAGGCGAGCGAGAGCGACAGCCCGATGGCCATGAGTGGTGTCAGGGCCGTCAGGTGCCCATGCATCAGTCCGAAACACAGCGCCGTGGCAAGGAACGCCGGGACGGCGTGGGCGCGGCGCAAGAGGGCCGGCAGGAGCACGCCGCGGAACAGCAGTTCCTCCGCGATGGGCGCGGTGACGACGGCCATGCCGCCGATGGCCCACCGGAACCAGACGGGGGTGTCCGGCAGCAGGAAAATGCTGAGAATGTCCTGCGGGGCGGGCGTACGGCCCGTGGCGCGCAGAATCGCCTGCGTGACGATCGCGCCGGCGATGACCGCCGGGACCATGGCGATGTAGCCATGGAGTGCGGCGACAAGGGTTCGCGGCGCCGACGGGGATGCGGGGGCTCGGGAACCGAAGGACTGGCGCCAGGTCAACCCGCGGCGGCGGGCATTGCGCAGAATGACGGCGGCGATCCAGCCGTGCAGCAGGACCGTGCCCGCGACCGTGACGAGGTAGCGCGTCGTATCGCACATCAGCGCGAGGTGGTCGGCCAGCAGTTGCGCGGCCAGCGTGGCGCCGACATACACGAGTGCCAGCGGAACGAAAACATGCGCCGCGGCGGCCGCCGGCCAGGGCCGGCGACGCAGGCGCGCGATACGACGCGCCCAGGCGGCGGGGTGGCGCCGGAGCCACGCCAGCAGACGCGCGTCGAAAACGAGGCCGGCGACGAGCAGCGCCAATACGACCACGCCCGCGAATGCCGCAGCGGGGCCTTCGAACACGGTGGCCCCTGTGTCGGTCGGCATGTGCATGGCGGCCGCGCCGGTCAGGCCGGCGAATCGAAGGTTTCCCGGATGACGTAGATGGGTTTGTTCTGCGACTCGTGGTAGGTGCGGATCTGGATTTCGGCCAGCAGGCCCATGCTGATGAACTGGATGCAGAACAGGATCAGCATGAACGGCATGACGACCCAGAAGGGGCGTTTGCTCAGGTCCACGAGTTGCTCCGTGAAGCCGCAGGGCGCGACCCAGTAAACCACATTGCCCGCGACGAGCATCGCCAGCATCAGCAACCCCGGCAACCCGAAGATCATTCCGATCTTGCCGAACATCTGGATGGGGTGCGTGCTGTAGCGCAGAAGGAACTTCACGGTCATGAGATCGAGAATCACGCGGAACGTCCGCGAAATGCCGTACTTGGACGTCCCGAAGCGGCGGGCGCGGTGGTTGACCGGCACTTCCGTGAGCGAGGCGCCGACCCAGCTTGCCAGGGCGGGAATGAACCGGTGCATCTCTCCGTACAGGTGCAGCCGTTCGACGACTTCCCGATGGTAGGCCTTGAGCGTGCAGCCGTAGTCGTGCAGCGCGACGCCCGTGATTTTGCTGATGAGCGCGTTGGCGAGCATCGACGGCAGACGGCGGCTGACGAACGGGTCCTTGCGCACCTTGCGCCACCCGCTGACCACGTCGAAGCCCTTGTCGGCTTCCGCGAGCAGGAGCGGGATATCCTCCGGATCGTTCTGGAGGTCGGCGTCCATGGTCACGACCACGTCGCCGCGCGAGGCATGGAACCCGGCGGCCATGGCTGCCGTCTGTCCGAAATTGCGGCGGAAGCGCACGAGCCGGAAATACGGGTACTGGCGCGCGCAGGCCACGAGGCGGTCCCACGTGGCGTCACGGCTGCCGTCGTCGACCAGCACGACCTCATAGGTGCGGTCAAGCTTGCCGAGCGCCGCATGGATGGCCTCGCACAGGTGCTGCACGTTATCCTCTTCGTTGAAGACCGGCACGACGACCGACAGATGCGGCATGATGGTTCCTCGTTTGGCGGCTGACTATACCCGTTCGCGGCAAAACAAATTGCGTAGTTCCGATGAAGCACCGTATAGTATCGGCTTGTTGAGTTGCCAGAAAAAACGACCGCCGAACCATACGTGACTGCACCCTGGGGTGTTCGCCGGTATTCGGGCACGCGCGGCGGCGATGCGCCCGCGCGAGCGAAGGGATGGGTATGAAGGGACGAGGATGGGCCATCGCGGCCGTTGCGGCGATGGTGGCGAGTGGTGGTTCGACGGCGTCGTCCGCCGAAGCGGGGATGCCGACGGCGGCGGCGGCGGCGGATGTCCGGACGCTCACGCTTTCGGATTGCGTGGCGCTCGGACTGCGGCAAAGCGGCGTGGCGCTGAACGCGCGGCGTGACGAGACGATCGCCGGACATATCCGCCGCCAGGCCAGTTCGATCGCGCTGCCCCATGTCTCCATGCAGGCGAACTACACGCGGCTCGACGAACTCCAGTCGATCGACTTCGGCGATGGCGCCGAGGATTTCGGCACGCTGGACAACTACGAGGTACGGGCCGATGTCGAGCAGTTGCTCTATGCCAGCGGCAAAGTCGGCGCCGCGTTGCGCGCGGCGAACCTGACGCAGGAGCATGCGGCCTGGCGCCGCCGGGACGTGGAATCGGCGTTGGTACTCGACTTGCGGCTGGGTTTCTACCGGCTGTTGCTGGCGCGCGATGTACTGGCCGTGCGCGAGGCGTCGGTCGACCAGCTTGGCGCGCTGTCGGGGCAGACCGACCGGAAAGTGGCGCACGGCGCGGCGTCGGAATTCGACCAACTGACCGCGCGCGTGCGTGTCGCGAACGAGCGGTCCGTCCTGATCCAGGCGCGCAACGAGCGCCAGCTTGCCGTGGCCGAGTACTGCCGGCTCCTCGACGTGGACGAAGAGGCGGTGCGGTTCGCGGGCGAGCTGGTCCGCGAGGCGCCGCCGGGGGATCTGGCGACGCTGACCGGGGTCGCGCTCGCGAATCGACCCGCGCTGCGCGCGGCGGCGCTGCGCCTGTCGCTCGGATACGAGGACTTCGTCGCCACGCGTGCCGATGGGCGGCCGCGGCTGGACGCGTTCCTGACCTATGACGGCGCCAATGCCTACCGGTTCGTGTCCTTCGACAACGCATGGGAATGGCATTGGAGCGCCGGGGTGCGGCTCTCCTGGAACATCTGGGACGGCGGGCTGACGCGGCATGCCGCGCGGGAGAAGGCGCTGACGCACGCCAAGCTGGGAACCGACCTTGACGAACTGACAAAGCAGGTGGCGCTCGAAATACGGCAGGCCTGGCTGGCCATGGAACACGCCGCCGAGGCGCTGGCCGCGGGCGACGATACGATCGCCGCCGCGGCGCGGGCGCTGGAGATCGCGCAGTCCCGTCACGGGTCGGGGCTGGGCACGTATCTCGATGTGACGGATGCCAACCTGGCGCTGAGTACGGCGCGGCTCGTGCGGCAACAGGCGCTGCACGACCATGCCGTGTCCGTGGCGCGGTTGCGCCATGCCTGTGGCCTGAAGGACTGGGGCGCTCCGGCGCCCGCCGATGACGCAGCGCCGGGCGAACAGCGGTAGTGTCAGAAGTTGTATGAAAGAATGAACGTTGATTTACCCCGCAACTGGGGTGGAATTCATGACAGAACGTGAACGGCCGCGGGGAGAAATGGAATGAATACGAAGCGGGAATGGTGGCGTCGGAACACGGCCGGGATCGCGTTATGGGCCGTCCTGGCGCTGTTGCTGGTGGCGATCGTGCTGTTCAAGGCGATCCCCAAACGCGTGGAAGCGGTTCCGCCGCCGCCCGAGAAGGCGGTCGCGGTGAAGACGGTCGTCGTGTCGCCGCGGGACGTGTTCGACGAGGTGCGGCTGCCGGGCCGGATCGCGGCCTTTGTGGACGCGCGGGTGCCGGCGCGCAAGGGCGCCGCCGTCGCGGCGATTCTCGCCGAACGCGGCGATGAGGTGGCGGCGGGGCAGGTATTGCTGCGGCTCGAAGACGGGACGTGGCGGACGATGCGGGAACAGGCGGAGATCGAACTGCGCGACGCCGTGCGCGACCTGGAGCGCTGGCATGAAATGCGCAAGGCCGGTGCCGTGTCGCAGAGCGAGTACGATGCCGTGGCGCGCCGGCTGGCGCTGGCGTCCAACGCGGTCGCGCAGGCGCAGGTTCAGATCGAGCAGTGTCTGGTCAAGGCCCCCGTGGACGGACGCGTCGAGGAACGCTATGTCGAGCCCGGCGAGTTCGTGAATGAAGGGGAGCCGGCGTTCCGTGTGGTGGATACGTCGCGCGTGAAGGTGTCCATCGACGTGCCGGAGCGGGACATTACGGCTGTCCGTGCCGGCGAGACGATGCGGTTCGATGTGCCGGCGTCCGGCGCGATAGGCTTCACCGGCGTGGTCTCGTTCGTATCGGCGGCGGCGCGTCCGGATGGGGCGTCGTTCGCGGTCGAATTGCTGATCGATCCGGCGCCTGCCGTGCTCAAACCGGGCATGATCGCCGATGTGCGCCTGGTGCGCGGCCTGGTGCCGTCGGCGGTGACGGTGCCGCTTTCGGCGGTTGTGCCGCAGCGCGGCGAGAACGTGGTCTACCTGGTCGTCGAAGGGCGGGCGGTGCGGCGTATCGTGCGGATCGACCGTTTTCTGGCGACCGAGGTGGTCATCGCCGCGGGGCTGGCGGCCGGCGAACGCGTCGTGCTCGAAGGGCAGCGCGGGTTGCAGGACGGCATGGCCGTCGCGATCGACGGGCCGGATTCGGCGGATGCGGAGACGGCGCGGCCATGATCGTTTCCAACTACGCCATCAAGTTCCGCACGGCGGTGGCTGTCTTCGCGGTCGTATTCACGATCGCCGGCATTCACAGTTATCGCTCGCTGCCGCGCGAGGGTTCGCCCGACATCACGATTCCCTATGTCTTCATTTCGGCTGTCTATGACGGCACGGCGGCTTCCGAGATGGAGAAGCTCGTCACGATTCCGCTGGAGCGTCAGCTCAACGATCTGGAGAACGTCAAGGAGATCACCTCGATTTCGGGCGACAGTTATGTGTCGGTCACGATCGAATTCCGAGCCGGGCAGGACATCGACGTCGCCTTGCAGAAGACGAAGAACAAGGTGGACCTGGCGGGACCCGATCTGCCGGAGGATCTCGATGAGCCTGTCGTGCAGGCGTTCAACTTCAGTTCCGATTTTCCGATCCTGACGTTCGCCTTGTCCGGGAACACGACGTTGCCGCGGCTGAAGAATCTCGCGGAGGCGCTGCAAGACGAGATCGAGCAACTCGCGGGCGTGAAGGCGGTGGACATTTCCGGCACGCGCGAGCGCGAAATCCGCGTCGAATTCGACCGCACGCGGCTGGCGGCGCTGGGGGTGCCGCTGGGGTTGGTGATGCAGCGCATCACGGCGGAGAACGTGACCGTCTCGGCGGGCAACGTGGAAGTCGACGGCAGCAAGTTCCAGGTGCGCGTGCCGGGGGAGTATGCGATCGCGGCGGAACTGCGCGACCTCCTGCTGACGACCGTGAACGGGGCGCCGGTCTACCTGCGCGATGTCGCCACGATCGACGACACCTACAAGGACCTGACATCCATCTCGCGGCTCAACGGCGAGACCGGTGTTTCGGTCGGCGTCAAGAAGCGGTCGGGCGAGAACTCCGTACGGTTGATCGATGCGGTAAAGAAGATCATCGACGGGTTTCTCATTCCGGCCGACGTCCGGCTGACGATCGTGATGGACGAGTCGGACTATGTCGACATGATGATCGACGAGCTCGAAAACAACGTGGTCAGCGGGTTCGTACTCGTGGTCATCGTGCTGTTCATCTTCATGGGCGCGCGCAACAGCCTGTTCGTCGCGCTGGCGATTCCGTTCTCGATGCTGATTTCTTTCACGCTGCTGGACATGCTGGGCTTCTCGCTGAACATGATCGTCCTGTTCAGCCTGGTGCTGGCGGTCGGCATGCTGGTCGACAACGCGATCGTGATCGTCGAAAACATTTTCCGCCACCACACGGAGGGGGCGTCGCGCATCGAGGCGTCGCGGCGTGGGGCGGCCGAGGTGGCGTGGCCGGTCATCACGTCGACGCTGACCACGTGCGCCGCGTTCGCGCCGCTGCTGTTCTGGCCCGACGTCATGGGCCAGTTCATGGGGTTCATGCCGAAGACCCTCATCGTTGTCCTCCTTGCCTCGCTGTTTGTCGCCATGGTCATCAACCCCGCGATCTGTTCGGCGCTGATCAGTCGCGGGAAGCGCGGGCGCGACGAGGCCGGGCGGACCGGACATCACCCGTTCGTGCGCGGCTACGAGCAGCTCCTGCGCGCGGCGCTGCGGCATCGGGCGGCCGTGATGCTGATCGGCTTCGCGGTCCTGGTGGTGATGGTGCAGGCGTACGGCCGCTACGGACAGGGTGTCGAATTGTTTCCGGACACCGAACCGCGCAACGCGACCGTCGAGCTCAAGTTCCCCCAAGGCACGAGTATCGAACGGACCGACGCGGCCTTGCGCCGCGTCGAGGAGAAGCTCAAGGCCTATGAGGACATCGAGTTTTTCCTGTCGACGGTCGGCAGCGCGGGCGGCGGCGGGTTTCTCGGCGGCGGGCAGGGGACGCATGTCGCGAACATTTTCATCGAGTTCGTCGACATCGAGAAGCGTCACGGCAGTTCGATGGCGCTCGTCAAGACGATGCGCGACGACGTGGGCCAGATCGCGGGCGCCGAAGTGCGGGTCGACAAGCAGGAGGAAGGCCCGCCGCAGGGGGCGCCGGTATCGATCGAACTCAGCGGCGAGGACTTTGACGTGCTGTCCGACCTGGCCGCGGATGTCATCCGGCGGATCGATACGGTGTCCGGGCTGGTCGATCTGCGGGACGATTACGAAGACGCCCTGCCCGAGTTGCAGTTTCATGTCGACCGCCGGCGCGCCGCGCTGATGGGGCTCGACACGGCGGCCATCGGGTTCTTCCTGCGTACGGCGATCTACGGCGTGGAGGGCAGCAAGCTGCGCGTAGACGAAGAGGAGTACGACATCACGCTGCGCCTGCCGCTGGCACAGCGCAGTTCCGTCGGCATGCTCGACGGGGTGCTGATTCCCGTGCCCGGCGGCGGGAGCGTGCCGCTGTCCTCGCTGGGGCGCTATGTCTACACGGGCGGGCGCGGCACGATCCAGCGCCGCGACCAGAAACGCGTAATCGCCGTGACCGGCAATGCGGCCGGCCGGGGTGTCGACAAGATCCTTCTAGACGTGCAGCAGCGGTTGTCCGACTTCCGCGTGCCGCGCGGGTATGCCCTGCGGTTCCGCGGCGACGATGAAGAAATGCGCGAATCCGGCGCGTTTCTGGCGCGCGCCTTCGCGATCGCGTGCGGATTGATCCTGGTCATTCTCGTGATTCAGTTCAACTCCGCGATTCTGCCGCTGATCATCCTGTTCACGGTGCTCCTGTCGCTGGTGGGCGTGATGGCGGGGTTGCTGATCTGTCGGATGCGGTTCGGCGTGGTCATGACCGGTGTAGGCGTCATCAGCCTCGCCGGCATTGTCGTGAACAACGCCATCGTATTGATCGACTGCGTGCGCCAGCGACAGGCGGCCGGGATGCCGACCGGCGAGGCGATCGCCGAAGCCGGACGGCTGCGGTTGCGTCCGGTGCTGTTGACGGCGGTGACGACCGTCCTCGGGCTGATTCCGATGGCGGTCGGGTACAGTCTTGAAGTGCACGAATGGCCGCCGCGCCTGATCGCCGGCGCCGAGTCCAGCGCGTGGTGGGCGCCGATGGCGGTGGCGGTCATCTTCGGACTGACCGTGTCCACGCTGTTGACGCTGGTGCTCGTGCCGGTGATGTACAGCTTGTCGGATGCCGCGGCCGGCGCGATCCGCCGGTGGGCGGCGAAGTAAGGCGGGGCGGATTCGGGTAACTTTCAGAGCGCGGGGGTCAGCAGGGCGCAGAGGTTCTCGGCGATGCGGGCATAGCGGGGGCGGAGGCACCACGTGGCCAGGTTGACCTCGCGGCTCATGTGCTCGTCTTCGAGCACGATGCGCTTGAGCGCATTCACGAAGATTTCGTCGTGGACGATCATGTTGGTCTCGTAGTTCAGGTGCAGACTGCGGACATCCCAGTTGGCGGTGCCGACGATGGCCATGGTATCGTCGACGAGCACCGCCTTGGCGTGCATGAACGGCGGACGCCGCTCGAAGATGCGCACGCCGGATTCGAGGAGTTCCTCGTAGAGCGAGCGTCCGGCCAGGCCGGCGTAAACGTGGTTATTGTGGAGCGGTACGATGAGCCGAACGTCGACGCCGCGCAGCGCGGCCGCGCGCAAGGCGCGGACGATATCGTGCGGCGGCGCGAAGTAGGGCGTGACGATCAGCAATTGGCGGGTGGCCTGCGTGATGGCCATGAAAAAGATGTCGGCGATGGTTTCCATCGTCGATGTTGGCCCGCTGTTGGCCAGGCGCGCCTGGGCCGTGCCGACGGTCGGCAACGCGGGAAAGCAGGCGGCGCAAAGCAGTGTGTCGGGATCCTCTCGCGTCATGAAATACCAGTCCTGCAGGAACGAGAACTGGAGCTCGTGCACGAATGGGCCGCGCACGTCGAAGTGGTAGTCGCGGATCGGCTGATGCGAGTTGTCCCCGATGTTCTCGTCATGCAGGTTGATGCCGCCGCAGAAGGCTCGGCATCCGTCGACGATCAGCAGCTTGCGGTGGTTGCGCAGGTTAAGCTGGTACTGGCGGCGCAGCGGGTTGACCTGTGTCCATCCGACGATCCGCATGTTCGGCGTGCGGCGGTAGCGCCGGAAGAACCCCGAGAGGGCGGCGCCGGTCGAGCCGAAGCGGTCGAACAGGATGCGGACGCGGACCCCTTCGCGGGCCTTGCGGGCGAGCGCGTTCATGAAACGCCGGCCGGTCTGGTCGCGCGCGATGATGAAGCTCTGCAGGTGGATGTGGTCGGTGGCCGATTCGATCGCGGCGAGCATGGCGGGGTAGGCTTCGACGCCGGTGACGAGAGGGGTGACGGCATTGCCGGCCATGAACGGATTGTCGCGCAGGATGGCGTCGATGCCGGCCCAGAGGGCGTGGGCGGGTTCGCCGCGGGGCGGCGCGACCATGGCGACGCGCGTGCGATGCCAGTAGGCGAGGGGGAGCGCTTCGCCGGTGCGCGAACGTCGGGCTTCGAGAAATTCGCGGTCCGCCAGGAGTTTGGTCAGGCCCTTGTCGGGCAGACGATCGACCCCGATGGTCAGGTAGAGGATGGGGCCCACGATGGGGAACGACCAGGAGAGGAATATCCAGAGCAGTGCCGAGGTGGCTTCGCGCCGTGTGCGCAGGCAATGCACGCAGACCATGAAGAAGCTCCACAGGTGCATGAGCCAGCCGAGGGTCAGCCAGAAGGCGGTGTGGTAATCGTCGGCCTGGAGCACTGCCGAGAGGGTCATGCGAACCATTCCCGATGGATGGCGTCGAGCACGATGGTTCGCGCCGCGGCGAGGGGGTGGTGGTCGAACGAACAACCGGCGGCGCGGGCGTGGCCGCCGCCGCCAAGCGTCTGGCACAGCGCGGCGGCGTCATAAGGCGGTACGGTGCGGAAACCGGCTTTGACGAGGGTCGTGTCCGGCAGTTCGCAGAAGAAGAGCGCGACCTCGACGCCGCGGAGGCGCCGCGGGATGTTCACGAGATCCTCGGCGTCGGTCACGGCGCACCCGGTGGCGGCGAAGTCTGCGCGCGTCAGCGCGACCCAGGCCACGCGGCCCTGCTCCGCCGTGCCGAGCGATTGCAGGGCGCGCGTCTCCAGGCGCAGTCGCTTCTCCGACACGGCCTGGTAGATCTCGTAATCGATCCGGCTCGTGCGTACGCCGTGCGTCAGGAGCGAAGACGCGGCGCGCAGGGCGCGCGGCGAGGTGTTGTCGTAGGCAAACCGCCCGGTGTCGGTCACGATGGCGACCCACAGGGCTTCGGCCGCGGGGGTGGTCATGGGCAGCGCGGCGAGACCGGCGAGTTCCTGGACGATTTCGCCGACGGAAGACGCGGCCGTATCGACGTAGTTGAGCGTGCCGAACATCGTATTCGACTTGTGGTGGTCGATATTGACGGTCGGGAGCCGCGCGGCCCACGCGCGGGCGAACGCGGCGGGACGGTCCAGATCGCCGCAATCCAGCACGACAAACAGGTCGAAATCGTCGATGTTCGCATCGGCCGGCGCGGTCAGTTCGCCCGGCGCGACCAGAAACGCATAGCGCTCGCCCAGCGGGCCGACGCCTACGGCGCACGCCTGCTTGCCGGCCGCTTCGAGCAACCGTTTCAGTCCGAGCACGGAACCGAGGGCATCGCCGTCGGGACGCTCGTGCGTCGTGATCGCGATGCGGGCGGCGGCGGTCAGGCGCGCGGCGATCGGGGCCAGAGTTTGCATCGTACCGTTGTCGGAGGTTTTCATACGCTGTTGCTTTCGCCGCCGTGCAGTGCTACACCGGGGGGCATTCTGGGCAAGCGATGCGGTCAGGGCAATAGGTAATTTTCGCGGGGATGTCATATGGGACTGAGTGTCGGTATCGTCGGTTTGCCGAACGTGGGCAAATCGACCATTTTCAACGCATTGACGCGAGCGCAGAACGCCGAAGCGGCGAACTACCCGTTCTGTACGATCGAGGCCAACCGCGCCGTCGTGCCGGTGCCGGATCCCCGGTTGGACACGATCGCGGGGATCGTCAAGCCGAAGGTGGTGACGCATGCGACGGTCGATTTCGTCGACATTGCCGGGTTGGTCCGGGGCGCGAGCAAGGGCGAGGGGCTGGGCAACCAGTTTCTGGCGAACATCCGGGAAGCCGATGCCGTGATGCATGTCGTGCGGTGCTTCGACGATCCCGATATCGTGCATGTCGAAGGCAGTGTGGACCCCGTGCGCGACATGGAGACCATCGAAACCGAGCTGATTCTTAGCGATATGCAGCGGCTGGAGAATCGCGTCGCGCGACTGGGCAAGCAGGCGCGGGCCGATAAGGCCGCGCGCGACCTGCAGGGGGCGGTCGACGACCTGCTGGCGCATGTCGGCGCCGGGCATACCGTGCGCAGCTATCCCCGGCGCGATCACGAATCGCTGGCGGCGTTTTTCAAGGAGATGCAGTTCATCACCGACAAGAAGCTGATCTACTGTGCCAATGTCGACGAGAACGGCATGGGAGAGGACAATGCCTATGTGCGTGCCGTGCGCGATTATGCGGCGGCGCGCGACGAGGTGGTCGTCAAGATTTCCGCGCGTATCGAGGAGGAGTTGGGCGCCATGGCCGATGCCGAGCGCCGCGACTTCCTCGCCTCGTACGGCATCGCGGAGGGGGGATTGGACCAGGTGGCGCATACGGGCTATCGGACGCTTGGGCTGATCAGTTACTTCACGGCGGGGCCGAAGGAAGCGCGCGCCTGGACGATCCGGCAGGGCTGCAAGGCCCCTCAGGCGGCGGGGGTGATCCATACGGACTTCGAGCGCGGGTTCATCCGCGCCCAGGTGATTTCCTATGCGGCCTATGTCGAACACGGCGGCGAAGCCGCCTGCAAGGCCGCCGGGTTGATGCGCCAGGAAGGCAAGGATTACGTGGTCGAAGACGGCGACGTGATTTTGTTCCTCTTCAACGTGTCGTGAGAACGGGCTGTGCGGCCATGCGGATCAGTGGTGCCGCGGAGCATCTGAGCAGGCCGTCGTAGAGAGCTTCGAGCTTGCGGGCCTGGACGGCGGCGTTGTACTCGGCGGCGACGAGCGCGCGGCCGCGTTCGCCAAAGGCGGGCCACGTCTCGGGGGCGAGCGCCAGGCGTTCGATCCGGTCGGCCAGCGCGTCGACATCGCCTTCGGGCGCGATGAGGCCGGTCTGGCCGTCGACGACGATTTCCGGAATGTCGCAGTGGTCGCTGCCGATCACCGGCATGCCGCCGGCCATGAGTTCCGTGATGGTGACCGGGAAGCCGCCCTCGGCGTCGCCATCGGCGGCGTGGACGCTCGGATTGAGCAGGATGTGGCAGGCGCGCGTGAGTCGCAGGTAGTCGTCGTAGGGCTTTTGTCCGGTGATGGTGACGCGGTCGCCCAGGCGGTTCTCCGCCACGAACGTCTTCAGCGCGTCGAGGTTGCGCCGCGTATCGTCATAGTCGCCCCAGGTCATGATGGTCAGGCGCAGATGCGGGTATTTCGCCGCCGCCCGGGCGAAGGCGCGCAGGCCGATCAGATGGCCCTTCTTCGCGATGGCGCGGCCGGCCATGAGGAGCACGACCGGCTGCCCGGGCTGTGCCTGCCGCGGCGTGTAGGGGATGCCGTCGAGCGGGATGCCGAGGTGGTGCACCTTGACTTTGTCCGGCGGGCAGCCGAGCGCGACGACCTTGGCGCGCATCGCGTGGCCTTCCACGAGGAACAGATCCGAGGCGGCGAACATGACGCGGTAGGCGTCCATGCAGCGGGGATCGCGACAGCCCTGCCAGATGTCGGACCCGTAAAAGGAGACCACGTGCGGCACGCCGGCGGCATGCGCGAGATGGTGGTCCTGACGGCCATACGTGCCGGCGTGACTGTGCAGGATCGCGGCGCGTTCGTCGGCCATGACGCGGCGACGGTAGGGGAAGTAGCCGAGACGCCGCGCGCGGAGCTTCTCGATCGGCACGCGCCACCAGGGCAGGGCGTGCAGCGGGTAGATTCCGTCGATGGGGAAACGGTCCAGGTTGACGGTTCGTTTCGTGAGGACGATCGGGCGATAGCGCTGGAGATGCGTGAGCTGGTTATGGATCCACGACTGCGACATGGGCAGATAGGGATGGGTCGAGTGCGCCACGCACGTTCTGTCGTCGTTGCCGCTCATGGGATTGGGGTGGCGATCGCCCTGGCCGGCACGCCGCCGACGGTCGTGCCGGGGGCCACGTCGTGCGTCACCACGGCGCCGGCGGCCACGATGCAAGCGGCGCCGAGGGTGACGCCCGGCAGGAGCGTCGCCTGGGTGCCGACGTAGGCATCGTCGCAAATCGTGACCGGCGCCTGCGTCGGCGGGCGCGCGGCGGCCAGGCGCGAGGCGCCGGGGTCCCAATGCGTCACGATGCAGACGCGGTAGGCGAGCGTGACGCGGTTGCCGATGACGATGCGGTCCTTGAGGTCGAAGAGGCAATCGCGGCCGATGTAGACGTCGTCGCCGAGGACGAGCTGGTCCGCGAGCCGTTTCGGTTTGCGGTTGGCGATGCGGAAGGGCGGATGGATGGACGAGCGCCGGCCGACGGTCACGCCCAGCGCCCGCAGCAACGCCATGCGTCGTTCGTGGCGGCACGATTCGAGGAGACGGGTCAACCAACGGCTTGGCAGGGCGTTCAGCAGCGGCATCGGTCGACTTCCTCCTTCTTCCTCGCGGACGGGACAGGGGGCTTACGCCAGTGCGTGGCGCAGGGCATCGATCACGTCCGTTACGTCGTCATCCGTCAGCGCCGGCGAAAGCGGAATCGACAGCGTGCGGTCGGAAATGAACTCCGCACCCGGGAAATCGCCATCCTTGTAGCCGAGCGCCTGGTAGAGTCGATGGCGGTGCAGGGCCACGTAATGCACGCCGGTGCCGATATTCAGTTCGTACAGCTTCCGCATGAGCAGGTCCCGCGTGAGGGCGGTCCGTTCCAGATCCACGAGCGGCGCGAAGAGGTGCAGCGCGTGGGTCGTATGGGGCGCGGGCGCCGGAGGCAGCAGGAGCGGCAGGGATGCGAGCTCGGCCTGATAGCGGTTCCAGATGGCGTTGCGGCGGGCGTAGAACGCATCGATGCGGGCCAACTGGCAGAGGCCCATGGCGGCCTGCATGTCGGTCATGTTGTACTTGTAGCCGCATTCCGAAACCGTGTAGTGGACGTAGCCTTCGTCCGAGAACCGCCGCCAGGCGTCCTTGCTCATGCCATGGAGCGAGAGCATGCGGAGGCGCGCGGCCATGGCGTCGTCGTCCGTGACGATCATGCCGCCCTCCACGGTGGTGATGTTCTTCGTGCTGTAGAAGCTGAAGCAACCGGCCGCGCCGAAGGTGCCGCAGTGGCGGCTGCCGATGCGGGATTCGATGGCATGGGCGCAGTCCTCGAAGACCGGCAGGCCATGACGTGCGGCGATGGCCATGATGCGGTCCATATCGCAGGGGCGCCCGGCGAAATGGACGGGCAGGATGGCGCGCGTTCGCGGCGTGATGCAGGCCTCGATGCGTTCGGGAAGGATGTTGGCGTCGCGCGGGTCGCAGTCGGCGAAGACGGGGCGGGCGCCGGTGTGCATGATGGCATTGGCGGTGGCGCAGAACGTCATGGGGGTGGTGATGACTTCGTCGTCGCGGCCGATACCGGCGGCCACCATTACCAGGTGCAGGGCGGCGGTGCAGGAGTTCGTTGCGATGGCGTGGCGCGCGCCGACGTACTCGGCGAATCGATCCTGAAACTCGCGTACGCGCGGGCCGGTGCCGACCCACTTGCCGCGCATGGTCGCCACGACGGCGGCAATTTCCTCTTCGCCGATCGCCGGCTGTCCGAATACCAGTACGCTATCCCGCTTCCTCATGCCGTCACGTGCCTCCGGGGACGTCGCGCGGGCGGGCACCAGCCTGCCGCGAAACGTGCGGCGAGTGTCGCCTGCGGCGGGGCGGGTGTCAACTGAGGATTCACTCGGGACCTCGGGACAAGGGCCGTCTTTGGCGCTTGACGCGGGCGCCGGGTGGCGCGCATGTTACCGTCGAACGTGTGGCGAGGGCTTGCGGAATGCGGTTGGACCAAACGAGTATGCCGGGAATCGTCAGGGCGCTGTCCCTGGCTTGGGCAGCGGTCGCGCTGGCCGTCGGCGTGGCGTCGTCGGCGCCCATTCACGAGGCCGTCAGCGCGGGCGACGTGGCGCAAGCCCGGGCGCTGCTGGCCGGGGATGCCGAAGTTGTCATGGCGCGGGACGCGCAGGGGGTTACGCCGCTGCGCATGGCCGCGGCCGCCGGTCGTTCCGACATGTGCGCCGCGTTGCTGCTCGGTTCGCCGCTCGCGTGCTACGACCTGTTCCTCGATTCGCGCAGCGTCGACGGCAAGGCCGCGCGCGCGTCCGGCGAACTGGCAACGGCGCGCCGGATGTTCGCGAATCTAGTCATGGAACACCCCGACAGTCCGGAAGTGAATTTCGCCTACGGCATGGCATGCGCTTCGTTGGAGGACTACTCGTTCGCGCGGCTGGCTTTCGAGCGTGTCGTCTTCGCGCGGCCCGAACACGCGCGGGCGCATGTGGCGCTGGCGCAGTCGCACCTGGCGTTGGGGCAAGTCGAACTCGCGGCCGAATCGTTCCATCGCGCGCTGGCCTTCCCCATGCCCGAGGAGGTGCGGCGGGCTGTCGAGGACTATCTCGGACAGGTCGAGGGCATGGCGCGTCCCCGCCGGTTTACCTGGGCGGGGCGCTTCGATGTCGGCGCCTTTCGCGACGACAACGTCAACGTGGGTCCCGAGTCCTCCATCGTCCGGATCGCGCCGCTGAGCCTGTTCGGCGTGGTCTTCAGCGAACTGGCGGTCGGTCCCGGCCTGCGTCCGATCGAAGACTCGGGCATGTTCCTTTCGGGCATGATGCACGGCGGGTATGACATCGCCGCGCCTGCCGGATGGGGTGTCATTGCCGAGGGCCGCTACTATGGGAATTGGCTGGAGGACACGCCTGAACGCGAGAACACCTTCTATCGGCTCGCCATGGGCATGCAGCATACGGGACCGCACAGCCATGTCGCGCTGCCCGTCGGCGCCGATCGCATCATGCTGGACGGCGATCGGTTCGTCGACCGGGTGTTCGTCGCGCCGTCCTGGCTGCTGGCGACCGGGCCGGCCGGCAACATGCGCTGGTTGTCGCGCGTGCGCGGGGAGCACCGGGACTATGCGGGGTCGGCCACGCGGGACGGCATGTATTTATCCGCATCGGAGACGGCGACGCGCTATCTGGGCGCGCGGCGACACAGCATCTCGGCCGGCCTCACGTTGCTCTACGACGCGCCCGTGAGCGAGATCTTCGAGAACTGGGGTGTCACCGGCGAGCTCGGCGGCGAGCTGCGTCTGCCGTGGCGGGTCGCGCTCTACGCGCGGGCCGCGTACACGCATGTCGAGTACAACCGTCGCGAACCGTTGGCCCCCGATGACCGTATCGACGATCTTCTCGACACGAGCGTGGGGCTCACGAAGCGGATCGGCTATGGGTGGAGCGTCGACCTGGGGCATCGGTTCATCGATAACCGATCCTCGTTCGACCTCTACGAGTATCGGCGCAACATCACAACGATCAGTACGTCGTGGGCTTTCTGATGAACCGGCGAACACCATACCGCTTCGGCGTCGCATGCGTGGCGATCCTCCTTCTGGCGTCGCCGGCGCTGGCTCAGCAGCCGGTTGGAACGGTGATCGCCATGCAGGGCCAGGCGACGGCCGTCGACCCCGCCGGCGCCATCCGCGATCTGGCGCTCAAGGCGCCGGTCCAATTCCAGGACACGATTCACACACCGGCGGGCGGCATTCTGCAAATCATGTTCCTGGACGAATCCGTCGTTTCCCAGGGCGAGAACAGCACGCTGACGATCGATGCCTTCGTCTACGACCCCGACAAGGTCGACGAGTCGAACTGTCTGCTGCGGGCGACGAAGGGGCTTTTCCGCGTGGTAACCGGTCGGATCACGCAGGCGAATCCTGAACGGTTCAAGGTGAAGACGAAGATGGCCACGATCGGCATTCGCGGCTGCGAAGTCGGGTTCCGCGTCGATGAAGACCGCGAGATGGTCTACATCATCGAGCTTCCCGGCGGACGGAGAATCATCATCCAAAAGGATTTTGTCGATCCCGCCAAGATCCGCGACGGCCGGGTCGACGCCGGCGATCTTCTGGAAGTGTTGAAGGCCGGACTCCTCGTGATCATCGAGGAGGAGGGCGGTCTCCAGCGTCGCGTCGCAACGTCGGAAGAACTGCGGGCGCTGATCCTCGGCACCACGCCGGGCGGCGACGCGCCTGCCGGCGCCTTCTTCCTGCCCGGGCCCGGCGTTCCCTCGCCGTTCGGACCTGCGCAGGGTGGCGGACCGGGCGACAACGGCCACTGGAACAACCAGCCGAATCCCGGGTTGCCGTTGCCGGGCGAGCCGCCGCCCGCGGGTGGCGGCAGCACTCTTACCGGTGGTGGCGGCGGCGGTGGGGGCGGTGTTGATGGCGAGTACAAGTATGTGCGGCATGGGTCCGGAATCGACTGGGAATGGGGCTTCTATGGCTATGTTTCGCCCGTCGGCAGCGACCATATGACGCGGTACGAAAGGCCTGAGATCCTCAACAATAGCGTGCCGAATCCGTTCATCGGCGGAGCGTTCGACGATCCGCCGAGCCCATACGAGCCGTTTTTCACGGGTCCGGGTCTCGGCATGCTGACCGGTCAGGGCATCTCGGCCGCGGTCGTCGAAGACGCGTTCGGCGTCAAGCGTGCGATGCAGGGCACCTGCGCGCTGGACCTGAACATCTGGGGCTATGGCAAGAGCGACTGGCGCTGTCTGGTCGCGATGGGTGACTCCATCAATGGCCTCACGTTCCAGGCTGCGGGTGGCTTCGAGAGTGACGGTACGATGGTCGGGAATCCCGGCGTGTTGGCCGATACGGATGCCAGTGTCCCGTTCCAGTTGACGGTCGACGGGGTGGCGTTTCGGTATCCGAACATTACGTTTCAGGAATTCGTGGGTACGGTGGTTGGTCCCGGAGGCGGGACTACCATACCCATATCCGGCGGCATCCTGGACTACGGCATCCAGATCGACGGTGGCGCGGCCGCCGGCGGACGGACGGTCGTCGGGATTGCCGGGGCGGACGTGCAGTCCGGCTACCCCATCTACCCGTAAACGCCCGACACGGAGCATCGCATGCGGGTGAAGATCGGCCCAGTCGTTCCCCTTGGCTTGCTGCTGACCTCGGTCTGCCTTGGAATCTACATTTCCGATTGCGCGTTGGCCCGCCGCGTCTCGAACGCGTTTCAGGACACCGCCATGGCGATGACCTGTCGCCCCGAACGATCGCATCAGGTGGCCATCGTGGAACTCGATGAGCGCAGTCTGGCCGAATTCGGTCAATGGCCATGGCCCCGGCACCTCGTCGCGAACCTGACGACGAAGATTCTGGCCCGGGGTGCCACGGTGGTGGCGTTCGACGTTCTGTTTGCCGAACCCGACCGCACCTCGCCGGCATGCATCGAGCAGGACCTGAAGCGCCACCTTGGCATCGATGCCGAGGTCACCGGCGTGCCGCCCGAAATCCGCGACTTCGACCGCGTCTTCGCCGATGCCGTCCGCGGACGAAACGTCATCCTGGGGTGTCTGATGACGCCGGAGGGCGAGTTGACTCCCGGCACGCCGGTGCGGGCCGATCCGCACTACCGGAGCCGGGTTGTCTGTCTCGGTCAGGGCGCCGGGAAGGGGCGGCTGCCGCAGGCGGGCGAAGCCGTCGTGCCGTTGCCGGTGCTCGGTGAAAACGCCCACGTGGCTTTCTTCAATGCCGTCACCGATGCCGACAACATCGTCCGCCGCAATCCGCTCGTCTGGTCGGTTGGCGCATTGCGGATCTATCCGGCCCTGGCCCTGGAAACCGTGCGGTTGCACCGCAACGCCGGGCCGAGCGTGGTGCGGTACGACGACAACGGCATCGTCTCGGTCCAGGTCGGCGGTACGCCGGTACCGGTCGATCTCACCGCGCAGATCGTCATCAACTTCCGCGCCACGCTGACCAATCCGCGCACGGGCTTGTCCGGCTCGTTTCCCAGTTACTCGGCCGCCGCCGTGTTGCGCGACGAAATCGGCGCTGGCGAACTGGGCGGTCGCATCGTTCTGATCGGGGCTTCCGCCGGCGCGCTCATGGATGTCAGGGCCATGCCATTCGCGCGCCGTTTTTCGGGGGTCGAAGTGCATGCCACGATGATCGATAACATCCTCGCCGGCGACGCGTTGCGCAGTCCGGGCTGGCTGATCGGCGCGAACGCGCTCGCCGTGCTGCTCGTGGGGGTCGTCCTGACCGTCTGCATCGCCCGCGGTCGCTCCTGGGTGGCCTTTCTCGTCGCGGTGTCCGTGCTGATCGGCAGTGTCGCGCTCGGCTACCTGGCTTTCACGCGGGCCGCGCTCCTGTTCCTGCCGTCGTGGAGCATCATCTGCGTCGGGCTCGTCTATCCCGTGCTGACGACCTGCCGGTATTGGGAAGAGGAGCGCCAGAAACGGCGGGTGCGCGAGATGTTCGGTACCATGGTGTCCCGCAAGGTCCTGAGCTATCTCGAGAACCACCCGGAGAATTTCTCGCTGCGCGGCGAGAAGACCGAAGCGACCGTCTTCTTTTCGGACGTCAAGGGCTTCACGACGATCTCCGAGGCGCTGCCCCCCGAGCGGCTGACGGAGTTGCTCCGCCGGTACCTGAGCCCCATGACCGACATCGTCATGCGTCGGGACGGCTACGTGGACAAGTTCGAGGGCGATGCGATCATGGCCGTGTGGGGGGTCCCGTTCGCGATGCCCGATCACGCCGTCCGGGCATGCCTGGCGGCGATCGAGCAGCAGGAATGCCTGATCCGGTTGCGGCCCGAACTGGAGGCCGAGTTCGGGCATGCGCTGCATGTGCGAATCGGGATCAACACGGGCGTGCTCACGGCCGGCAACATGGGCGCGCGGGATCGCTTCCAGTACACGGTCATGGGCGACACGGTGAACCAGGCGGCGCGCCTCGAACCCGCCAACAAGGACTATGGCACGCTGATCGCCATCGGCGAGAGCACGCGCGAGGCCGCGCGCGACCATATCGAGACGCGGTTGCTCGACAAACTCATCGTGATGGGAAAGACGCGCGCGGTGCACATCTACGAGCTCGTCGGCCGCAAGGGAGAGGTCGATCCGCGGCACCTCGACGCCGTGCGCCTCTATGAAGAAGCCCTTGCCCTGCACTGGAAACGCGAATGGGCACGCGCCTTCGACACCCTCGGCCGCGCGCTCGACCTGATTCCGACCGACCGTCCCAGCCTGGCGTTGTTGTCGCGCATCCGCGCGTACATCGCCACGCCGCCGCCGGACGACTGGCAGGGCGAGTACCGGCGCCTGACCAAGGATTGATGTGGGGCATTCGTCAATAAGACTTGCCGTGTCGGTCGTCTCGAATGATAATGCTCCAAAGTTAGTGGCAAATATGGCGCGGGATGCGGTTGGGTCTTTTCTTGGCGCCGGACCCGTGGCATAGTTCCGACGGCGCGAGCATGGGCGTCCGCGCGGATGACCGGTTGGCGGCGGGAGTGAGTTATGGCTTGGGAATACAGCGAGAAGACAAAGCAGCTCTTCATGGATGCCGTGCACGGCAAACCGGGCACGCATATGGGAGAGATAGACGATCCGGATGGTCTGGGCGAGCACGGGTCGATCACGTGCGGCGACGCGCTGCGTTTTTCGTTCCGTGTCGATCGCCATCCCGACGACCCGTTGCTGGACCGGATCGTCCAGGCGCGCTACCTGACGTTCGGCTGCACGTCCGCCATCGCCGCGTCCGAGGCGCTGTGCGCCATCATCGAAGCGCGGAATCTGACGCCGATCGACGCCCTCACGATCACGAACCAGGATATTGTGGATTACCTGGGCGGGTTGCCCGAGCAGAAGATCCATTGCTCCGTGATGGGCGCCGAAGCGCTTGACGCCGCCGTATTCGACTGGGCCCGCAAGCGGGGGGTCGATTTGCGCGCGCTGGGCATCGATGCCCGGCAGGAGGAGGTCGAGGACGGCCGGCTTGTCTGCAAGTGCTTTTCGCTCACCGAGCCCTATATCCGGCGGAAGATCAAGGAACTGGGACTCAAGACGATTCCGGCGATCACGCATGCCATCAAGGCCGGCGGCGCCTGCATGAGCTGTCATCACAGTCCGGGCGGGCTGCAGGATCTGTTGGACGATACGTGGGGCCGCCCCGGCGGGACGGATGCCGGGGCCGAGGCCGCCGTTTCCGCGTTATCGCCCGACGAGCACCCCGTACGGTCGCCGTACCAACTTGGCAAACGGATCGAGCAGGCGATGGAGGCTTACATCCGCCCCATGCTCCGGCGAGACGGCGGCGATATCGACCTCATCGACATCAAGGATGAGCAGGTGTTTGTCCGTCTGGCCGGCGCGTGCGCCTCCTGCACGGGTGCAACCGCGACCCTCAAACTTCTTGTCGAGAAGACGCTCAAGGAGCAGGTGGACGAACGCATACGGGTGATCGCCGTCTGATGAAAACGGTCTACCTCGACAACAATGCGACGACCGCGGTCGCGCCCGAGGCGCTCGAAGCGGCGCGCCCGTTCCTGACCGACGCGTACTTCAACCCGAGTTCCATGTACGAGCAGGCGCGGGGGCCGTCCCATGCCGTGCGTGACGCCCGCGCGGTCGTGGCGCGTT
Source organism: uncultured Victivallales bacterium (assembly GCA_964472315.1). Lineage (GTDB taxonomy): Bacteria > Verrucomicrobiota > Kiritimatiellia > UBA8416 > UBA8416 > CAYYJS01. The sequence goes on along the minus strand of CAYYJS010000006.1, from coordinate 4,434 downwards.
TTCTCGGCGGTGTGGCGCCGGAAGACGTCATCTTCACCGGCTGCGCGACCGAAAGCAACAACGCCGCCATCTTCGGCGCCATCCATGCGAATCCGGCGCGCCGACACATCGTCACCACCGCCGTCGAACACCCTTCCGTGATCGAAGTCTGCCGTGAAGCGGAACGCCGCGGCTGCGAGGTCACGTATTTGCCCGTGGACCCCGAGGGGCGTCTGGACATGGCGGCCTACGTCAAGGCCCTGCGCCGCGATACGCTGCTGGTCACGGTGATGCATGCGAACAACGAGACCGGCGTGGTTTTTCCCGTGGCCGAGTTGGCCCGCATCGCGAAGGAAACCGATCCGGGCATCCTGTTTCACACGGATGCCACACAGTCGATGGGCAAACTGGACGTCGACCTTGCCGGCGGCTTCCGGCATATCGATCTGCTGTCGTTTTCCGGCCACAAGCTGCATGCGCCCAAGGGTGTCGGGGTGCTCTACCAGAAGCGGGGTGCGCGGTGCCGTCCGTTCCTGGCGGGCGGACATCAGGAGCGCGGACTGAGGGCGGGCACGGAGAACGTCGCGTTTATCGTGGCGCTGGGCAAGGCCTGCGAGCTGGCGATGGCCGCGCGCGCCGACGAATCGCGCATCCGGGCGCTGCGCGACCGACTGCAGGCGGCGCTCGAATCGCGGATCCCGTACGTGCACATCAACGGCGGAGGGGCCGAACGGCTGCCGAATACGCTGAACATTTCGTGTCACTACATCGAAGGCGAGGGCATTCTGTACGAACTCAACGCGCACGGCATCTGCGCCTCCAGCGGCTCCGCCTGCACGTCAGGCTCGCTGGATCCCTCGCATGTGCTCCGGGCCATGCACGTGCCGTTCACGGCCATCCACGGTTCGGTGCGGTTCAGCCTCAGCCGCTACACGACCGACGACGAGATCGACACGGTGATCCGTGTGTTCCCGGACATCGTCAGGAATTTGCGCCATCTGTCCCCGTACTGGGACGATGCCGCCGGCGCGCCGCGTCCCGGCGCCCCGGCGTGAGCGCCGGCATTCCTCGTCGGGTGTGCCCGCCAGCGGACCGTATTCGAGAAATGGGAGAAGGAAGGATATGACGCAACGCGAACGGGTGATCAAGGCGTTGACCTTTCAGAGCCCCGACCGGGCGCCACGCGCGCTGTGGGCGCTGCCGGGGGTGACGCGGAGCCGGAAGGACGAGTTCGACGAGATGAACCGGCGTTTCCCGCCGGACTTCAGCGGGGCAGGCACGGTTCCATGCCTATAGTGAAACGGCTTGTCGCGGGAGTCGGACGGAGAATTCGTGCACGGCTTGCGCGTGCCGTCGCCGGAGGCCGGTTCGTCCATTACTGGGCGATCATCCTTCTGCGGGGGCTGTACGACCACCTGTGGCTGGCGCTGGTCTTCCGGAAGCATGACCGGCGGCATCGCCTTGCGCCGCGTGTCGCCCCCGGCGCCAAGCGCCGTCGCATCGTTTTCGTCATTCCCTGGTATGGGAAAGATATCGGCGGCGGGGCCGAAGCGGAGGCCCGCGGGCTTGTTCACGCGCTGAGACGTAACGAGCCGGACCTCCATGTCGAGGTGTGGACGACGACCCTCAAGGAATTCGCCGCCGACTGGAACGTACGCTTTCACACGTCGGGGGAGAGGGATGAAGACGGCGTCACGGTCCGCCGCTTTCACGCCACGACCCCCGACCGCGAGGTATTTAACTTCCTAAACGGACGTTATCTCATGCAGGGCGCCGGCCCCTGCCCGCGGGATCCCCGCCAATCTCCCTTGCCCCGTCTGGCCGAGGCCTATTTCATCCGGCGTATGATTCACAGTCCGGCGCTTCTGGACTGCATCGGGCGGCAACTCGACACGGTCGACGCGTTTGTCTTCATTCCCTACATGTTTGGTCTGACCGTGGAAGGCTGCATGCTCGCGGGGCCCAAAGCCATGCTGATTCCGTGTCTTCACGACGAGCGCTACGCCTACCTGCACATTTACCGGAAAGCGTTTTCGCGCATCGGGGCCGCCCTGTGCCATGTGAGGAGCGAGGCGGCCCTGTTTGCGCGTCTCTATCCGGACGCACCGCGTCCCGCTTTGATCGGCGAGCAGGTGGATGTGGCGGCCGAACCCGGCGATGAAGGCCGGTTCAGGGCAAAGTACGGGATTTCGGAACCATTCATCCTGTATGCCGGCCGCCAGGTGGCGGGCAAGAACGTGCCGCTGTTGGTGGACTACTTCAGGCGCTTTCGCGAGACCCATGCCGAATGGTCTGATCTCCAGCTCGTCCTGATCGGCAAGGGCGACCTTGACTACAGCGGCGTGCCTGGCGTCCGCGCGCTCGGCTTCGTCCCCCCGGCGGACAAGCTGGACGCCTACCGGGCGGCGCTTTGCCTGGGCATGCTGAGCGTGAACGAGAGTTTTTCGATCGTGCTGATGGAATCCTGGCTCCAGGAGACGCCGGCGATCGTCGCCGCGGACTGTGCGGTCACGGCGGACCACGTCAGGGACAGCGGCGGCGGATACGCGGCGAGCAGCGCCGGCGAATTCGCGTCCGCCTTGTGCGACCTGCTGAAAGACGAAGGTCATCGCCGCGCGATGGGGCGGAAAGGCCGTGCCTACGTGGTGGAGAATTTCACGCCCGAGCGCGTCACCCGCCGTTTTCGCGAAGAACTTGAGCGCGGAGGCGCGGATCGGCCGAGTCAGGCGTGATGCCAAGGTGTCGTGCGGCGAGCGGAAGCGAGACGACCACGGCCATGCGGCGACATGGACACCATACCGGTGGGTGCCTGACCGGGTCATTCGGTCGGAGGATCGGTGCGGCAGGCGTCGCCGGGGGCGCCGGCGGCTTGCCGGCGGCGATGGATCGCCTGGCGTGCTTCTTCACGCTGCCGGTTGCGTGCGGTCTCGCGCAGTCTTTGTTTCTCGGCAATCCGTGCCTGCAGCGCTTCGCGGCGTTGCGCCGCTTCGCCCCTGGGTTCGTCGCCGGGCGCCGCCTGGTCGGCCGGCCGTGTGGCGTTTTCGGGCATGTCCGTCTGTTTGCGTCGCTCCCGGGCGGCCTGCTGCCGCTGCTCCAGCGCCTTGCGCATGCGCTCCCGCTCCCGTTCGGCTTGCTGCCGCGCCAGCGCTTCACGCTCCTGTCGCTCGCGCGACTTCTGCTCGACCGTGCGCCGCAGATCCATCTTCCGCTGCCCCGCGAGTTTCGCCCGGGCCTCGTTCTCCCGATCTTCCTGCTCCTTCCGTAGCGACCAGCTCCGGCGTTTGACATCCATGATGGCAGAGAAATCGAGCGGCTGCCCCGCCTGTTTCAACGCGCGCACATCCAGGCGCCGTGCTTCGGATTGCGCCACGACGCCGAGGCTCTCGGCCAGTTGCTGAAGCTCCATGGCCTCGCGCCGCTTCCGCTCGAATCGCCAGGCGAGCGCGTTGCCGGCCGCGGCCGCGGCGTCGTCGGCCGCGCTCACGACACGGGGGCGGCGCGGGGCCGTACTGACCTCGGAGGCCATGGACGCTCCCGGCGTACGGTCGGGCGCGGCGGTTCGTTCCCGCGCCCGCGCCGCCCGCAGGAACGGCGGTTCCATTCGCAGGCCGCTCTTCGCGAGGTCCGTGCGGTAGGCGTCGATGGCGAAGGGGATCCGATGATACCGGATGGTCCGTGCGTCGGCATCGTATGTGACGTAGCACCCTTCGGTTTCTCCCGCGTTGCGTGGATCGCCCACGGAGCCGACGTTGACAATGTAGCGCTGATCGGAACCCACGAGGAAATCCACCGGATCATGCCAGGCGACGATGCCCGAGGCTTCGTCGCGGACGAACAGTCCGGCCTGGTGGGTGTGCCCGACGAACATCAGCGGAACGTGGAAACCCTCGAAGTTGACTTGCGCGTCCTCGGCGTTCTCGATGTACCAGAACAGATCGGGCTCGACGATGTCGGCATGCACGGCCACGAAGTCATCGCCCTCCAGGTCGGTGTGCATATCGGCGAACATGGCTTCGGCATCGGACCCGAGCTGGCGGCGCGTCCACTCGATGATGCGGCGCGCGTCATCGTTGAAGATCTCCGGGTCGCAGCGACCGCCGACGACGGCATCGTGGTTGCCGATGACGATACCGTCGCAGTGCTCGCACACGCTTTCGAACACCTCGCCGGGCGCGGGACCGTAACCCACGATGTCGCCGAGGCACAACACGACGTCGACCTGTCGTTGCGGCAGGTCGTCCAAGACCGCCTTCCATGCCTGACGGTTGGCATGGATATCCGAGACGAACGCGTATGTCATCGCCGAACAGTCCCTCCGATCCAGCATCGACTATCCGCCGCTGCCATCGATTCGTCAAGCGGGACCGTGGCGCGATGGGGCGCATTCCACTTCTGCGGGGATCTCCGCTGCCGACGCAACGCGATCTACTGAAAACGGAAGTGCATGGGGTGTCG